>NZ_QKLC01000009.1:0-157658 GCF_003224385.1 Curtobacterium sp. MCPF17_003 | reverse complement strand
GGACGCGCTCGACCCGGCGGGGACCCTGAACCCGGGCAAGGCGTTCTGACCGGGCAGACGACGGACGGGAGGCCCGGCGCCAGCTGGCACCGGGCCTCCCGTCCGTCAGGTGGTCGGCGATCAGGCGTCGGCGATGTCCTTCGACTTGGTCTCGCGCACGAAGAGCAGCGCGACCAGCGTCACGACCGCGGCGATCGTCAGGTACAGGCCGACCAGGAAGATGTCGCCGTCCGGCTTCCAGAGTGCCAATGCGATGGTCGGGGCGAGTGACGCACCGAGGATCGACGCGACGTTGTACGCGATGGCCGAGCCGGTGTAGCGGACGTTCGTCGGGAACAGCTCGGGCAGCAGCGCACCCATCGGACCGAAGGTCAGCCCCATCAGCGAGAGCCCGACGATGAGGAACGTCACCACGGTGATCGGCCCACTCGACGCCGCGAACCAGAACTGGAACGTCAGGCCGAACAGCGCGATGCCGATGGTGGTCGGGATGAGGGTCTTGCGGCGGCCGAACCTGTCGGCGAGCAGTCCGGCGATCGGGGTGAAGATACCGAAGAACACGACGCCGATCATGAGCAGCGTCAGGAACTCGCCACGGGTGTAGCCGAGTCCGACCTTCGGGACGAGTGCGCTCGCCTCGGCGCCGGTGGTGCCGTACGACAGGGTGAACGTCGTCATGAAGTAGAAGAGCACGTACGTGGCGACCATGCCGAAGGTGCCGACGATGACGGCCCGCCACGAGGTGCGGAACACCCGGCCGAGCGGGACCTTCGCGACCGTGCCGGACTCCTGCACACCGCGGAACACCGGCGACTCGACGAGCTTGAAGCGCACGTAGAGGCCGATGATGACGAGCACGGCGGACAGCAGGAACGGGATGCGCCAGCCCCATGCCTGGAAGTCGGCGTTCGGGGTGCCGTCGGCGCCGGCGGGCATCGCCGCGTTGATGGCGATGAACAGGCCGTTGGCGAGCAGGAAGCCGATCGGGGCACCGAGCTGCGGCATCGAGCCGAACACGCCGCGCTTGCCCTTCGGCGCGTTCTCGGTCGCGAGCAAGGCCGCGCCTGACCACTCGCCGCCGAGCCCGACGCCCTGGGCGAAGCGCATCACGGCGAGCAGGATCGGGGCCCAGACCCCGATGGTGTCGAACGTCGGCAGGCAGCCGATCAGGAACGTGGCGGTGCCCATCACGAGCAGCGACGCGACGAGGGTGGTCTTGCGGCCGATCCGGTCGCCGAAGTGCCCGAAGATGATCGACCCGACCGGCCGGGCGAAGAACGCCAGGGCGAACGTGACGAAGGACGACAGCTGCGAGGCCGTCGGGTCCTCGTTCGGGAAGAACAGCGTCGGGAAGACGAGCACCGCGGCGGTCGCGTAGACGTAGAAGTCGTAGAACTCGATCGACGTGCCGACGAGGCTCGCGATGACGACGCGGGAGCGCGGGTTGCCGGCGGGCGCCGGAGCGGAGGTGGGGGTTGCGGGTGCCGGGGCGGCGGTCATGACAGGGCGGGGTCTTCCGTGCTGCGTGCTCCCGACGGGGAGCACGAGGATCCGAAACGGCGGACACCGATCGGTTCGCGCGGGGTGGCGCGGGCACCGATCGGGTGCGTTCGGCTGAGGGGGGACCGCTTGTGACGGAAGCCCGATCATACGACAGATGTCGTCTGCCTGCGAATCAGCCCAGAGTCGGCTGGCTGCAGCTCCGTCGCCTGCGCGCGCTCAGGCGCCCGCGCCGGCTCCCGCTTCGAGGTGCTCGGGCAGCTGGTGGCCCATCCGGTCGCGCTTGGTGTCGAGGTACCCGGCGTTCTGCGCCGAGACGCCGACGACCAGCGGCACGAGGGAGTCGACGGTGATGCCGTGCTCCTCGAGCTGGCGGCGCTTCTCCGGGTTGTTCGACAGCAGCCGGACGCGGGTGATGCCGAGGTCGGCGAGGATGCCCGCGGCGCCGCCGTAGGCGCGGGAGTCGGCGGGCAGGCCGAGCGCGAGGTTGGCGTCGAGGGTGTCGAGACCGTCCTCTTGCAGGCGGTAGGCCTTGAGCTTGTTGATGAGGCCGATGCCGCGGCCCTCTTGCCCGCGCAGGTAGACGACCACGCCGCCCTCGGCTGCGATCGTGTCGAGCGCGGCGTCGAGCTGGGGGCCGCACTCGCACTTCAGCGACCCGAAGGCCTCACCGGTCAGGCACTCGGAGTGCACCCGGACGAGTGCCCCGTCGGTGGGCATCGAGCCGTCCGGCAGGGTGCCGATGATCGCGACGTGCTCGGCGCTCGTCACGAGGTCGCGGTAGGCGCGCATCTGGAAGGTGCCGTGGGTGGTCGGCACGTTCGTGGACACCTCGAACTTGACCGGGCTCCCCGGCGTGGGGGAGGTCAGCGCATCGGTCATGGGGTGCTCCGGTCGTTCGTGGGCCCGTCGTTCCCGAGCCCGGGTGTCGCGTCGTGCTGCTGCTGCTGCTGGTGCTGCGGACGGTGCGGTCGGGCTCGGACCAGCAGGTCGGGGCCGAGGCTGGTGGTCGATAGTACGTCCAACCGCCGACGATCTGAGATGCTTCCCACCCCCAGGTCGTCGAGGGCGACACGGGGTCCGCCGAGCAGCACCGGGGCGAGGTACACCAGGTACTCGTCGACGAGTCCGGCGGCGATGAGCGCCGAGGCGACCGTGGGACCACCCTCGACGAACACCGAGTGCACGCCGTGCCCGCGCAGGGCACCGAGTGAGGCGGCCAGGTCGTGTCCGGGCAAGGTGACGAGCCCGCGCGGGTGCCGACGGACCGCGGCGTCGGCCGGCACCGGGCGGTCACCGAGCACCACGGCGAGCGGCTGGTCGGCGAGCAGTTCGCCGGCGTCCCCGCGGGCGGTCAGGCTCGGGTCGTCGGCCAGGACGGTGCCGGTGCCGACGAGGATCGCGTCGTGGGCGGCACGCTGTTCGTGGACGTGCTGCCGTGCGGCGGCGCCGGTGATCCACTTGCTCGTGCCGTCGGCAGCGGCGGCGCGCCCGTCCAGGCTGGACGCCCACTTCACGGTGACCCACGGTCGGCCGAGCCGGACCGAGAGCAGCCACCGTTCGAGGAACGCCTCGGCCTGGTCGGCCAGGACCCCGGAGACGACCTGGACCCCGGCGGCGCGGAGTCGGTCGGCGCCGCCGTGCACGTCGGCTCCGGGATCGTCGATCGCGTACACGACCCGGGCGATCCCGGCGTCGAGCAGTGCCACGGCGCACGGCCCGGTCCGGCCGACGTGGTTGCACGGTTCGAGGGTCACGACCGCCGTCGCGCCGCGCAGCAGTGCCGGATCGACCTTGGCCATCGCGTCGACCTCGGCGTGCGGGGTGCCGGCGCCCTTGTGCCACCCCTCGGCGAGGACCTCGCCGGTGGGGGAGAGGATCACGGCGCCGACGCGGGCGTGGTCGCCGACGACGGGCCCGAGGGCCGCGAGTTCGAGCCCGCGGCGCATCGCCCGGACCTCGGTGGGTCGTGCCGTGTCGCTCACGGGCCGAGCCTACCGGCGGCGGTTGGGTGACACGTCACCACGGTTGTGAGCGCGTTCAGGCGCTGGGCCAGGGGAGCTCGGAGGCGGGAGTGCCGTCGGCGCGTCGCAGTGCGGTCCACGCCGTGGTCGGGCCGCCGTCCCGGTCGGGCACCCGGGCTGCGCCGAGGCCGGTGTACGAGAACCCGGCCGCACGGGCGACCGCCGCCGAGGCCGTGTTGCCCTGGTAGCACTCCCAGTAGACGTCCGGCGCGCCCTGCTCGAACGCCTGGTCGACCACGAGCCGGACGGCGTCGTGCATGAGTCCGGCACCGCGCGCGGACGGTGCGAGCCAGAACCCGAGGTCACGACCGGCGGTGCGGTAGCTGATGATGCCCGCGAGCCACGTCGAACCGGCCGGTCGGATCGCCCACGTGTACTCGCGGTCCGAGGCCCACCCCGGTCCGACCAGGGCGTCGACGAAGGTCCGGGCGTCCTGCTCGCGGTACGGCGTCGGGACCGTGGTCCACCGGACGATCTCCGGGTCCTGACAGGCCTCGGTGATCGCCGCGGTGTCGGCACGGGTGGGCAGGTCGAGCCGGACCCGCGCCGACTCGAGCGTGACGGGCTGCACGGTCAGCCGCGCGACCGCGGGACGAACCCGATGCGGTCGTAGACGCGGGCCAGGGTCTCCTGCGCGATCGACTCGGCGCGGTCGGCGCCGACGGCGAGCAGCCGGTCGAGCTCCGCCGGGTCGTCGAGCAGTTCGAGCGTCCGGGCGCGGACCGGTTCGAGCTCGGCCACGACGGCGTCGGCGACCTCGCCCTTCAGGTCGCCGTAGCCCTTGCCGGCGAACGATTCCTCGAGCGCGGCGATCGAGGTGCCGGTGAACGCCGACAGGATCGACAGCAGGTTCGTCACACCGGGCTTGGCCTGACGGTCGGCCCGGATCTCGCGCTCGGCGTCGGTGACGGCCGACTTGATCTTCTTCGCGGTGCGCTTCGGGTCGTCGAGCAGTCGGATGAGGCCGTTGTCCGACGCTGCGGACTTGCTCATCTTGCTGGTCGGGTCCTGCAGGTCGTAGATGCGCGCGGTCTCGGTCAGGATCCGTGCCTCGGGCGTGACGAACGTGTCACCGAACCGCGAGTTGAAACGTCCGGCCAGGTCGCGCGTCAGCTCGACGTGCTGTCGCTGGTCGTCGCCCACCGGCACGACCCTGGTGTCGTACAGCAGGATGTCCGCGGCCATCAGGATCGGGTACGTGAAGAGCCCGACCGACGCGGCCTCGGCGCCCTGGCGTGCCGACTTGTCCTTGAACTGGGTCATCCGGCTCGCCTCGCCGAAGCCCGTCAGCGTGTTCAGCACCCAGGCGAGCTCGGCGTGCGCGGGCACGTGCGACTGCACGAACAGCGTCGCCCTGGACGGGTCGATGCCCGACGCGATGTACTGCGCAGCGGTGGCCCGGGTGTTCGCGCGGAGCTCGGCGGGGTCCTGGGGTGAGGTGATCGCGTGCATGTCGACGACGCAGTAGATCGCGTCGTGGTCGTCGAGCAGGGTCCTCCACTGCATGAGCGCCCCGACGTAGTTGCCGAGGTGCAGCGATCCGGCGGACGGCTGGATGCCCGAGAAGATGCGGGTCTTGGTCATGGTGGTGCTCCGGTGCGTCAGGTGAAGCGAGAGAAGAGGGGTCAGAGTTCGTAGTCGACGACCACGGGGGCGTGGTCGGACCATCGCTGGTCGTACGCCGCGGCGCGGTCCACCGTGTACTCCGTGACCTTGGCGGCCAGGTCGGGCGTCGCCATCTGGTAGTCGATGCGCCAGCCGGTGTCGTTGTCGAACGCCTGACCGCGCCACGACCACCACGTGTACGGGCCGTCGACGTCGCCGGCCTGGGCGCGGCCCACGTCGACCCAACCGAGCCCGGGGCCCGTGGAGCCGTCGGCACCCTCGACAGGTTCGCCGTCGGCGCCGAAGAACCGCGAGAAGTAGGCGCGCTCGCGCGGCAGGAAGCCGGCTCGCTTGACGTTGCCCTTCCAGTTCTTGATGTCGCGCTCGTCGTGCCCGACGTTGAGGTCACCGACGACGACCGCGAGCGGGTTGTGCTCGCGGAGCTTCGGCAGCCGCTCGGTCATCGCGTCGAGGAACTTCCACTTCTCGTCCTGCTTGGGGGTGTCGACCTCGCCCGAGTGCACGTACGTCGAGACCACCGTGACGGTCGTCCCGCCGATCTCGTAGTCGGCCTCGAGCCAGCGGCCGGCCGAGTCGAAGTCGTCCGGGCCGAGCGCGACGCGGTGGATCTGAGCGGAGTGTCGAGATGCGATCGCGACGCCGGCCCGGCCCTTCGCGGTCGCCGGGTCGTGCACGATGTCCCACTCGTCCCCGAGCAGCGCCGCCAGGTCGTCGCTCGACGCGCGCACCTCCTGCAGGGCCAGCACGTCGACGTCGCGGGTGGCGAGCCAGTCGCCCATGCCCTTGCGGAAGGCGGCGCGGACGCCGTTCACGTTGACGGATGCGAGGCGCAGGCGTGTCATGCAGAACACCTTATCGGCGGGTGCCGACAGCCCTGGACGCCCCCACGGACGCACGGGAGGCACGGTGCCAGCTGGCACCGTGCCTCCCGTCCGCTCTGTGGTCGCGTGCAGGACGCGACCTGCGCGATCAGGCCGCGTCGTGGTCCGTCTTCAGGAACTCGACCAGGCTGTCCGCCGTGGTCTCGGCGTCGTCGCCCGACACGGTGAGGGTGACCTCGTCGCCGTTCTCGATGCCGAGCCCGAGCAGGGCGAGGATGCTGCCGGCGTTCCCGGACTTGTCGCCCTTGGCGATCGTGACCTGGTGCCCCGACGCCGTCACGGTCTGGACGAAGAGGGATGCGGGGCGAGCGTGCAGGCCGGATGCGCTGGCGACGGTCACGGTGCGGGTGGCTTCGGACATCGATGTACTCCTGTCGATGGGTGGTTGGCTCATGCTAGCGAGCGCTGGGTGGGCGGGAACGGGGCGCGGTCAGGGTCGGCCGGGCCAGAAGACCTCGGTACCGGCGGCCTCGACCTCGCGGACCAGGTCGAGGTTGACGGCGGGGTCGGTGATGATCGTGTCGATCGCGGCGAGCGGGGCGACGCGACCGAACTCCTCGCGGCCGAACTTGGTGTGGTCGGCGAGCAGGATGCTCCGTCGTGCGGACTTGATCATCGCGCTCTTCACGGCGGCCTCGGCCATGTTGTGGGTCGTCAGGCCGCGCTCCGGCGTGATGCCGTTGATGCTGATGAAGGCGACGTCGACGCTGACCATGCCGATGAGCTGGTGCGTCCAGGTGCCGACGCCGGCCAGGGAGTCGCTGCGGATGTTGCCGCCGAGCAGGTGCAGGTCGATGCCCGGGCGGTTCGCGACGGCGGTGGCGACGGGGAGCGAGTGCGTGACGACGGTCAGCCCGCGGTCGGTCGGCAGCAGCTCGGCCAGGCAGATGGTCGAGGTGCCGGCGTCGATCATGATCGAGCCGTTCTCGGGCAGTTCCGCCAGGGCGGCCTCGGCGATGACCATCTTCTCGGTCTGGTTGATGCCGCCGCGGTCGCCGACACCGGGGTGCAGGGTGATCCGCTCGACGGGGATCGCGCCGCCGTGCGCGCGACGGACGAGCCCGCGGCGCTCGAGGCTCGTCAGGTCGCGGCGGATGGTCTCGGGCGTGACGGCGAGCAACTCGGCCAGGTCCTTGACGTCCACCCGGCCTTGCGCGCGCGCCTGCTCGACGATGCGCTGGTGGCGTTCTGGTGCGTACATCGGACCTCGTCGTCTCGGGTCGGAACGGAACGGACACGCTCGGGCACGGCATCCGCGATGTCGTCCCCTGCGTTCGATCCGTCAGACGCAAACGGGCATCTGTTTCTGCATTTTTATCCCCGGATGTGTTTGTTTGTCAACGCGATGCGGGGTAGTGTGCTGCTCAGCCGCACGGGCGTGGTCTGTTCCCGTGTCGTGTGCACCGAACGATCCACCCCACCGCAAGCGCGTGTGAGATGAAGGAGTCTCGAATGTCCGAACTGCTCGGCACCGGCGTCGGCCGTGGCGTTGCCCACGGCCCCGTGCTCCGGATGGCCGACCCGCTCGGCGAACCGTCGAAGGACGCCCTGGTGGGTTCGGCCGACGACGCGAAGCAGGCCGTGCACGACGCACTGGCCGCCGTGGCGGACGACCTCAACAAGCGCGGACAGCTCGCCGGTGGCGACGCCCAGGCCGTGCTCGAGGCCCAGGCGCTCATGGCGCAGGACCCGACGCTCCTCGACGACGTGCACACCCGCATCGACGGCGGCACCAACGCCGAGCGCGCCGTGTACGAGGCGTTCGCCCAGTTCCGCGACCTGCTCGTCGGGATGGGCGGCTACATGGGGGAGCGCGCGGCCGACCTCGACGACGTCGCGCAGCGCATCATCGCCAAGCTCCGCGGCGTGCACGCCCCCGGTGTCCCCGAGTCGGACACCCCCTTCGTCCTCGTCGCCCGTGACCTCGCCCCGGCGGACACCGCGCTGCTCGACCTCGAGAAGGTCCTGGCGCTCGTCACCCGTGACGGCGGCCCGACCTCGCACACCGCGATCCTCGCCCGTGCCAAGGGCATCACCGCCATCGTCGGTGTGACCGGTGCCGACGACCTGGCCGACGGCCAGTCCGTCGTCGTGGACGCCATTGCCGGCACGGTCGTGACCGACCCCGACGCCGCACTGGTCGCCGACGTCGAGCGCCGCATCGCCGAGCGTCTCGCCGCCGCAGCGGCGCCGCTCACCGCCGGTGCCCTCGCCGACGGCCACGTCGTGCCCCTGCTCGCGAACCTCGGCAGCCCCGCCGACGCCGCCGGCGCCGTTGCTCTCGGTGCGGAGGGCGTGGGGCTCTTCCGCACCGAGTTCCTCTTCCTCGACTCGCCGAAGGCCCCCACGGTCGACGAGCAGACCGAGTCGTACCGCCAGCTCCTCGCGGCGTTCCCCGGCAAGAAGGTGGTCGTGCGCGCGCTCGACGCCGGCGCCGACAAGCCCCTGCCGTTCCTCACCGACAAGGACGAGGAGAACCCGGCCCTCGGACGCCGCGGCCTGCGTGCCCTGCGGAACCACCCCGAGGTCCTGCGCGACCAGCTCACCGCGCTCGCGCAGGCCGACGCCGCGACCGAGGCCGACCTGTGGGTCATGGCCCCGATGGTCGCCGACGCCGAGGAGACCGAGTACTTCGTCACCCTGGCCCGCGAACTCGGCATCCGCACCGCCGGTGTCATGGCCGAGGTGCCGTCGCTCGCGCTGATGGCCGAGCAGGTGTTCCAGAACGCCGACTTCGTGTCGATCGGCACGAACGACCTGACCCAGTACACGATGGCTGCCGACCGCATGCTCGGCACCGTCGCGTCCTACCAGGACCCGTGGCACCCCGCCGTCCTGCGCCTCGTCGCGCAGCTCGGCACCGCGGGGGCGACCGCCGGCAAGGCCGTCGGGATCTGCGGTGAGGCAGCAGCCGACCCGCTGCTCGCCGTCGTCCTGGTCGGTCTCGGCGCCACCACCCTCTCCATGACCCCCGCGGCCCTGGCCGACGTGCGCGCCGAACTCGGTCGCTACACGCTCGAACAGGCCCGCGAGATGGCGACGGCGGCACTCGCCGCGAGCACGGCGGCGGCCGCGAAGTCCGCTGCCGCGGCCGCGACGCACGCCGCCTGAGCCGCCACCCCAGCACCACCCCTCCCATCACCACGCAGCAGCTCCACCACACAGAAAGTCACCGCACATGACAACGTCGTCCGTTGCAGCGCCCGACGCACCCGCGAAGTCGCGGGGCGGCGCACGCGTCGCCGTTCAGAAGTTCGGCACGTTCCTCTCCGGCATGGTCATGCCCAACATCGCGATCTTCATCGCGTGGGGCATCATCACGGCCTTCTTCATCGAGACCGGGTGGACGCCCGTCGGCGTCCTCGGCGGGTTCGGTGAGACGGCCGGTGTCGCCAACCCCGGCCTCGTCGGCCCGATCCTGACCTACCTGATCCCGCTCGCGATCGCCATCCAGGGCGGCCGGATGATCTACGACACCCGCGGTGCCGTCGTCGGGTCGATCATGACCATGGGTGTCATCATCGGGGCCTCCGGCACCACGATGATCCTCGGCGCGATGATCTGTGGCCCGCTCGGTGCCTACCTGATCAAGCAGATCGACCGGATCTGGGACGGCAAGATCAAGCCCGGCTTCGAGATGCTCGTGAACAACTACGCGGCCGGCATCCTGGGCTTCGTCCTCGCGATGATCGGGTTCTTCTGGCTCGCGCCGCTGTTCAAGCTCATCGCCGAGGGCCTCGGCTCCGCGGTGGACTTCCTCGTGCAGCACTCGCTCCTGCCGCTCGCCAGCGTCATCATCGAGCCGGCGAAGGTCTTCTTCCTGAACAACGCCATCAACCACGGTGTGCTCGACCAGCTCGGCGCGGCGCAGGTCGCCGAGTCCGGCAAGTCGATCCTGTTCCTGCTCGAGGCGAACCCCGGCCCCGGCCTCGGTCTGCTGCTGGCCTTCACCTTCTTCGGTGTCGGCATCGCCCGCTCGACCGCTCCCGGCGCGATCATCATCCAGTTCTTCGGTGGCATCCACGAGATCTACTTCCCGTACGTGCTGCAGAAGCCGATCCTGTTCATCGCCGTCATCCTCGGTGGTGCCACGGGTGTCGCCACGAACGTCGCGTTCCAGTCCGGCCTCGTCGCCCCGGCGTCGCCCGGATCGATCTTCGCGGTGCTCGGCGCCACGGAGCGCAACAGCTTCCTCGGCGTGATCCTGTCGGTCATCCTCTCCGCCGCGGTGTCCTTCGCGGTCTCGTCCTTCTTCCTCCTCGCCAGCCGCAAGCGCGACCTGGCGAACGGCGGCGGTGACATGAGCGCCGCCATGGCGAAGCTCCAGGCCAACAAGGGCCGTGACGTCAACTCGGCGACCGCCGGTCTGCTCGGCAACAACTCCCCGGCCAACGAGGAAGAGGCCGAGGCCTCCCTCGGTGGCGTCGGCTCGGCGAGCACGGCGACGGCGACGAAGGTCCAGAACCTGGTCTTCGCCTGCGACGCCGGCATGGGCTCGAGCGCCATGGGCGCCAGCGTCCTGCGCAACAAGATCAAGAAGGCGGGCATCGAAGGGGTCACGGTCTCCAACAAGGCGATCGCGAACCTGTCCGGTGACGAGGACCTGATCATCACGCAGGAGGAGCTGACGGACCGCGCGAAGCAGAAGAACCCGAACGCGCAGCACGTGTCGGTCGGCAACTTCATGAACGCGCCGCAGTACGACCAGGTCGTCGAGCAGCTGAAGAACCAGTAACGCCACAACCAGTAACGAAGTGCAGTATCGGAGGGGACGGGGCTGACCCGTCCCCTCCATCTCGTCCTCAACACAAGGAGAACCCCCGATGCCCGTCCTGCAGGAGAGCCAGATCCGCATCCACACCGAGGACACCGCGCCGACCAAGTCGGAAGCGATGAAGGAGGCGGCCGAGATCCTCGAGGCTGCGGGCGCGGTCACGGCCGACTACTACCCGGCGATGCTCGAGCGCGAGAAGAGCGTGTCCACCTACATGGGCAACTTCCTCGCCATCCCGCACGGCACCAACGACGCGAAGGACGCCATCAAGTCGTCCGCCCTGTCGTTCATCCGCTACGCCAGCCCGATCGACTGGGACGGCAACCCCGTGCGCTTCGTCGTCGGCATCGCCGGCGTGAACAACGAGCACCTCGACATCCTGTCGAAGATCGCGATCGTGTTCTCCGACGAGGACGAGGTCCAGAAGCTCACGGACGCGGCCGACACCGCGGCGATCCTGTCGATCCTCGGCGAGGTCAACGAGTGAGCACCAGCACCGCCGTCCACTTCGGCGCCGGCAACATCGGCCGCGGCTTCGTCGGGCTCCTGCTCCACGAGGCCGGGTACGAGGTCGTCTTCGCCGACGTCGCCGCCCCGCTCATCGACGCCCTGGCCGCAGCCGACTCGTACACCGTGCACGAGGTCGGGGCCGGCGCCCAGGACCACGAGGTCACGAACTTCCGCGCACTGAACAGCGCGCACGACGAGGACGGCGTGGTCGCCGAGATCGCGACCGCAGCGGTCGTCACGTGCGCCGTCGGCCCGAACGTTCTGAAGTTCATCGCCCCGGTCATCGCCCGCGCGCTCGTCGCCCGTGACGCGGACGCCGCACCGATCGCCGTCATGGCGTGCGAGAACGCCCTGAACGCCACGGACCGGCTGCGCGAGTTCATCGTCGCCGCCCTGCCCGAGGACGGCCGCGACGCCGCCCTGGCCAAGGCCGTCTTCGCGAACACCGCCGTCGACCGCATCGTGCCCGCGCAACCCGAGGGCGGCGGACTCGACGTGACCGTGGAGACCTACTACGAGTGGGCCATCGACCGCACGCCGTTCGGTGGGAACGAGCCGGAGATCCCCGGCGCGCACTACGTCGACGGCCTCGCGGCTTCGATCGAGCGCAAGCTCTTCACGGTGAACACCGGCCACGCCACCGTCGCCTACCACGGCTTCGTCGCCGGGGCCGACAAGATCTCGGACGCCATCGCGATCCCCGCCGTGCGCTCCGAGCTCGAGTCCGTGCTCGCCGAGACGAGCGACCTGCTCATCCGCCGGCACGAGCTCGACCCCGAGGTGCACCGCGCGTACGTGCAGGCGATCATCGGCCGGTTCGAGAACCCGCACCTGCCCGACACGGTGACCCGCGTCGGCCGCCAGCCGCTCCGCAAGCTGTCGCGCGACGAGCGGTTCGTCTCGCCAGCCGCCGCGCTGGCCGAGGACGGCACGGAGCCGACGGCGCTGCTGGACGCGATGGGTGCGGCGCTCCGCTTCGACGTCGCGGACGACGAGCAGAGCGTCGAACTGCAGGCTCTGCTGGCGTCGGACGCGTCCGACGCGGACGTGGCCACGCAGATCACCGGTCTCGCTGCGGAGCACCCGCTGCACGCCGCGTTCGCCGAGCGGATCCGGTCCGCGCGCGCCTGACGACGTCAGCACCGACGAACGGGAGGCCCGTCACCAGCTGGTGACGGGCCTCCCGTTCGTCCACCGGTCGCGGCTACCAGCCCAGGGCCGTGAGCAGACCGGACACCGTCGTGATCGTGGTGTCGCTGATCGCTCCCAGCTGGACCCGACCGGGACGGCCGAGAGCGCGGTCGGCGCGCAGCACGAGGACCGCCGAGACCCCTGTGTCGCTCAGCCGACGGGTGTCCACCGGATCGTGCGCCGCGCCGCGGTCCACGAGCACCACGACCGATCGCCCGATGAGGGTCGGGTCCGGAGCATCGGCGATGGACGCGAGCGCTGCCCGGACGTCCGCCGCGCCGTCGGCGGTGGCCCGCCCGACCACGACGAGGGAGTTCTCCGGCGTCGCCGCGAGCACGGCGGCAGGGCCGACGTGCGCCCCCATGTCGTGCACCGTCACGCGTGAGGTGGCCGGTTGCAGGGTGGGGAGTCGTGCGGCGAGCTCGCCACCGGAGTGGTCCGTCGCCTGGACCACCACGCCGAGACGTCCACCGACCGCATCGGCGAGGAGTGCCGCGACCGTCGTCGTCCCGGTGCCGCCGGCGACCCCGGCGACGAGCACGGTCCGGGCGCGCTGCGCGGCTGCCCGCCGCGAGCCGGGCATGGGCGGCAGCGGAGCCGAGGTCGGGGGTGTGGTGCTCACGCGCCGTCCTCCACGAGGAGCTGGGCGTCGATCGACGCTGCGAAGGCCTGGACGATCGCCACACCGACCTCACCCGTCGGCCCCCACGGGAGCCAGGCCTCGGTCCACCAGACGGGCGCGGCGAGCGTCGCCCACGGGGCGAGTCGTGCGATCTCGGCGGCGTTCTCGACACGCTCGGGCATCTGGACGCTCAGGACGGCCCGCCCGCGGTCGTCGACGATCTCGGTGACCACGCGGTCGAGCGTTCGCACCCGCAGATCCGGCGCGATCCGCGCTCCGGCCTCGACCAGCGCGAGCGACGACGGAGCCGCAGCGGACAGGATGGTCACCTCACGGGGCATCGACGGCTCCCTTCGGGTCGAGCACGGTCGTCTGACCGGCGGGGTCGGCCTGCGCCGGGGCGACGGTCGTCGCCGTGGGGAAGTGGGCGACCTGCACGATGCGCGGGGGCGTCCCGCGTCGGACGAGACGCCCGCGGCCGGGCGGGAACTGCTCCGCGTAGACCTTCGGGAACACCTGCCCCTCCGACCGTTCGCCGCTCAGCACGAGCCCGGTCGCACCCGAGTCGCGGATCGACTGGATCACGGTGTCGTACATCGCGCGTGCGGCACCGGCGACGGGCCGCGTGAGCACGACGTGGAGTCCGAGGTCACGTGCCGACGGCAGGTACGGCATGAGGGGCGCGAGCGGGTCGGTGCCCGCCGAGGCGACGATGTCGTAGTCGTCGACGAGCACCACGATGCGGGGCCGTGGTCCGGTGGACGTGCCGGCTGCGCGCTGCTCGAGCTCCGCGGCGATGGCCGCGGCGAGCCCCCGGGCGTCCCGGCCGTTCGCCGCGTGCCCGCCGAGGAAGTCGTCCGGCGTCCCGGCTGCAGCGCTGCCGCGGACGTCCATGAAGGCGAGGACGAGTTCGTCCGGCGTCGAACGGTCCATGAACCCGGCCGCCAGGCCCCGGAGGAGCGCGGTCTTGCCGCTGGCCGTGTCGCCGAACACCAGCAGGTGCTGGTCGACGGCGGGGTCGAAGGCCACGAAGTCCATCGTGTCCTGGCGGAGCGCGAACGGCACCGTCGTCGGGGTGTCGAGCGGGTCCGGGAGCTCGGCCGGGTCGAACGACTCCGGGAGCAGGCGGATCGGCGCGGCAGCCGGACCACCCCAGCTGTCGGCGACCCGCTGGGCGAGGGCGCCGAGCTCGTCGCCGACCACACCGTCCTCCACGTCGTCGAGCACCGGCAGGGCCACCTGGCCGAACAACTCGCCGTCGGTGAGGACACGACCGGGCTCGCCGGACTTCAGGGTCGCCGCGGCGGCGCGGGCGATCGTGGAGTCTGCCGGGTCGTTGAGGCGAAGTTCGAACCGCTGCCCGATCAGTGGCTGGCTCGCGAGCCGGAGTTCGTTCCACCGGGTGAGCCCGAGGACGACGTGGATGCCGAAGCTGCCGCCGCGTTGGAGCAGGTCGGCGAAGGCGTCCTCGAGCTCCTCGAACTCGGTGCGCATCACGCCGAACCCGTCGACGAGGAGCACCACGTCCGCCGATCCCAGTTCGGGGACACGGCCGGCGGCGTGCCGGGTGCGGAGCATCGCGAGTGAGTCGATGCCGTGGTCGCGGAACACCCGTTCGCGCAGACGGATCATCGCCTGCAGCTCCTCGACCAACCGGAGCAGGCGGTTCCGGTCGGCACGCGTGGCGACACCGCCGACGTGCGGGAAGCCCTCGATGCGACCGAGGCCGCCGCCGGCGAGGTCCATCCCGTAGACGCTGACCTGCCGGGGCGTGGTGGTCAGCGCGATCGATGCGGCCAGCGTGCGGAGGAACGTGGTCCGGCCGGAGCCGGGTGCTCCGATGACAGCGACGTGTCCGCCGCCCCGCGTGAGGTCGAGCATCCACGGTCGCTGTCGCTGCCGCGCGGGGTCGTCGAGCAGGCCGATCGGCACCGTGACCCCGGTCGGGTCGGAGACGGTGTTCGGATCGAGGACGGCGCCGAGTGCCAGACGCGTCGGCAGCGGCGGCAACCACACCGGCGTGGTGTCGCGGTCGCCGCGGTCGAGGCGTTCGACGGCCTCGTCGACGACGCTCCGCCCGACGTCGGGTGCCTCGAGCGTGACCTCACCGGGTTCGTCGTCCTCGGCGGCCAGCGTGTTGTAGACGGGCAGCTCGAACGGCTCGGGAGCGGCGTCCGCGGACGACGTGGTGACGGCCGACACGGGAGCGGCGTCCTCGACCGGGCCGGACACGTAGCCGGATCGGAACCGGGTGTACACGCTCGTGTCGACCTTGAGGTAGCCGTAGCCGGGCACCGCGGGCAGGTGGAACGCGTCGCCCGTGTCGAGCACGACCTGGCTCTCGGCTTCGGAGAACGTGCGCAGGCCGAGCCGGTAGGACAGGTACGTGTCGAGGCCGCGGAGCTTGCCGGCTTCGATGCGCTGGCTCGACAGCAGCAGGTGCACGCCGATCGATCGCCCGATGCGCCCGATCATGAGGAGCAGGTCGACGAACTCGGGTTCCGCGGTGAGCAGCTCGCCGAACTCGTCGATGACGAGCACGAGGTGCGGCATCGGCGGCAGGTCCGGTCGCTGGGTCCGGAGCTCCCGGTAGTGCGTGATGGAGGGCGCCGATCCGGCGTCGCGCAGCATCTCCTGACGCCGTCGGACCTCGCCGGCGATCGACGCGCGAGCACGCCGGGTGAGCTGCGGGTCGTCGGCGAGGTTGTCGATGAGACCCGCGACGTGCGGGAGGCGGGCGAACGGGGCGAACGCGGCACCGCCCTTGTAGTCGACGAGGATCATCGCGAGGTCCTCCGGCGGGTGCGACACCGCGAGGCCGAGCACGAGGGTGCGGAGCATCTCGCTCTTGCCGGACCCGGTCGCACCGATGCAGATGCCGTGCGGGCCCATGCCGAGCTGCGCCGACTCCTTGAGGTCGAGCAGCAGCGGGGCGCCGAAGTCGTCGACACCGATCGGCACGCGCAGGAAGTCCCGCGGGGCTCGGGGCCGCCAGGTGCGGTCCGGGTCGATCGTGGCGACGTCGTCGACCCCGAGCAGGTCCGAGACGCCGATGGCGGCCGACGACTCGGCACGCTGCTCGGTGTCGGCGGACAGGCGGAGGGGCGCGAGGGCTCGTGCGACGGCGGTGACGAGGGGCGGGGCGACGGGGTCGCAGACGGCGAGCTGGACCGGTGCGGGCTCACCCTCCTCGACGTCGCGGGCGTCGACGATCTCGAGGAGCGTCGTGCGTGCACCGGATCCGGCGCCCGTGCCACGGCCGGTACCCGGGGCGTCGGACCTCGCAGTCACCCGCACCCGGACGTCCGACGGTTCGTGCAGCCGGTCGGCGACGAGGTGCACGACCGTGATCCGGAGGTCCTCCGGCCGGGTCTCGCCCTCGGGGAGCGCGAGCGGAACGGCGACGACGCCGTGCTCGTCCGCGAACACGACCAGGCGCGGCAGGTCGCTGCGCTTGGCCGAGTCACCGGACCGCCGGTACATCGCGGCGGTCCGGGCGCGTTCGCCCAACTCGCCGGCGAGCGTGCGGGCGAGCGCCGGGACGTCCTCGGCGACCCGGCGCGCACGCAACGGCCCGTCGAAGGTGCGGTCCATCCGTGCGTGCGGGAGCAGGTCGAACCAGTCCCAGTCGTCGGCGTGCGCCGCCGGGAACGCCGCGGCGAGGTGGAGGTCGTCCGGGGCGTGCAGCGCTGCGAGCTGCACGACGAGTGCCCGCGCGACCTCGAGCACGGCGTCGCGGTCACCGACGACCGAGACGTCCCCGGCGTCGTCGAGTCGGACCGCGATGGGCATGGCGTGCACGGTGCCGTAGTGTTCGGCGACCTGCTCGAGCTCGGCGAGCATGAGCGGGTCGAGCGGTTGCACCGGGTTCTGGTCCGGCGGCACGGCGAGGTCGAGCCACCCCACGTCACCTGATCCGATGCGGACCCGCAGGAAGTCGCCGTGGGTGCGCCGCCGTTCCCAGAGGCGTGCCGGGTCGCCGACGAGACGGGGGAGGGTGTCGGGCGAGGGGTCGACGTGCTCGGCACGTTCGCGGACGGCGGTCGTGCGCGTCCGCAGGTCGCCGCGCAGTTCCTCGAGGTAGTCGAGGTACCGCTCGCGCTGCGTCCGCCGGTTCCGCACGGCGTTGCCCCGCTGGGTGAACGCCATGCCGAGGCCGCCGACGAGGGCGACCACGAAGACCAGGGCGGCGACGACCATGAGCACCGGGTTGTTGCCGCGGAGCACGACCATCATCACGACCGACGAGATCGCACCGACGACCGGCAGCAGCGACTGCAGCGGGAGGCCGCCACTCGGCCCCTCCGGGAGCTGCGGTGGCGGGGCGAGTTGCTCGGCCTCGGGACGGACGAGCGGGGTGGAGACCCGGGCGGGCCGGTGCACGACGCGGTTCACCGGGCGGCCTCCGGGGTCGTGCGGCTGGTGCGACGGTCGACCGCGGCGTCGACCAGGGCTGCCGTCAGGTGGATGAGCGCGATCCGGGAGGCCGTGGGGCGTTCGCCGCCCCCGGTGACGCTCGGGTCGCCCGGGATCGGGTGGACGGCGTGCCCGGGCCACCGGACGGCGGTGCGCGCTGCACGGAGGCCAGCCCCCGTGGCGTCGACCGGGACGACCAGGACGCGCGTGCCCGGCGCGTGCCGCCGGACGGCGTCGGCGTGCGCGACGCCCTCCTCGATGGCGGGGCGGTCGGGGCCGGTGACGAGGGCGACGACGTGGGCGTCGGCAGCCACGGCGCCGAGGTCGACGAACGGGCTCCGGGACCCCCAGTCCCCGACGACGACGTCGAAGAACCGCGCGATCGGTTCGACGGCGTCGGTCCACTCGGCGGGTGCGGCCTGTCGGCTCGGGAGGCGCGGGTCGCCGATCCGGAGCACGTGCAGTCCCGACGGGGTCACCGCCAGACCGTCGGTCGCGTCCCAGGACGTCCGGGCGGCGGCACGGCGCTCGGACCGCGGCGTCGGGTCCGTCCGGTCGGCGCCGGCGTGGGTGGCGAACGAGCGCAGCCCGGCGGCACCGTCCACGCCGAGCACCCGACCGGAGCGACGACGGGCGAGCACGGTCGCCACGGCTGCCGCGGTCACGGAGCAGCCGGTGCCGCCGCGGAGCGAGGCGAACGCGATGCGCCGACTGGTGGGAACGGCCTGCCGGATGGCACGGTGCGCATCGTCGAGCTCGCGCGCACCGCCGGCCACGCTGCCGAAGAACGCCCGCCCGAGCGCGGGGACGACGTCGTCGAGGAGCCGCATGGTCAGAACGTCTCCAGGAGCGCGGCGAAGAGGCCGAAGGTGCCGAGCAGCAGCGGCAGTGCCACGACGACCGAGATCGTCTCGAGGACGTTGCCGAGCGACCGCAGGCGGGCTCGCTGGTGTGCGGCCGGCCGGACCCCGGCCAGCAGGGCTCCGAGCGCCCCGAGGCCGGCGAGCGAGCCGAGCACCTGGAACGGCGCGGTGGTGGCGTGACCGAGGAGCCCGAGCACCGCGGCGACCACGACGGCGCTCCAGAGCAGCACACCCTGCAGCGTCAGCGGGAAGGCCCGAGTGCGGAGTGTGGCGACGACGACCACCGCGGCACCGAGCCCGACGGCCCAGGGGTCGCGGTCGGAGACGAGTGCGGCGCCGGCGAGGGCGATGGGGGCGGCCACCGCGGCGGTCGTCCAGTCGAGTGCCCGGTACGCGTCCTCGAGCGCCGTGACGACGCGGGCGCGGGCGACGGGCTCGCCGCCGCTCACCCGGTCGTCGAGGCCGGTCAGTCCGGCGGAGGACATCGCGACCGAGGGCAGGAGCCCGCAGACGGCGATGGCTGCGATCCCGACCACGCCCCAGCCGGCGGCCTGCGGGGCCGGTGTGAGCCAGGTGACCATGCCGAGCAGCGGGAGCACGACGCCGACGACGGCCGCGACGCCGATCGTCCGCGTGCGCTGCCCGACGCCGAGTCCGAGGCCGAGCGCGATCCACGCCCAGACGAGCACCAGGGCGGCGACCATCGCGGGTTGGTCGCCGTCCCGTCCGACGACCGGTCCGACGGCCAACCCGATCGGAAGCGCGAGCCCGGTGGCCGCGGCGGTGAGGGCGATGCCGGTCCAGCGGGCCCCTGCACGACCCGCGACGAGCGCAGCGATCGCCAGGACCACACCGCTGCCGACGAGCACGGACGGCAACAGTGCGGGGGCGACGGTCCCGCCGTCGAACGCGGCTCGGACCGAGGCGACGGTGAACGCCGCGACCACGAGGGTGCCCGCGACCGAGGCGGTGGCCCCGACGGCTGCGGCGGCGACGGACTGGCGTGCGGCGGTGCCCCAGCCGTCGCGACGACGGCCGAGCGAGTCCGCGACGGCGTCGGTGACGTCGGAGACCTCGGGCGGGGGCGGTGCATCGGCGCGACGGACCAGGTGCAGGACCTCGCCGTCGGCGATCTCCTGCGTCGCGGCGTCCGCGGCCAGGGACACCTCTTCACCGGTGACGCGCACGAGGGCGACGGGTTGCGCGCTGTCCGCGATCGGTTCGTCGAGGATGTCGACCAGGCGCGGCAGCAGTCCGGCGAACGGCTCGTCGGAGGCGACGACGACGTCGGCACGGCGGCCGACACCGACGACGGTCACGCGGGTGAAGTCGCTCAACTGGTCTCCTGCTGGGGTTGCGTGGTCGGCACCGGTCGCGGTGTCTGCTGCGCTTGTTGCTGGGCGGCCTGCTGCGCCAGCGCGTTCGTGACGAAGGAGTACCCGAGGCACCCGACCCCCACGACCGCGGCGAGCACCACGCTGCCGATGAACCGCTTGACGTTGTCGTTCACCAACCGGCGGTCGGCGAGGCGCCCGAGCACGAACGCCTGCCGGAGTCGTCGGCGGTGCGTCGAGACGCTCTCCAGCAGGATCGAGTCACTGTTCCGCGGCACGCTGCACCTGCTCCCTCGTCCGGTCGTCCATCCCGACGGCGTCGGCGACGCGGTCGGGCCCGATGTGGTCGATGACGTCGGCCAGCTCGTCGACCGGGTTGCGGTCCTGCTGCCGCCCGAAGGGCAGCACGAGCGCCGGGATCCGAGGGCGCCCGGCGATGACGGCGCCGAAGCGGTCGCGCATCGCCTCGACGTCGAGGTCGAGCTGCCGGACCGCCGGCGCACCGAGGAGCATCGCGACCGGCAGCGGGGGCGGAGACAGGCGCGGCGCCTGCGCGAGGTCCGCGCGGCCCGGGCGCCGGAGCACCAGGGCGAAGAGCGGCAGCTGCGTCGTGGCGAGCCGCCCGAGCACCTGCGGGACGGCGGCGACCCGCATCTCGGAGACGGTGTCCCCGGGTGCACCGACCGCGAGCAGCCCGGTGGTGAGCTCCTCGACGCCGTGCTCGGTGCGCTGCGCGACGATCGTCACCGCGAGGGGCGCGTCGGGCGAACCGACGGCGAGGAACCGCGTGGGGTCGGGCATCCGCGAGCGAGCGGCCTCGGTGAGCGTGCGCCGGTCCCACGCGCGACCCGCGGGCTCGTGCGTCGCCCAGCCGGTCGGTGCCGCCCCGGCGAGCTCCGTCGCGAGCAGCTCGGTGGTGCCCCCGAGGATGGTCTCGTCCGCGGCCCGGTGCCGGACGGACACCGAGACGACGAGCTGCTCCGCCGTCGGCGTCCAGGGGCGCAGGTACCCGACGGCGACGTCCTGCACCGAGGTCGGCGGGCCGGTCCGGAGCGCGTCCGTGAAGTCGTCGAGTCGTCCGCCGTCGAGTCCGTTCCGCAGGCCGTCGTCACCGCGGACGACCCACGCCCCGCCGCAGTCGAGCAACGCCTGGCGGAAGGCCTCGGTCACGACGGACAGGCCGTCGGTCACCAGGATCGGGCGGGCGCCCTCGCCTGCCGCGGTGGCGAGCAGGTCGGCCTGGGCACGTCCGAGCCGCACGATCCCCGCGCGGGTCTCGTAGCGGATGCTGCCGTCGCCCGCCGAGTCGATGAGCGGGTGCTTCGCGACCGGGCGGTCGTCCCCGGCGGTGTCGCGTCGGAGCGGGTTCACGTCGCGGCTCCGACGCGGTCGACCACGAACGCGTGGTCCCCGATCCGGACCGTCGAGCCGGCGGGCACGGGCAGGTCCACTCCGGGGACGAGGTCCTCGAACGAGGCGTCCGGACGGACCACCGAGGTGCCGTTGGTCGAACCGAGGTCGCGGAGCACGACGACTCCGCCGGCCTGCACGAGGGCGACGTGCGTCTTCGAGAGCGTGCGCGACAGGTCCGGCACCGCGACCGTCGCGATGCCGGGCTCCGCCTCGGGGTTCCGGCCGATCACGCAGGTTCCGCCGAACCAGTGCACGGCGCCGGAGTCGAACCGCAGGACGACCGCGTCGGGCGGTACCGAGTCATCGGCCACCGGTGCGGTCGGCGCGGGCACCGCCGCGAACCCGGCCGCGGGGGTGGGACCGAACCCCGCACGACGGGTGGCGTCGAGACCAGCCTGCACCGCGCCTCCGGGCAGCGGCGTCGACCCCGGACGGACACCCGCCGACGCGGCGGCACCGAAGGCGGTGCCGAGCGCGGGCACCGCTGGGTCGAGCGGCTCTCGTCCACGGTGCAGCGACGCGGTCAGCGTGCCCGTCGCCGCGGCCCACGGGCCGGCTCCGGGCGCACGCCCGTGCCGACGGCCACCGAGTCGGGCGAGCTGTCGGACGGGCCCGGCGGGCAGCGCGTCGTCGACGTCGACGACGCGCGTACCGAGGAGCAGCCCGCCCGGCCCGCGGCCCGTCCTGGAGGCACGCATCACCACGATCGCGGTCGTCACGACGAGCCCGGCGACCGCGCCGGCGACGGCGGTGCCCACGGGGGCGGAGGAGGGGACCGCGGTGTGGGCGAGGAAGAGGAGGGCGGCGCCGGCGGCACCACCGAGCAGGCAGACGACGACGTCCACCAGCCGGGCGAGGAGGACCGAACCGGCCGGCGCCGTGGCGACGCCCTGCAGGGCGTCGTACTCGGCGGAGCCGACCGTGCGCCCGAGGAGGGCGCCGCAGTCGGTGCAGAAGCGCTGGCCCTGGCTCGTCGCGACCCCGCAGCGACCACAGGTCAGCACGGGCACCACGGACTCGACCACGATCGACGACATGCCCCACCTCCCCTCGGCAGGAACGATCATGTCAGAACCCGGGGGTGACGCGCGCGGCGGACGTGGTCTACGCTGCGGGTATTCGCTGTCACCCGTTCGGGGTGGGGGAACGACGGAGAGGATGCGCGATGAAGTTCGCGATGGGGGCTCAGGTCCTGACCAACCTGACCAAGCAGACGTCCGGTGCTTCCGGTGACCTGGGGACGCTCGTCCGCAAGCTGGCCGACTCGGCCGAGCCGCTGCAGGGTCGGTTCAACGGTGCCGGTCGAGCGGCCTTCGACCGTTTCAAGGCCGAGACCGACACCATCGCCAACGAGCTGAACGGTGCGCTCGCGAGCGTGCTGCAGGGCATCTCGGGCATGGACCGTTCGTTCCAGGAAGGCGACCAGGACATGGCGCAGTCCACGAGCTCGCTCGAGGGCAGCTCGAACTTCGACGCGGCCCGCTTCAGCGGCCGCGCCTGACGGATCTTCGGGGAGAGGGAGAGAACACCATGAGCGGTGGCAACCAGGCAGATCGTCGCGACTACGACGTCGCGGCCTCGCAGAACGCACAGGACAACTTCAACGCCGTGGCGGCGCAGCTCGAGTCGCTCATCGCGCAGCGTGACTCGGACGTGAAGGCAGCCATGGCCGACTACCAGGCCGACGGCGTCTCGGACGAGTACCACGCCAAGGAACAGCGGTGGAACACGGTCGCCGGCGAGGTCAAGCAGATCATCGCCACGCTGCGCGCATCGCTGCAGTCGAACGACGAGTCGGCGCAGTCGGCCATCAGCAAGGCGAAGTCGGCCGTCGGCAACATCGGCTGACGTGGTCGACGGATGGCGGGTCGACCCCGCCGGGGTCGAAGCTGTGCTGACGGACGTGTCGACCAAGACCACGACGATGAACAACGCTCTGGGCGGATCCGCGGACGGATCGATCCAGGGCGTCGGAGCAGTCGTGCAGGACGCAGCGACGGCAGCACAGTCCCAGGTGATCGGTGAGGCGCTCGCCGGGTTCTTCGAACACCGGCAGGCCACACTGACGGGGATCCAGAACCGGATCCAGGCGTCGCTGTACGGCGCTGCCGGCGCGACACGTGCCATCGTCCACGGCGACGACGAGATGGGTGCTGCCACGGCACAGGCGAACGCCGTCACGGCGTCCACCAACGGCGACTTCCGCGCGTTCGACGGGATGTTCGACCGGTGACCGGCGTCGTCAAGACGGGAGCCATCCCGTACACGGACGTCCAGCTCGAGGCGATCACGAGCGGCGCCGCTTCGCTGCGAACCGTCGCGTCCGCCGTCCGCGACGGCACGGCCGACATCGTCACCGCCTGGAGCGGCATCTCCGGTTCCTACGAGGGCCCGAGCGATCAGGAACTCTTCGCGGTCATGACGCCCATCGGGCCCCAGGGCACGACGTTCGGCGACGACCTGGACACCGCTGCGAAGGCGCTCGACACGTTCGTCACCGAGGTCACGCCGATCGTCGCCGCGCTCAAGGCGTACGTCACGCGGGCCGAGCAGCTGCACCGCGACGTCGATGCGTTCACCCCGACGACGGCGACGACCGAGTACGGCAACAACGCGACCGTCGAGTCCTGGGACCAGGACGAGACCCTGACCGACGAGAACAACGCGATCATCAACGGCGTCGCCGCCCAGGTGGTGGCGTACCAGGCCGCCGAGCGCTCCTGCGCGAACACCATCCGCGGGCTGTCCGGCCTGCAACCGCTGCACGCGATGAGCGGCAGTGGCTCGGACGACGCCCTCGCCTACGGGTACGACGAACTGCCCGCCGGCACGAAGCTGCCGTGGGGGACCGCGTCGGAGCGCAAGGAATCGTGCTCCGAGAAGACCGTCGACTTCCTGCCGAACATGCTCAAGGGCGTCGTCGTCGACGGCATCTGGGGCACCGTGAAGGGGCTCGGCACCCTCGTCGGTCTGGACGGCACGGGCTTCCACCTGGAGACCGCGGCGACGTCGTGGAGCGGAGTCCTCGCCCTCACGGGCGTCAACACGCAGACCATGCAGAAGGACCCCGACCTCCAGCGTGCGGCGTGGACCCAGGTGATCAAGGCCACCGTCGGTTGGGACGAATGGGGCAGGGACCCCGGTCGCGCCGCCGGGCAGGCGCTGTGGGGGATCGGCTCGATCGCCGTCCCGATCGTCGGGCAGGCGGGCAAGCTCGGCGCCGTCGGCAAGGTCGGCGAAGTCGCGGGGGCCGTCGGCAAGGCGGGGAAGTACCTCGATCTCGTCGATGCCGGCGCGTGGGTCTCGAAGGGCCTGACCAAGGTGCTGCCGAGGCTCGATGAGCTCAAGACGATCATGACCAAGGGTGTCGGTGACGACGCGGTCGGGTCGACCGGGCGCCTCGCCGACTTCAAGACCGGGCTCGGCGACTACCTGCACGGACGGCACGGCGACACCGACGTCGAGGTGCCGCCGGCTCGGACCGAGGCGGACACGGACGTGCGGGCGGGGAGCGACGCGAACGCGCGGGCCGACGGCGGCGACGCGACGGTGCACGCGCCGGAGCGGGAGCCGGCGCTCGTGGGGGCCGGTGGGCGCGGGGAGCACGGTGAGACGGCGACAGGCGACGGCGGTTCGACGTCGGGGTCGCACGGCGGGGCAGGGCACGGGGGCGATTCGGCCGGGCACGGTGGGTCGGGCCACGGCACGGATGCCGATCACGGCGCCGGTGGTGGTCGGCCGGACGGCGACGGGCACGACGGGTCCGGGACTCCGCCCCCGCACCACTACGACCGTTCGACGGACCCGGTGTTCTCCGACGATCCCAGTGGTCCCGGCTGGGAGCGTGACGAGTCGGCCCGGGGCGATGCCGAGCGGCCCGGCTACGGCCAGCCGCACCTCCACTTCGACGAGCTCGGTGAGAACTACCGAGCTCCTGACGACCCGACGTACAAGGGCGCGGGGATGAGCGACGAAGTGCGCGCTCTCGTCGACGACTGGGGCAATCCGAACGGCCTGTACGGCAAGGACGCCGACGGCAACTACCTCACGCGGGACGGCTGGGAAGACCGGTACATCGACTGGAACGAGGACTGGCAGTCGTACCTGCCCGAGTACCCCGGCAACGCCGGCGCCGTCGCCGGGCACCGCATCGACTGGGTGGATCCGCACAGGTTCGTCGAGCAGTACGGCCCGCAACTCGACCGGCTCGGGAAGGAGTCCGGCAATTTCTTCTCCTTCCCGGGGACCTCATTCGAACAGCGCGCCCTTCCACCGTCCAACCTCAGCGATGCCTATCGGAAGTACGACTTCGACGCCGCTGCTTTCGAGGGGCAGGGGCTGAAGATCGAGGTGAGCGAGATCGCTCCGGCCTTCGGCCATCCTGGCGGGGGACTGCAGGTGCGTTTCTTCCGGCCCGGAGATCCTCCCCAGTTCGTTTCCGTAACTGACCTCAAGAGGTTCGGGGTCCTGTCATGATCAAGGACCCTCCGGGGGTGTTTCGTCACCTGGAACTCCTCGAGAGTGCCCTCCGGCGGGCCGGGAACGACCGCGTCGTCGTCGAGCCGCACAGGGTCCAGTACGGCGATTTCGAGACGATGCGGCGGTTCGCGGTGTCGGACACCTCGGTGGTCGAGTGGCGCGGAGACCGAGGGACGGGCGCGCTGACAGGCACAGAGTTCGAGTCGGCGGCTGATGCGGAACGGTGGATCGTCGCGGACGCCAGCGGATACCTGCGCGAGGCCCGTGGTTTGCCGATCGCACATTGGCTCCTCGACCGCGAAGAGGAGCTCCCTGAAGGGTTTGCGTTGCACCCTGACGGCGACGGTATCGTCCTCCGGTGGGTCGCTTCGGGAACGGAACACCGAGCCCGGTTCGGCGGCGCGCTCCCGAAGGGATCGGCGCTGCAATTCTCCACCGTGGCGCGCGTGCCCATCGCGCTGATCGAATCGTGCGCGCTTGCGGCTGATTCCCGCGCAGCGTTCGCCGCAGCTGCGTCTTCGGCCGCACGGTAGGCAGTCCTTGGCTCCCTGCCGGACTGCTGACCTGCAGCGCATTGTGCGGTACTCGACTCCGTGTTCCACATCGACACCGTCGCGCTCAGGGGTAACGGGTACTCGATCGAGGTCAGTCGGATCGACCCCGCATTTGCCAAGCCCAGCGGCGGTCTTCAGGTGCAGATCATCGCTCCCGACGGTGCGGCGGTCGACGCTGCGCAGTTCCTCGAAGGAGACCCGCGAGCCGGGCTGGCCCCATGATCACAATAAAGGCGTTCGTCAGGTGACTGATCCAGCTCGGGGCCACTCTGCTGTCACCGGTCTCAGCGCACGGGTGCCCGAACCGATTGTCGCTACCCAGTCTGCGCTTCGATCGGCACGGAGATACGACGAATACGGTAAGGACGCCGACGGCAATTACCTCACGCGGGACAGCTGGGAAGACCGTTACATCGACTGGAACGAGGAACGGCAGTCGTACCTGCCCGAGGACCCCGGCAACGCTGACGCCGTCGCCGGGCACCTCATCAACTGGTTAAATCCGCACGGGTTCGTCAAGCGATACGGCTCAAAACTCGACCGGCTGGGCAAGGAGTCCGGCAACTTCTTCTCGTTCGCGGGGACCTCGTTCGAACAGCGCGCCCTTCCACCGTCCAACCTCAGCGAGGCCTACCGGACGTACGACTTTGACGCCGCTGCTTTCGAGGGGCAGGGGCTGAAGATCGAGGTGAGCGAGATCGCTCCAGCATTCGGGCATCAGGAAGGGGGCCAAGTCAGGTTCATCGACCCCGGTCCTCCCGTGAGTTTCCGCTCGTCTGCGGACCTCCGCGAGCTCGGCATCCCGTCGTGAGGGACGAACGCATCGCTATCCCGCACCTCGAACTCCTCGAAGACCTCCTGCGCCGCGCTGGACACGATCTGGTCGTGACGGAGCCGGGGCTCGTCGAGTTCGGTGATCGGGAGACGCTGGAGCGCTACGTCGTTCGAGGCGGAGCCGTTCACGCGTGGAAAGGCGACAGGGGATCCGGTGACTGGACCGGGGTGGCGTTCGAAGCAGGCGAGGACGCTGCGCGGCGGATTGCCGCTTCAGCGTCTGGTGCCCTTCGCTATCGGGCCGGCCTTGAGCTGGGGCACTGGCTCCTCGACCGTCCCGAGGAACTCCCCGATGGGATGTCGCTGAGTGTGGAGAACGAGAGGAACCTTCTGGAATGGACGGTCCGCGGATCTCCTCACCGAGCGTGGTTCGGAGGCGGGCGGTTCATCGCCCCGGCGGTGCAGTTCGCAACGGTCGCGCGGGTACCCGTAGCTGACATCGAACGGGGTGCGCTCGAGGTCGACTCTCGGCGAGCATTCTCGGGGGCGGCCCTCCCCGAGTGAGAAGTGGCTTCGGAGGCAACCCGAACGCTTGCGGCTGATGGCCGCGCAGGGTTCGCCGATCCCACTGTCGGAGCAGTCGCTGCCGGTGATCTTCCGGAGCTCTGCCGGGCTGCCCGAATCACGGAAGTGTGGTCTGCGCATGCACGAGCACGGCATTCGGTTAGCCGGGTGGCGGTCTGCAGGTGCAGGCCGTGACCTCAGGTGGAAATCCGGTCGATGCGATGACGATGCTGCGGGGCAGACCTAAGGAAGGAATTCTGCGGTCGATGACCAGAAGGGCTTCCGTCATCGAGTCCGGTAGACCGGAAACCGATCCCCGAGTCGCGCTCGATCGCTTCGGCTTGGCTAAGGAGTCTGCGCTTTGACAGGCACGGAGATCCGTCGAAGAGAACCTTCGACGAGGAGGTCGCGGATGGTCACAGACTCGTCGGCGATCGTGTAGCGGATGGCACCGCCGGGCTGTCCGAACCAGGCAGGCACGATCGATGCTCGCACGAGCACGGTCGCCTCGGTCACGAACTGGTGCACTCCGGAAGGCTCCCGAAGCGCCGTCGGCGGCAGGGAGCGAGACTCGAACGAAGCGTTGAGCTGGGTCAAGAGCCAGCCGTCGAACGCGCCGATGCGGTCCACGAGGATCCCAGGCGGGAGTTGGATCAAGCTCGCACCACCACTCGCCGTGATCTGCTCGCGGAGCTGCGGATAGTACGGAGCGAGTCTGTCCTCGATCGCGGAGACCTCCGACGGGGCCATCGTCAGCACCGGCGGGATCGGCCGGTCGAGGAACCCCAGAAGTGCTCGCCCGATCGCGTCCTCGTCAGGGGCCTTGACGACGACCCGAGGCTGCCCGTAGTCGATGCACTGCACTTCGAAGGCCTGCCCGACCTGCACCACCCGGAGTGCACCCTCGGGAGGGGGCCCGGCTGGCGGATCGCCAGGGAGGATTACCAGCTCCAGGCCGAAGCCCCGGCCATCGAGGTCAGCGCGAAGCTGTTCGAACGTCATGCCACGAGCGTAACAACGGATATTGGGTACGGGCGGCGGTGGAGGAACGATTGGGAGCGGATCCCGCCTCTGAAGAACAACCCGGCGATCACAAAGAGCGTGAAGGTGGATCCGGCATTCAGCCCCGCCCGGGCGACCTGGCCTGAACGGAAGGACCGCACTTGGTCGTGGATGTCGCTCTCAGCCAAGCAGTAGTGCAACTGATCGGGAAGGGGCGCAGTGCGACACCCGGTGAGTCCTGGATCGAAGCGGAGTCGCTTCCCGACACGGTTCACCGTGATCTCGAGGAGGTCATGCGCGACTATGAGACGCTGTCACAGATCGACTGGGCCTCCGTCGACAACGACTTGATCTGCGGGATGGATCTGGTCAAGGGGAACTTCTCGCGACTTCACTCAGACCTGGATCCCTCGGCGCTCGACGCGCTCGACGCGCTCGAGTGAAAGTTCTCCTGGGATTGGCGCTGAACCGATGAGATGCCGCTGCCGCTCGGGATCCTCCAGGCGCTCGGCGTGCTCCGCGAACTCCTTCGGCACTGAGAACAGGACGAACTCATGGATGACATCGACGCCACGCGCGAACTCGCCCTTGCCGAAGCCGCAGGTGTTCCCTTCTGCTGGATGCGGCGGCCCTCCAACGACGTGGACACCTCTTGCATCTACAAGACTGCAGACGGATGGCGGGTCTCAACGACGAACGAACGAAGCACGGAGGAGTCCGTCAACGACTATTCGGACCGCTCCGCAGCCGTCGACGATTTTGTGAACCGTGTGCAAGGATTCGTCCGGCACAAGGAGCTCCGCAAGAAGTTCCTCGGGCACTAACTCAGTTCGGGTCTCTGTGGTGATTGGGCGCGTTCCGGAACCTTCCACGACCTGGGCTCCTCGAGGGCGCGAGATTGTGGGGCGATTCGCGGTGTCGGACTTTTCGGTGATCGAGGAGCGGTGGACCGTGGTGCCGGACCGCTGACGGGCACGCGGTACGGAAGACGGCGCTACCGTCGACTTCGACGGCATGACTGAACGCGGACACCCCCTACAGCAGGTGTTCTTCGATGCGAAGGCATTGGACCGAGGAATTGCGTTCGCGGACCCGTCTGGTCCGTACTGGAGCAAGCGGATTCCCAAGATGATCGAGCAGGCCGAGGACCAGATCGCCGCCTTGCCTGAAGGGGCTCGATTAGAATGGCATGTGTGGGATCCGTACGCAGCGGACGCCGTTCGACGGCTTCTTCGAGGCGTGGGGAACGACGGCGATGATCTGACGGTCATCTTGACGCCGATGAGAACGGAGTATTTGTCGGATGCCTTTTCCTTCTTGGCTCCGGACTGCGCAGGTGAACGCTCGTGCCGTGTGGGACGCACGAGAAGAGCTGCCCGGACACTTGGCTGGACGAATCGCAGACCAGCTCGCCGCGTACGACGAATTCCTTGGCCCTGGCGACGGGTGGACGCTCACCGACGATGACCGCAGTATCCTACCGGATCCTGCAACTCTCGCCTTGGTGCTCTCCGCACACGTCTACCGTGACGCCGAGGGGGTCGCATTCCCGGCACGCGGGTACATCCTGAACGTGTACCGCGAGGGCAGCGCTGGTCATCTTGCGCTGAGATTCCGGGTCGGATCCGCGAGGGCAGTGAAGCGCATGCCTTCCAACACGGTGCAGATCACTATCGCGGGTCCACTGCGCGACGGAGAGCGTCTCTCGATCGACTCCGACCTCGTCGAGGGCGTACTGCGGGGCCTCGTGTCAGCTTGGGATCCGGATTCGGCAGCGGTCTATGACGATGACGCTGCCGTGGCAGCCGAAGGACGAGGCAAGTTCGCGCCGGTAATCGGGCAGCGCACGTGGGTTTCTGATCGTCTTGGAATCGTGCAGACGTCGACCTCTCGTGTTCGTGTCCAGCCGGGCAACGGCGGCCGTTATCTCATTGCTGACGAAACGCTGGATTCCGCTTCCGCTGTGGATGAAGTGTGGGCCTCCCTGCAGGCGAACGACGTCACCGAGATTCACCGAGCTGTCTCCGTGAGATGACTGAGGACGATGAGCTATCCGAAGTGGGTCCGTGCGGATCGAGTGTTCTTTCGTGCCGAATCGGACGGTCGGCAGAAGTGCTTCGGAGGCAAGCCCGAGCACTTGTGGGATGGCCGTGCAGCGTTCGCCGATGCCACCGTCTGATCAGTCGCTGCCGGGCATCCTCCGGAGCTGACCGCAGACGAGCAGGTCCCGGATCGTCACGGTGTCCTCGGCGATGGAGAACCGGATCGCTCCGCCGGGCTGCCAAACCACGGAAGTGTGATCTGCGCATGCACGAGCACGATGCCGTCGGTGACGTGAGGGTGCACGCTCGACGGGAGCGACAAGGCGTTGGGCGGGAGTGGCCTCGACTCGAACGACGCGCCGAACGGGTTGAGGAGCCAACCATCCGGCCCACCGACGCGGTCGACCGGGATCGCGGGCGGGAGCTCAAGGTGAGTCGTATCGACGCGGCATTCGGTCAGCCGGGCGGCGGTCCGCACGTACAGGTCGTGACCTCACGCGGAACTCCGGTCGATGCGATGACGATGCTGCGGAGCAGACCTGACGAAGGAATGCTGCCGTCGATGACGAGAAGGGCTTTCACGCTTGATTGATCGGACTGGCCTTCGGCGACTTGACGCCGATCTGCTCGGAGCGTTCGTGGGCAATGAACCGCCGGACCTCTCTTCGATACCCGGCATCAAGCGCGATGAGCGGATCGTTTTCGAGTACGGCACACCGGAGACCGCTTTCCGGATTGCTTCCGACGGCTCTGGGTACAAGTTCGAGATTCGTGACAAGGGGAGCAGCTGGCCTCTCGCGTGGTTCAGCTGTTTGGCCGACGCCGAGCGCTACGTCTTGGTGCGAGAAGGTGAAGCCCGAAATGATGCGCCGTGGTTCGACGGGAAGGCGATGACGCCTGCAGGAGTCGACCTGATTGAGGACAATTCAGACAGAGAGCTTCGGTGGCACATCGACGGTGAGGAACACATCGTGCGAACGCTCTCCGACATCGAGTGGTCACTGGTCTACCGGCTTGCTTGGGTCCGGGAGCGTTCGCTCGCCGAGGCGATCGAGATCGTGAGTGGGTCTTCTCCGGGTACACAAGTGGGAAGCATCTAGTCCCGAATCACTCGATTCGTCCTTCCGCGGCCCCGGGTGTGCGCCGAGCCTGGCTGTCCGAAGACGGCGATGCCGGCGAGCGTGACTCGCACCACTGCGCCTGGCCCGGCACGGAGATTCGACCTCGGTTGGCGTCCGACGCTTGTCCGAAAGGCGGTGGTCATTCCATGAGTCAGTCGCGTGCGGAGCTGAACGGTACGGATGGCGAGTGTCCACGACCAGCGATCGCGGCACGGATGAATCGACTCGCGAGAGCGGCGACCGCGAGGCGGCCGTCGAAGATCTCGTCCGCCGTGTCGAAGGCTCCGCCTGGTACCAGGAGCTACGGAAGCGACCACGCCCTGACCGGCGCGAGCACTCGTGACCATCCGGCGTCGTGCCGGAAGGGCAGCACGAGGCCGGTCAGTCGATCGTGGCTCGTCCCGCCAGCAGGCCATCGGCGTACCGTCGCACGCATGACGAAGCACTGGGTGGCACCACGGTTCGGCGGCAGCGAAGTCCTCGAGTACGTCGACACCGAGGTGCCGGCGCCCGCCTCCGGCGAGGTCACCATCGCCGTCCGCGCCGCCGGCATGAACCCGGCGGACACCAAGCACACCCGTCAGGGCGATCCCGCGGACCTGCCCATCGCCGTCGGGTACGAGATCGCCGGCGTCCTGGCCGCCGTCGGCCCCGACACGCAGATCGCGTCCGGCGGGGGAGCGGTCGGCGACGAGGTCCTGGCGTTCCGCATCAGCGGCGGCTGGGCGGAGTCGGTCACGGTGCCCGCGGCCGACGTCTTCGCGAAGCCCGCGTCGCTCGGCTTCCCGGAGGCCGCCAACCTGCTCCTCGCCGGCTCGACCGCCGCCGACATGCTCCGCGTCACCCGCGCCGAGGGGCGCGACACCGTCCTGGTGCACGGCGCCTCGGGCGCGGTCGGCGTCAGCCTGCTCCAGCAGCTGCGGCTGCTCGGCACCCGCGTCATCGGAACCGCGTCGGAACGTGGTGCGGACGTCGTGCGACGCTTCGGTGGCGAGTGGGTCCAGTACGGCGACGGCCTGGAGGCGCGTGTCCGTGACCTCGCACCCTCCGGCATCGACGTGGCACTGGACTGCGTCGGCACCGACGAGGCCGTCGACGTCTCGCTCGCGTTGGTCGCGGACCGGTCACGCATCGTCACGATCGCCGCGCAGGCGCGGGCTGCATCGGACGGCATCGCCGCGGTGGGCGGCGCGCAGCCGGCCAGCAAGGCGTTCCGTGACTCGGTGCGGCAGCGGCTCATCGACCTCGCCGGCGCCGGACAGCTCGAGGTCCCGGTGGCGCGGACCTTCCCGCTGGCCGAGGCGAAGGCGGCGGCGGAGCTGCTGGAGTCCGGGCACCCCGGGGGCAAGCTCGCGCTCCTGCCCTGACCGCACGGTCGGGTCAGGTGCACGGTCGGGGCCAGAGTCGTTCGCACGGAGGACGCTCGCCGGCTCGAGGGAGTGCCACACTCTGTGTGGACCGACAGCCCCGCCGGAAGGAACCCCACGATGAGTGACCAGTACCCGCCCCGGGACCCGTACGGCCAGTCCGCGCAGCCCGGTCCGGGGCGGCCGAGTGGCGGCAGGTCCGAGCCGCCGCTCTGGGCGCCCTGGTACGGCATCCCGTTCCCCCAGGCGTTCCTGCGCTTCTGGAAGAAGTACGTGCGGTTCGACGGCCGGGCCAGCCAGTCGGAGTACTGGTTCTGGGCGCTCTGGTACCTGATCGGTTCGGCGGCCGCGGGCATCATCGGCAACGGGTTCAACGTGCTGCCGTTCATCGACGACGGTTCCGACGGTCTCGGCAGCCTCTGGAACCTGGCCTGCGCGCTCGGCTTCATCGCGTTGACCGTGCGGCGGCTGCACGACGTGAACCTCAGCGGCCTGCTCGCGCTGTTGTTCGTCATCCCGCCGATCGGCATCCTGTTCTCGCTGATCGTCGGCCTGATGTCGTCGAACCCGCAGGGGCAGCAGTACGACCGTCCGCTGCAGGGCTGACGCGCGGTACCGGTTCTGACGGCCTCTCAGGAGTTCTGGTTGACTCGACCGTGAACATCAGCCAACACTCGAGGGGGACCACGTGAGCGACCAGTACCCGCAGGATCCGAACAACCAGCCGAACGCCCAGTTCGGCGGCACACCCCAGAACGGCGGCGCACCGCAGTACGGCCAGCAGCCGCCGACCGGACCGAACGGCGAACCGCCGCTCTGGGCACCGTGGTACGGGATCTCGTTCGGCAAGGCCTTCGGCCGCTTCTTCAAGAAGTACGCGACGTTCAGTGGTCGGGCCAGCCGGAGCGAGTTCTGGTGGTGGTACCTGGCGAACGGGATCGTCGGCATCGTCCTCGGCATCCTGTACGGCATCGGCTTCGCGACCTCCGAGCGCTCGACCGTGTCGATGTCGTCCTCGACGTCGGCCAGCGTCCAGTCCACCGTCACCGAGCCGTCCGCGCTCTTCGTCATCGTCGGCATCGTCTCCCTGCTCTGGGGTCTCGCGATCATCGTCCCGACGCTCGCCCTCGGCTGGCGCCGCCTGCACGACGCGAACCTGACGGGCGCGCTGTGGATCATCGCGATCTTCGTCGGCATCGTCGGCATCGTCTTCGGCCTGCTGCCCTCGAACCCCCAGGGTGCGCGCTTCGACCGTCCGCAGGGCTCCCGATGACCGAGAGCACGCAGCAGTGGGCGGCCCCGCAGCAGACCGGTCAGCAGACCGACGCCGGGGGGACGCCGCCGCGATGGGCCCCGTGGTACGGGATCTCGTTCCCGAAGGCAGTCGCGCGCTTCTTCGCGAAGTACGCCACGTTCACCGGTCGTGCGAGCCGGAGTGAGTTCTGGTGGTGGTTCCTGGCGAACACGATCGTCACCGGGGCACTCGTGGCCATCGGGACGGTCATCCGCCTCACCACCCTCAACGCCCGGATGGTCGACTACTACGGCACTGAGTACCAGGTGGTGGACCCGGTCCCGCCGGTCTTCTGGGTGGTGCTCGTCCTGCTGGCGCTCTGGGGTCTCGCGACGCTGGTGCCGTCGCTCGCTCTCGGCTGGCGACGCCTGCACGACGCGAACCTGTCCGGTGCGCTCTGGATCATCGCGCTGTTCATCGGCGTCGCCGGCATCGTCTTCGGGTTGCTGCCGTCGAACCCGCAGGGCGCGCGGTACGACCGGCCCGAGACGAACCGATGAGCTACGGCGGGACGCCCCAGTGGGGCCAGCCGGACGGCGACCAGTCGCAGGGGCAGCCGGGCCACGGGCAGCAGCCCGGTTCCGGCGAGCAGCCTGGGTACGGGCAGCAGCCGGGCTACGGGCAGCAGCCTGGGTACGGGCAGCAGCCGGGCTACGGGCAGCAGCCTCAGTAAGGGCAGCAGCCGGGTTACGGGCAGCAGCCGTACGTCGGTGCGTACCCGCAGTTCGCGCAGCCGATCCCGCTCGGTCCCGACGGGGTCCCGCCGCTCTGGGCACCGTGGTACGGCATCGGGTTCCTCGACGCGTTCACCCGGTTCTTCAAGAAGTACGCCCGGTTCGACGGCCGCGCCAGCCGGAGTGAGTTCTGGTACGCGGTGCTCGCCAACGCCATCGTGACCATCGTGCTGTTCGGCGGGTTCTACGCCGTCCTCTTCGCGACGGTCGGGGCGAGTGGCGCCGTCGACGAGTACGGCAACCCCACGGGGAGCAGCGCGCCGTCGCCGTTCGCCTTCGTGCTGCTCGCGCTCTACTTCCTCTGGTGGCTCGCCACGATCGTGCCGGGCATCGCCCTGGGCTGGCGTCGCGTGCACGACGCGAACCTGGCAGGCCCGTTCTGGCTCATCGCGCTCTTCGTCAGCGCCGCCGCGATCGTGTTCGGCTGCCTGCCGTCGAGCCCGGCCGGCGCGCAGTACGACCGCCCCGACCTGCGGTAGCTCCACGAACGAGAACAGCCCGCCCCACGCGTCGAGCGTGGGGCGGGCTGTTCGTGTGTCGGAGGGCTCAGACCACCCGGAGACGGACGAGCGCGCCGTCGACGACCAGGTCACGCACGGTGGCTGACGGGTCGGCGATCTGGAAGCGCAGGGCCCCGCCCGGCTGCTCGAACCACGGCTGGACGAAACGGACGTTCACCAGGAACGGCCGGTCGACGACGTAGCGGTGGGTCTCCGGCGACGAGGCCACGTGCGGGGGGAGCGACCGATTGGGCAGCGGGGTGTCGAGCGGGTGCAGCAGGTAGCCGTCCGGGCCACCGATGCGGTCGACGGGGACGCCGGCCGGGATCTGGATGGTCAGCCCCTGCTCGCCGGCCTGCGCGACCTGCTGCGCGAGCTGCGGGTAGGTCGACGCCGCACGGTCACGGAGCCCCTCGAGCTCGTGGCGGGGGATGTCGCGCGGCTCCGGGAACGGACGGTTCAGGAACCGGCGCAGCATCTCCACCGCGTCGTCCTCGCCCGTGGCCTGCGCGAGACGTCGAGCCGTGCCGTAGTCGACGACCTCGAGCGCGTAGCCGGACGCGTCGGTCTGGACGATGCGGAGCGCCCCCTCGACCGGCGGTTCGTGCAGGGTCTCGCCGGGGAGCTGCACGTACCGGGTCGTGTAGCCGAGCTGGTCGAGGATGGGGCGGGTGTCCGCGAGCGTCATGGTCGGGAGCCTATCGGTCGGCGTGGTGCTGGGCCTTGGACGGAGCCGGGACTACGCCCGGCCGCGCATGATCGCCTGCTTGACCTCGGAGATCGCCTTCGTCACCTGGATGCCACGGGGGCACGCGTCGGTGCAGTTGAAGGTCGTGCGGCAGCGCCAGACGCCTTCCTTGTCGTTGAGGATGTCGAGACGGACGTTCGCGGCGTCGTCGCGGGAGTCGAAGATGAACCGGTGTGCGTTCACGATCGCTGCGGGGCCGAAGTACTGCCCGTCGGTCCAGAACACCGGGCAGGACGACGTGCACGCGGCGCACAGGATGCACTTCGTGGTGTCGTCGAAGCGGGCGCGGTCGGCGACGGACTGCACGCGCTCCTTGCCGGGCGTCGGGGCCGACGAGGACTGCAGGAACGGCTGCACCTCGCGGTAGCTCTGGAAGAAGGGCTCCATGTCGACGACGAGGTCCTTCTCGAGCGGCAGGCCCTTGATCGCCTCGACGTAGATCGGCTTCGAGACGTCGAGGTCCTTGATCAGGGTCTTGCACGCCAGGCGGTTGCGACCGTTGATGCGCATGGCGTCGGACCCGCAGACGCCGTGTGCGCACGAGCGGCGGAAGGTCAGGGACCCGTCCTGCTCCCACTTGATCTTGTGCAGGGCGTCGAGGATGCGGTCGGTCGGCAGCATCATGACGTCGAAGTCCTGCCAGCGCGGCTCGTCATCGACGTCGGGATCGAAGCGACGGACGATGACCGTGACGGAGAAGGATCCGGGAGGAGCGTCCTGCACGGTGCCGGTGCGGGGTGCGTCGGAGACCAGGGTGTCGGTCATCTCAGTACTTCCTCTCCATCGGCTGGTACCGCGTGATGACGACGGGCTTCCAGTCGAGCGTGATGTGGTCGTCGGCGAGTGACGAGTGCGGGTCGCCCGTCAGGTACGCCATGGTGTGCTGCATGTAGTTCTCGTCGTCGCGCTTCGGGTAGTCGTCGCGCATGTGACCGCCGCGGCTCTCCTTGCGGTTTCGTGCGGAGTAGACGACGACCTCGGCCAGGTCGAGCAGGAACCCGAGCTCGACGGCCTCGAGCAGGTCGGTGTTGAACCGCTTGCCCTTGTCCTGCACGGAGACCTGCATGAAGCGGTTGCGGAGCGTGTGCAGGGTCTCGGTGACGCGGGCGAGCGACTCGTCCGTGCGGAACACCTGGGCGTTCTTGTCCATCTCCTCCTGCAGTTCCTTGCGGAGGGCGGAGACGCGCTCGGTGCCGGTCGAGGCACGGAGCTGGTCGAGCATGCCGCGGACGCCGGCCGCCGGGTCTTCCGGCAGGGGGAGGAACTCGGCGGTCTGGACCCATTCGGCGGCGTTGTTGCCCGAGCGCTTGCCGAAGACGTTGATGTCGAGCAGCGAGTTGGTCCCGAGGCGGTTGGAGCCGTGCACGGAGACGCAGGCGCACTCGCCGGCGGCGTACAGGCCGGGGACGACGGTGGTGTTGTCGTACAGGACCTCGGCCTTGACGTTCGTCGGGATCCCGCCCATCGCGTAGTGCGCGGTCGGCATCACGGGCACCGGTTCGACGACGGGGTCGACGCCGAGGTAGGTGCGTGCGAACTCGGTGATGTCCGGCAGCTTCGTCTCGAGGACCTCGGCGCCCAGGTGCGTGCAGTCGAGCAGCACGTAGTCCTTGTTCGGTCCGGCACCCCGACCCTCGGCGACTTCCTGCACCATGCAGCGCGCCACGATGTCACGGGGTGCGAGGTCCTTGATGGTGGGGGCGTACCGCTCCATGAAGCGCTCGCCCGAGGCGTTCCGGAGGATGGCGCCCTCGCCGCGGGCGCCCTCGGTCAGCAGGATGCCGAGCCCGGCGAGCCCGGTCGGGTGGAACTGGAAGAACTCCATGTCCTCGAGCGGCAGGCCCTTGCGCCAGATGATGCCCACGCCGTCGCCGGTCAGGGTGTGCGCGTTCGAGGTGGTCTTGTACATCTTCCCGAAGCCGCCGGTCGCGAAGATCATCGCCTTGGCGTGGAAGACGTGCAGCTCACCGGTCGCGAGCTCGAACGCGACGACGCCGGCCGGCTGCTGGCGGGTGACACCGTCGTCACCGACGACGTCGACCATGATGAGGTCGAGCGCGTAGAACTCGTTGTAGAACTCGACGCCGAGCTTCACGCAGTTCTGGAACAGCGTCTGCAGGATCATGTGCCCGGTGCGGTCTGCTGCGTAGCAGGCCCGGCGGACCGGGGACTTGCCGTGGTCGCGGGTGTGGCCACCGAAACGGCGCTGGTCGATCTTGCCCTCGGGCGTGCGGTTGAACGGCAGGCCCATGTTCTCGAGGTCGATGACGGCGTCGATGGCCTCTTTCGCGAGGATCTCGGCGGCGTCCTGGTCGACCAGGTAGTCGCCGCCCTTGATCGTGTCGAAGGTGTGCCACTCCCACGAGTCCTCTTCGACGTTCGCGAGGGCCGCGGCCATCCCGCCCTGTGCCGCACCGGTGTGCGACCGGGTGGGGTAGAGCTTCGAGATGACGGCCGTCTTCGCCTTCGGGCCGGCTTCGATCGCGGCTCGCATGCCCGCGCCTCCGGCGCCGATGATGACGATGTCGAACTGGTGGTGGTGGACGGTGGTCTCGGTCACAGGGGTCTTTCCGTAGACGGTGGGAACGCGGGCAGCAGCGGTGGTGGTGCTACTGCGCCGGGCAGAAGGACGGCAGGTCAGCGGCAGCGGCGCCGGCGGGGCACGGGTCGAAGGTCCAGCAGACGAGGAGCCCGAGGACGATCAGCACGACGCAGGCGGCCAGGATCGCGACGAGGAGCGTCTTCCGGATGCCCGGCTTCGACACGTAGTCGTTGACGATCGTGCGCATGCCGTTCGAGCCGTGGATGAGCGCGAGGACCAGCATGAGCGAGTCCCAGACCTGCCAGAAGGGGTTGGCCCACTTGCCGGCGACGAAGGCGAAGTCGATCTGCTTGACGCCTTCGCCCGCCACCATGTTGACGAAGAGGTGGCCGAAGATCAGCACGACGAGCAGCACGCCCGAGGCGCGCATGTAGATCCAGCCCCACTTCTCCCAGTTGGTGGTGCTGCGGGCGGCTGCGGCCGAGCGGGGAGGTTCGACGATCTGCGTGGTCATCTTCGTGCCCCTCAGTTGAAGTCCGCGACGAGGTTCATGAGCTGGCGGGGCAGGAAGCCCGCGATCGCCACCGCCCACAGGACCATGACGATCCAGAACATGGCCCGCTGGTACTTCGGGCCCTTCGACCAGAAGTCGATCAGGATGATCCGTAGCCCGTTGAAGGCGTGGAACACGATGGCCATCACCAGGGCGATCTCGCCGAGGTTCATGAGCGGGGTCTTGTACGTGCCGATGACCGCGTTGTACGCCTCGGGTGAGAGCCGCACGAGCGCCGTGTCGAGGATGTGCACGAGCAGGAAGAAGTAGATCGCCACGCCGGTGATGCGGTGGAGGACCCACGACCACATCCCGATCGAACCGCGGTAGAGCGTGCCCTGTGGCGTCCGAGAAGCCCGTGGAGCATCGATACGCTCCCCATCGATACGTGCGTCGGGCACCGCGGTCGCCGTACCCCCGCCGGTGTGCTCAGCCATGAGCTCGTCCTTCCATAGGACGGGCTCGCCCGATCGGCGAGCCCTTGCCGTTCGTGTTCGTGTGGAACACGACCCATCCTATGCGCGGGCGCTGACCTTCTCGTCCCGACCGGCCCGGAGGCCCCGTCCGACGGGCGGCGCGCCGATGGTGCGGGCCGCGTCGTGGTGGTCGAGGAGCTGGTCGCCGACGGCTTCCCAGGTGGTTCCCTCGACGCGGAGTCGACCGACGGAACCCATCCGCTCCGCCAGCGCGCGGTCGTGGTGCAGCCGCAGGACCGCGTGCCGCAGGGCCTGCGGGGCCTCGGCGTCGTAGAGCTCGCCGTCGAGCCCCGGGGCGACCAGGTCGAGCGGGCCGCCGGACGCCGGCGCGATCACGGGCAGGCCGGAGGCGTGGGCCTCCTGCAGGGTCTGCCCGAAGGTCTCGGCCGGACCGGTGTGCACGAACAGGTCGAGCGCGGCGTACGCGTCGGCGAGGGCGTCGCCGCGCAGGGGACCGGTGAAGGTGACGTCGAGGTGCCGGAGCCGACGTTCGAGCATCGCCCGCGATGGACCCCCTCCGGCCACGACGACCCGGATGCCGGGGACACCGCCGATTTCGGCGAGCCGCTCGACCTCCTTCTCCGGGGCCAGGCGTCCGACGTAGCCGACGATGGTCTCGCCGTTCGGGGCCAGGCGGCGACGGAGTCCCCGCACGTGCCCGGTCGACCGGCGCGCGGGGTGGAACAGCTCGGTGTCGACGCCGCGACCCCAGCGGGCGACGCGGGGCACGCCCTCCTCGGCGAGCATCGCGGCCGTCGCGCTCGACGGGGCGAGCGTCAGCGAGGCGCCGGCGTGGATGCGTCCGAGGATCTTCCGCACCAACGGGACGGTCGCGGTCAGGCCGTTGCGGCGGGCGAACCCGGCCACGTCGGTCTGGAAGACGGCGACGGAGGGGATGCCGAGCCTCCCGGCTGCCGTGATCGCGCGCCCACCCAACAGGAACGGACTGGCGGCGTGGAGCACGTCGGCGCCGGAGGCGGCGAGGATCGTGTCGAGCACCGGGTGGGGGAGTGCCACCGGGAACTGGCGGTAGGCGACGGCGGGGATGCGGTGGACGTCGAAGGAGCGGTAGCGCTCGACGGCGCTGCGCGACCGGAACTGCGCGAGGCCGGGGGTGTCCGGGGCGATCACGACCGCGCGGTGACCCCGTCGTTCCAGGTGGTCGAGGACCGCCAGGACACTGGTGGTCACGCCGTTGAGGGTGGGCAGGAAGCTCTCGGTCACGACGGCGACGGTCCGGGGGGACGTGCCGCGCTCCACGCTGCGTGCGCTCATGGTGCTGCCCATGCTCCGGGCGTGACGTGACCCGGTGGGGCCGACGACGTGAACGGGACGCGCGCGCCGGGTGAACAACGCGGCGGCCGACGCTGCGGGAGCCCGCATGCGGGAATCGTGCGGAGACCACCCAGGATCCGCCCGGTGGGACCGGTACGGTGAGCGCGTGGCTGACGCTCTCGAAGACTTCTACGCGATCATCCCCGCAGGGGGCATCGGATCGCGCCTGTGGCCGTTGTCGCGCGCGGACGCACCCAAGTTCCTGCACGACCTGACGGGTTCCGGCACCTCGCTGCTGCGGCAGACCTGGGACCGCCTGGCGCCGCTCGCCGGCGACCAGCGGATCATGGTCGTCACCGGCCGTGCGCACCGGGTCGCGGTGGAGTCGCAGCTGCCCGGCGTCGAGGACCACAACGTGGTGCTCGAGAGTGAGCCGAAGGACTCCACGGCCGCCATCGGCCTGGCCGCGGCGATCCTGGTGCGCCGCGAGCCCGACGTCGTCATCGGCTCGTTCGCCGCCGACCACGTCATCGGGGACGCCCGCGGCTTCCGTCGTTCGGTGCGTGAGGCCGTCGCCGTCGCCCGCGCCGGCTACGTCACGACCATCGGCATCACCCCGACGGAACCCGCGATCGGCTTCGGGTACATCAATGCGGACACCGTCGCGCTCGACATCGAGGGTGCCCCGACCGCACACGCGGTGAAGTCGTTCGTCGAGAAGCCCGACCTGGACACCGCCCGCTCGTACGTCGAGCAGGGCAACTACCTCTGGAACGCCGGCATGTTCATCGCGCGCGCCGACGTGCTGCTCGCCGAGATCGGTCGGACGAAGCCCGAACTGCTGGCGGGCATCAACGAACTCGCCGACGCCTGGGACACCTCGGCCCGCGGCGCCGTCGTCGACGCCGTCTGGCCGATGCTCGAGAAGATCGCGATCGACTACACGGTCGCCGAACCGGCCGCCGCGGCCGGACGCATGGCGGTCGTCCCCGGTGACTTCGACTGGGACGACGTGGGGGACTTCGCCTCCCTCGCCAAGCTGCAGTCCGGTGGTCGACCGAACAACCTCGCCGTGCTCGGGGACGGTGCCCGCATCCTGGCGGACTCGTCGAGCGGCATCGTGATCTCGCACAGCCAGCGGCTCATCTCGCTCATCGGCGTCGAGGACATCGTCGTCGTGGACACCCCGGACGCCCTGCTCGTCACCACCAGTGCGAACGCGCAGCGGGTGAAGAGTGTGGTGGATGCGCTGAAGATCAGCGGCCGGGGCGACGTCCTGTAGCGCTCCACCGACAAACCCCTCGAACTGGGGGTCTGTGTGCGACGTCGCGTTACGGGCGCGTTTCGGCGGGGTCGCGATCCCGTAACCGATCCGCAGGACCCCCGCAACGGGTCCTGTACCGGCCCGACGGTCGTGTACTGTCGCCACGATCGCCCGGAACGCACGTGGTCCGGGCACGCTCCCCGGAGGAACCAACCCGTGACATCTCGTACCCGACAGGTCGTCCTCAGCGGCCTCGCGCTCGCCGGCACCGTCGCCGTCCTGGCCGGCTGCGCCTCGGCGCCGTCCACCACCGACTCGGCGAAGAAGACCGACTTCCGCCCCTGCATGGTCTCCGACGCCGGTGGGTTCGACGACAAGTCGTTCAACCAGCTCGGCTACGAGGGCATGAAGGACGCCGCCAAGGACCTCGGTGCCACCTACAAGGAGGCCGAGTCGAAGGACGCCACCGTCTACGACTCGAACATCGAGCAGCTCATCGGCCAGAACTGCAACCTCGTCGTGACCGTCGGCTTCAACCTGGCCGACGCCACGAAGAAGCAGGCCGCTGCGAACCCCGACACCGACTTCGCCATCATCGACGACAACTCGATCGACGCGAAGAACGTCAAGCCGATCACGTTCGACACCTCGCAGGCGGCGTTCCTCGCCGGCTACGCGGCGGCGTCCTACTCGAAGACCGGCGTCGTCGGCACCTTCGGCGGCATGCAGATCCCGACCGTCACCATCTTCATGGACGGCTTCGCGGACGGCGTGAAGTACTACAACGAGCAGAAGGACAAGGACGTCAAGGTCGTCGGCTGGAACGTCGACACCGGCAAGGGCTCCTTCACCGGTGGCTTCGAGGCCGGCACGCAGGCCAAGTCGGTCGCGCAGACGCTCCTCGACCAGGACGCCGACGTGATCCTGCCCGTCGGTGGCCCGATCTACCAGTCCGCTGCCGAGGCCATCAAGGACGCCGACAACGGTTCCGTCCTGATCGGTGCGGACAGCGACCTCTACGAGGCCGACCCCCGCTACAAGGACATCGCCTTCACCTCGGTCGAGAAGGGCATGCGCCCGGCCGTGAAGGACGTCGTCGAGCAGGCGGCTGACGACAAGTTCTCGAAGGACCCGTACGTGGGCACCCTCGAGAACGACGGCGTCGGCATCGCGCCGTTCCACGACTTCGAGTCCAAGGTCGACAAGGGCCTGCAGGGCGAGCTCGACGACGTGAAGGCCGGCATCATCGACGGCTCGATCAAGGTCAAGACCCAGTCCTGACCCGGTGAACGCGGGCGGGGGAGCATCCCTCGCCCGCGTTCTCGTGCGCCCGGGTGGCGCACACCACATCGTGCATCCGCGGGGTGCACGCGACACCGTGCGCCCGCGTGGCGCGCGCGAGACAGAAATAGACTCCCGAACATGAAGCTCGAACTCCGCGGCATCACCAAGCGGTTCGGCGCCCTGGTCGCCAACGACCACATCTCGCTCACCGTCGAGCCGGGTGAGGTCCACTGCCTCCTGGGTGAGAACGGCGCCGGCAAGTCCACCCTGATGAACGTCCTGTACGGCCTGTACGACGCCGACGAGGGCGAGATCCTGCTCGACGATGTGGTGCAGGACTTCGACGGCCCCGGTGACGCCATGCGCGCCGGCATCGGCATGGTGCACCAGCACTTCATGCTCGTGCCCGTGTTCACCGTTGCCGAGAACGTCATGCTGGGGCAGGAGCAGACCACCTTCGGCGGGCGGCTCGACCTGGCCGGTGCCCGCAAGCGCGTGCAGGAGATCTCCGACCGCTTCGGGTTCGACGTCGATCCCGACGCCAAGGTCGAGGACCTGCCCGTCGGCGTGCAGCAGCGCGTCGAGATCATCAAGGCGCTGTCCCGCGACGCCTCAGTGCTGGTGTTCGACGAGCCGACGGCCGTCCTCACCCCGCAGGAGACCGACGAGCTGATGGGCATCATGCGCCAGCTCCGCGAAGCCGGCACCGCGATCGTCTTCATCACCCACAAGCTCCGCGAGGTGCGCGAGGTCGCCGACCGCATCACGGTCATCCGTCTCGGCAAGGTCGTCGGCGAGGCTTCGCCGACCGCCACGAACAACGAGCTGGCCGCCCTGATGGTCGGCCGTGCCGTCTCGCTCGTGGTCGACAAGGAACCCTCGACCGGCGGCGACGACGCCCTGCTCGTCGAGCACCTCACCGTCACCGACCCGTCCGGCATCGTGCTCGTCGACGACGTCTCCTTCACGGTGCGTCGCGGCGAGGTCCTGGCGATCGCCGGGGTGCAGGGCAACGGGCAGACCGAGCTCACCGAGGCGATCATGGGCCTCGAGCCCGCCCACGCCGGCCGGATCACCCTGGACGGCAAGGAACTCACCGGCCGGAGCGTCAAGCAGGTGCTCGACGCGGGCGTCGGCTTCGTCCCCGAGGACCGCAAGGAGGACGGCCTGGTCGGCGAGTTCACCATCGCCGAGAACCTGATGCTCGACCGGGCCGACCACGCCGAGTTCGTCCGCGCCGGTACGATCCGGTCGGCGGAACGCGACGCCTTCGCCGACGAGAAGATCGCCGAGTTCGACATCCGCACGCCCGGTCGCACCACCGCGGCCGGTCGGCTGTCCGGCGGGAACCAGCAGAAGATCGTCCTGGCGCGCGAACTGAGCCGTGAACTCCGGCTGTTCGTCGCCGCGCAGCCCACCCGCGGCATAGACGTCGGCTCGATCGAGTTCGTCCACAAGCGCATCGTCGCCACCCGCGACACCGGTGTGCCGGTCATCGTCGTCTCCACCGAGCTCGACGAGGTCGTCGCCCTGGCCGACCGCATCGCCGTGATGTACCGCGGCGGCATCGTCGGCATCGTCCCCGCGACCACCCCCCGCGACGTCCTCGGCCTCATGATGGCCGGGGAGATCCCCGAAGGAACGGAGCTGGCAGCGTGACCACCCCACCGCCAGACAACACGCAGCAGCCGGTGGCGGCTGCGCACGGCACCGCGGACGCCCCGCTCACCGACGACCGTCTGCAGGAGGTCGAGTCGACCCCGCACCTGATGACGGACTCGGCAGAGGACACCGAACGCCGCAACGGAGCCGGTGGTGACCGCTGGCAGGCCGCCCTGCAGGGGATCCTGAACGGGTCCGTGCTCGTCACGGTGCTCGCCGTCGTCCTCGCGCTGGTCGCCTGCGGCATCCTCATCGCGGTGACGGACGAGAACGTCCGTGCCACCGCCGGGTACTTCTTCGCCCGCCCGACGGACATGCTCCAGGCGGTCGGCACCGCGGTCGGCGGCGCGTACGCCTCGCTGTTCCAGGGCTCGGTGTTCAACTTCGGCGCGGAGTCCTTCCAGCAGGCGATCGGGCCGCTCACGCGCTCCGTCGACTACTCGGTGCCGCTCATCGCCGCCGGGCTCGGGATCGCGCTGTCGTTCCGCGCCGGGCTGTTCAACATCGGCGGCCAGGGCCAGATCCTGATGGGCGCCGCTGCCGCCGGGTGGGTCGGGTTCTCGTTCGACGGGCCGGCCGCGATCCACATCCCGCTCACGATCATCGCCGGCATCGTCGGCGGCGCGGTCTGGGGTGGCATCGTCGGGGTGCTCAAGGCCCGGACGGGTGCGAACGAGGTGGTCGTCACGATCATGCTCAACTACGTCGCGCTCTACCTGGTGAGCTACCTGCTCCGCACCCCGGGCCTGCTGCAGGCCCCCGGCAGCAGCAACCCGATCTCGCCCGCCACGAAGGAGAGCGCGCTCCTGCCGCAGCTCTTCGGCGTGCGGTACGGCGTGGACCTCGGGTTCGTCGTCGCGATCATCGCGGTCGTCGTCGTCTGGTGGCTCGTCAACAAGTCATCGCTCGGCTTCCGGTTCCGCACGATCGGTGAGAACCCCCGTGCCGCCCGCGTGGCCGGCATGAGCGTCCCGTCGCTGACCATCTGGGTGATGCTGATCTCCGGTGCCCTGGTCGGCATCGCCGGCGCCTACCAGGTGCAGGGCGCCGTCACGTCGGGCTTCACCTCGGGCATCGACGCCGGCATCGGCTTCGACGCCATCACCGTGGCCCTGCTCGGCCGCTCCAAGCCGTGGGGCGTCTTCTGGGCGGCCATCCTGTTCGGCGTGCTGAAGAACGGTGGCTACGCCATGCAGGCCGCCAACGGCATCCCGATCGACATCGTCGGGGTCATCCAGGCCCTCATCGTCCTCTTCATCGCGGCGCCGCCGCTCGTCCGCGCGATCTTCCGGATCCCGCAGCCGGGTGCACGCAAGCGCACGAAGACGAGCAAGACCAGCAAGAAGGCGGTCGCCGCATGAGCACCATCAGCCCCACCGCGGCCCCCGCGTCGCCGCTCGCGGACCGTCCGGTCGAGTCCACCAGGAGCTGGAAGCTCCCGATCGGGTACGGCGTGTTCACGCTCATCGCGATCGTGCTGTTCGGCCTGCTGCCGCGTTCCGGCACCACCACGTTCCGCCTCGCGAACGCCGGTGACTTCTTCGCGCTGCCGAACGTCCCGCTGCCCGCGCTCGGGACGGGCATCGTCGTCATCGTCCTGCTCGCGATCCTGACCGTGTACGCGTTCATCGAGACGCGGGCGCTCCGCCGGGTCCCGCTGTGGGTCACGTCGGTGTTCGCGGTCGTCTTCGTCATCGGGTTCCTGACCTGGGCCGCTGCCGGTTCGTCCCTGCCGATCCCCGGCCTGCTGCTCGGCGCGCTGAGCCTGAGCGTCCCGCTCGTGTTCGGTGCCCTCGGCGGCGTCATCTCCGAGCGGGTCGGCGTGGTGAACATCGCGATCGAGGGGCAGTTCCTCGCCGGTGCGTTCAGCTCCGCGATGGTCGCGTCGATCACCGGGTCGCCCTGGGTCGGCCTCGTCGCCGCGCTCGTCGCCGGCATGCTCGTGTCGTTCGTCCTCGCGGCGTTCAGCATCAAGTACCTGGTCGATCAGGTCATCGTCGGTGTCGTGATCAACGCGTTCATCTCCGGCCTGACCGGCTTCCTGTACTCGCAGGTGCTCTCCCCGAACGAGGAGACCCTGAACATCGGCATCCGGTTCCCGAAGGTCGAGATCCCGCTGCTGCACCAGATCCCGGTCATCGGTCCGGTGTTCTTCGAGCAGACGGTCGTCGTCTACCTGGCCTACATCGCCGTGGCCGTCGTCACCTTCGGTCTGTTCAAGACCCGCTGGGGCCTGCGGCTCCGCGCGGTCGGCGAGCACCCGCAGGCCGCCGACACGGTGGGCATCAACGTCACGAGCACCCGGTTCTGGAACGTCTCCCTCGCCGGTGCGATCGCCGGTCTCGGTGGGGCGTACTTCACCCTCGACGCGGTCGGGCCGTTCACGAAGGACATGACCGCGGGCGCCGGCTACATCGCCCTGGCCGCCGTCATCTTCGGCCGGTGGGACCCGATCAAGGCGACGCTCGCGGCGCTGCTGTTCGGCTTCGCGTCGAACCTGCAGAACACGCTCGGAGCGATCGACTCACCCGTGCCCAGCGAGTTCCTGCTGATGCTGCCGTACGTGGTGACGATCTTCGCCGTGGCCGGCCTGGTCGGGCAGTCGCGCGGCCCCGCCGCGTCCGGCAAGCCCTACATCAAGAGCTGACGGCCTGGAGGCACGACACATGACCGACACGCAGCAACCAGGTGACCAGGCGGTCACCGCCACCGACCCGACGGACGCCGCCACGGGCCTCCCGGCCGACGACGTGGACTGGGGCGCCCTGCGGGACGCCGCCACGGCCGCGATGCGGCGCGCCTACGCGCCGTACTCGTCGTTCCCGGTGGGCGCCGCGGCGCTCACCGACGACGGCCGGATCGTCTCCGGCTGCAACATCGAGAACGCGAGCTACGGAGTGACGCTCTGCGCGGAGTGCTCCCTCGTGTCGCAGCTGCACATGACCGGCGGCGGCAAGCTCGTCGCGTTCACGTGCGTTGACGGCGACGGGGCGACCCTGATGCCGTGCGGCCGCTGCCGTCAGCTGCTGTTCGAGCACTCGACCGAGGGCATGCTCCTCGAGACGCTCTCCGGTGTCCGCACCATCGACGAGGTCCTGCCGGACGCCTTCGGGCCCCGGACCCTCGCCACCTACCAGCAGGAGCACTGACATGGCCGTCGAGCCGTTCGACACCGTCGACCTCATCCGCACGAAGCGCTCCGGCGGGGCCCTGAGCACCGCCGAGGTCGACTGGCTCGTCGACGCGTACACCCGCGGGTACGTCGAGGACCCGCAGATGGCCGCGATGGCGATGGCGATCTTCCTGAACGGGATGGAGCGGCGCGAGATCAAGGACCTCACGCTCGCGATGATCGCGTCGGGGGAGCGGATGTCGTTCTCGTCGCTCGGCAAGACGACGGTCGACAAGCACTCCACCGGCGGGGTCGGCGACAAGATCACCCTGCCGCTGGCACCCCTGGTGGCGTCGTTCGGCGTGGCGGTGCCGCAGCTGTCCGGCCGCGGACTCGGCCACACCGGCGGCACGCTCGACAAGCTCGAGTCGATCCCCGGGTGGCAGGCGTCCATCACGAACGACCGCATGATGCAGGTGCTGCAGGACGTCGGCGCGGTCATCTGCGCCGCTGGGTCCGGCCTGGCCCCCGCGGACAAGAAGCTCTACGCGCTCCGCGACATCACCGGCACGGTCGAGTGCATCCCGCTCATCGCGTCGAGCATCATGTCGAAGAAGATCGCCGAGGGCACCGGTGCGCTCGTGCTCGACGTCAAGTTCGGGTCCGGCGCGTTCATGCCGACGTACGAGGCGTCCCGTGAGCTCGCACAGACCATGGTCGACCTCGGCAACGACGCCGGGGTCGCGACCTCGGCCCTGCTGACCGACATGGAGGTCCCGCTCGGGCTGACGATCGGCAACGCCCTCGAGGTGCGGGAGTCGGTCGAGGTGCTCGCCGGCGGAGGCCCCGCCGACGTCGTCGAGCTGACCGTGGCGCTCGCGACCGAGATGCTCACGCTGGCCGGACTGCCCGACGCCGACCCCGCAGCGGCGCTCGCGGACGGCCGCGCCATGGACACCTGGCGTCGGATGATCGAGGCGCAGGGTGGGGACCCGTCCGCCGCGTTGCCCGTGGCCCGCGAACAGCACGTCGTCACCGCTCCGACGTCGGGGGTCCTCACGCAGCAGGACGCGCTGCCGTTCGGCGTCTCGGCCTGGCGGCTCGGGGCCGGTCGTGCCCGCGCGCAGGACCCGGTGCAGGCAGGTGCGGGCATCGAGCTCCACGCCAAGCCGGGGGACACCGTGACCGAGGGGCAGCCGCTCTGGACGCTGCACTCCGACGACGCGTCGCGGATCCCGCGCGCGCTGGAGTCGCTCGAGGGTGCGTGGACCATCGGCCCGGCGGACTCTGCCACTGCGGCACGTGGGCCGATCGTGCGCGAGCGCATCGGGTCCTGAACCCGGCCGCGCGACCGACCGGAGGCTCCCTGCACACCTGTGGGGAGCCTCCAGTGTCTTCCGCTGTGGGTTGTGCACAGGTGCCTGCGCGGCGGCGGTGACCACCGATAGCCTGGGGGCATGAGCGCCGACGCCCCGACCTACCGCCTGCCCGACGCCGGGGCGGTCATCAACGACCTGCCGAAGGTCTCGCTGCACGACCACCTCGACGGCGGTCTGCGTCCCGCGACCATCATCGAGCTCGCAGCCTCGGCGGGTGTGTCGCTCCCCACCACCGACCCGGCCGAGCTCGGGCAGTGGTTCGCCGACCAGTCGAACTCCGGCTCCCTGGTCGAGTACCTGAAGACGTTCGACGTCACCACGTCGGTGATGCAGACCGCACCGCAGCTCACCCGGATCGCCCGCGAGTTCGTCGAGGACCTGGTCGCCGACGGCGTCGTCTACGGCGAGGTCCGCTGGGCGCCGGAGCAGCACCTGCAGGGTGGGCTGACCCTCGACCAGACGGTGGAGGCCGTGCAGGCCGGCATCGAGGAAGCCGTCGACGCCGCCGGTGGGCGCATCCGCGTCGGCCAGCTCGTCACCGCGATGCGGCACGCCGACCGGTCGCTCGAGATCGCCGAGCTCGCCGTCCGCCACCGTGACGCCGGGGTCGTCGGCTTCGACATCGCCGGTGCCGAAGCCGGGTTCCCCGCCTCGAACCACCGCGCCGCCTTCGACTACCTGGCGTCCGAACTGTTCCCCGTCACCGTGCACGCGGGGGAGGCCGACGGGCTCGCCTCCATCAGGTCCGCCCTCGTCGACGGTCGGGCGCTCCGCCTCGGGCACGGCGTCCGCATCTTCGAGGACGTCGCCCTGTCCGACGCCGGGGACGGCTCGACGCTGGCCTCGCTGGGCGAGGTCGCCTCGTGGGTCCGTGACCGCGAGATCCCGCTCGAGGTCTCGCCGTCGTCCAACCTGCAGACCGGGGCGATCGCCGCGTGGGGCGACGACCTCGCCGACCACCCGTTCGACGTGCTCTACCAGCTCGGCTTCCGCGTCACGGTGAACACGGACAACCGCCTGATGAGCGGGACCTCGCTGTCGAAGGAACTCTCGTTGCTCGCGGGCACGTTCGGGTACGACCTCGACGACCTGGCCGCGTTCCAGATCAACGCCGCGCTCGGGTCGTTCCTGCCGCTCGAGGACCGCGAGGAGATCATCGCCACCATCACGGCCGGGTACCAGGAGGCCTGACGCATGGGACTGCCACCGCTGCCGGACACCGCCGTCCTCCTCGGTGTGGACGCGCCCGCGTGGCGTGACGCGATGCGCCTGGTCGGCGGTGCGCTCGTCGCCTCGGGCGCCACGACCGACGAGTACACCGACGCCATGATCGGCATGGTCGAGGAGCACGGGCCGTACATCGTCATCTCGCCGGGGCTCGCGTTCGCGCACGCCCGGCCGGGTGGTGCCGTCGTGCGGGACGGACTCGCGATCGTGACGCTCGCGTCGCCGGTGGCGTTCGGACACCCGCACAACGACCCCGTCCGTGTGGTGCTCGGGCTCGCGGTGGCCGAGGTCGGCACCCACCTGGAGTCGATCGGCGAGATCGCGAACCTGTTCAACGACGCCACCGTGACCGGGCGGATCGCGGCGGCGACCACGGCGGACGAGGTCCGCTCGATCATGGGGGTCTCCGCGTGAAGATCGTGACCATCTGCGGCGCCGGCATCGGGTCGAGCGGCATCCTGAAGGTGAACGCCGAGAAGGCGCTCGACGCCCTCGGGCTCTCGGCGTCCGTCGTCGCGGCGGACGTCGCCTCCGTGCGGGACGTCTCGGACGACGCCAACGTGATCCTGACGAGTCAGGAGTTCGTCGAGGCGATCGGCGACACCTACGCCGAGGTCATCGTCATCGCGAACCACTTCGACCAGGGCGAGATCACGGCGGCGGTGGACCGGGCGCTCGGCGAGCACTGAGCGCTCAGTCCGCCCTTTAGAGTTGGGGCATGAGCACCGAGAACCCGCTGAACGACCCCGCTGCCGACCCGTTCGAGGTCGCGCGGGACGCCGCAGCCGCCATCGCCGAACAGTCCGGCATCGAGCGGCACGACATCGCCCTGACCCTCGGCTCGGGCTGGGGCAAGGCCGCCGACATCATCGGTGAGACCGTGTCCGAGATACCGGCCGAGCAGGTCCCCGGGTTCAGCGCCTCGGCCGTCCCCGGACACTCCGGCACGATCCGGTCGATCCGCCTCGCCGACGGCCGCCACGCGCTCGTCATCGGTGCCCGCACCCACTACTACGAGGGCCACGGGGTCCGTCGGGTCGTGCACAGCGTCCGCACGGCGGCGGCGACCGGTGCCTCGATCATGGTGCTGACGAACGGTGCCGGCGGCATCAAGGAGCACTGGACCCCGGGCACCCCGGTGCTCATCAGCGACCACATCAACCTGACCGCGGACAGCCCGCTCGAGGGCGCGACGTTCATCGACCTCACCGACCTGTACTCGGCGCGGCTGCGCTCGGTCGCGAAGTCCGTCGACCCGTCCCTCGACGAGGGCGTCTACACGCAGTTCCGCGGCCCGCACTACGAGACCCCGGCCGAGGTCCAGATGGCGAAGACCATCGGCGGGCACATCGTCGGCATGTCCACCGCGCTCGAAGCCATCGCCGCCCGTCAGGCCGGCATGGAGGTCCTCGGGTTCTCGCTCATCACGAACCTCGCCGCGGGCATCCAGAAGACCCCGTTGTCGCACACCGAGGTGCTCGAGGCCGGCAAGCAGGCCGAGCCGGTGATCGCCGACCTGCTCGCACGCGTGGTCGCCGCAGTCGGGCAGCCGGCATCGTGAAGCTCGACCTCGACCAGGTGCTCGGCACCGCGCGGGCGTGGCTGGCGCAGGACCCCGACCCGGAGACCCGCGACGAGCTGGCCGCGGCGATCGACGCGGCGGTCGACGGTGACGGGTCCGCTGTCCGTGCGCTCGCCGAGCGGTTCGACGGTCGGCTGCAGTTCGGCACCGCCGGACTCCGCGCGGAGCTCGGCTGGGGCCCGCTGCGCATGAACCGGATCGTCGTGACCCAGGCTGCTGCGGGGCTCGCACGGTTCCTCATCGACACCGGTCGCTCGCGCAGCGTCGTGATCGGGTACGACGGGCGGGTGAACTCGGACGTCTTCGCACGCGATTCGGCCGAGGTCATGCGCGGCCTCGGGCTCGAGGTCACCCTGCTGCCCTCGGCCCTGCCGACACCGGTGCTGGCGTTCGCCGTCCGGCACCTCGACGTCGGTGCCGGCGTCATGGTCACCGCGAGCCACAACCCGCCGCGGGACAACGGGTACAAGGTCTACCTCGGTCAGGACGACGACGGCTCGCAGATCGTGCCGCCCGTCGACGGCGAGATCGCGGACGCCATCGACGCCGTCGCCGCCGGGTCGGTGACGGAGCTGCCGCGCGACACGGACTACACCGTGGCGTCGGCGGGCCTGCTCGATGCCTACGTGGCCGCCACGGCCGCGATCGTGCCCGCTCCGGCACTCGGTCTCGATGAGCAGCCGAAGGTCGTCTACACGGCGATGCACGGCGTCGGGTGGGAGACCGCTCGCGCGGTGTTCGCCGCCGCCGGGTTCGCCGAGCCGGCCGTCGTGCCGGAGCAGATCGAGCCGGACGGTGCGTTCCCGACGGTGTCGTTCCCGAACCCCGAGGAGCCGGGTGCGATGGACCTGGCGATCGCCCGCGGTCTCGCCGTGGGCGCCGACCTGGTGATCGCGAACGACCCCGACGCCGACCGGCTCGCACTCGCGATCCCGGACGGATCCGGTTCCTTCCGTCGGCTGTCGGGCAACGAGGTCGGCTGGCTGCTCGGGTGGCGGGCCGCCGCACGGGCGTCGGAGTCCGGCGCGACCGGCACCCTCGCCGCCTCGATCGTCTCGTCGCCGGCGTTGGCCCGGGTGGCTGCACGCCACGGGCTGGGGTACCGCGACACCCTGACCGGCTTCAAGTGGGTGTCGCGGGTGCCCGAGCTGCTGTTCGGGTACGAAGAGGCCCTGGGTTACCTGGTCGACCCGTCGGTCGTGCGCGACAAGGACGGCATCTCGGCTGCGCTGGAGCTGCTGTCCCTCGCCGACGAGCTCGCCGCGTCGGGCTCGACCATCGCCGACCACCTCGAGGCCTTCGCCGCCGAGTTCGGGGCGTTCGCCTCGGGGCAGGTCGCGACCCGCGTCGACGACCTGGCGCGCATCGGCGAGATCATGGCGTCGCTCCGGTCCACGCCGCCGACGGCGCTCGGTGGGCTCGACGTGCACACGGTGACGGACTACGCCGACGGGGTGGCGGGCTTCCCGCCCTCGGACATCCTGCGCTACGACCTGTCCGGCGACGCCCGGGTGATCGTCCGCCCGAGCGGGACCGAGCCCAAGGTGAAGGTCTACATCGACACCGTCGCGGACACCCCCGCCGAGGCCCAGCGCCTGGTCGACGCCCTCGCCGACTCGGTGCGCCCCCTGGTGTCGTAGGGCGTCGGTCCGCAAAACACCGGTGTTCGCGCTCTGAACACCCGCACAACGCGGTGCAGAGCGCGAACACCGGTGTTTTGCTGTTCCTCCACAGGGGGGTGGGGGAGCGAGGGCCGCCAACAAGGAGGGGACCGCCGTCGTGTGGGCCGTGCGGGAGCCGTGACGGTGGGGCCATGGCTCACATCACGGTGTTCGGCGCGGCTCCGGGCGATCCCGATCCGAGAGCGCACCGACGGCTCGCGGATGCCGCTCGCCGCGGGACCCTCATCCGCCTGACGGCCGGCCGGTACGTCGACCGAGACGCGTTCGAAGCAGCGAGTGCAGCGGAGCGCCATCGTGCACGGGTCGAAGCGGTCGCGCCGAACATCCACCCCGCCCTCGTGATCTCCCACGAGTCGGCTGTGGCGATGCTCGGACTCCCGTGGCTCGGGGAGTTCCCGGAGCACGTCGTCGCCACCGATCCGCGTCGAGCCACCGGTCAACGTCGCGCCCATCTCCAGAAGGTCGGAGGGGCGGGTCGCCCCATCGCTTGTGCGAGCGTCGGCGGACTGCCCGTCACGACTCTCGTGGTCACCGGGGTCGACGTCGCGCTCCGAGCGTCGTTCCGCACTGCGGTGGTCGTGTTGGACGCGGTGCTGGCCCGAGGAGTGGCGCAGGAAGCGCTGCTCGCCGAACTGCGCAGTCGGGAGCCTCGTCCGCGGTCGTCCACCCGCGCGCGACGCGCGATCGAGTTCGCAGACGCGGCTGCTGACTCACCGGGTGAGTCCGTGGCGCGGCTGTGTTGGGCGGAAGCGGGGTTCCCGGCGCCGGTGCTGCAGCAGGAGTTCCGCGATGCGGCCGGCCTGATCGGCCGGGTGGACTTCTGGTTCGAGGACGCCGGCGTCGTCGTGGAGTTCGACGGGCTGGTCAAGTACCGTGACCGAACGATGCGCGCTGGTCGATCCCCTGAGCGCGTCGTCATCGACGAGAAGCTCCGAGAGGACCGGCTCCGTGCGCACCGCCACGTCCGCAGGGTCGTCCGCGTGACGTGGCCGGACGTGGAGCCGGGTGGCAACGGCCCCGTGGCACTCGAGGCAGCCGGAGTGCATCGTGTTCGATGAAGCAAAACACCGGTGTTCACGAGTCGAACCGCGGTGTGCGCGTGTTCGACCGGCGAACACCGGTGTTTTGCGAGAAGGAGCGCCCGCGCTACGCGAGCTCGAGCAGCACGTGACCGGAGGAGACCGTCTGGCCGACCGGGGCGTTCAAGCCGGTGACGACGCCGTCCTTGTGGGCCTGCACGGGCTGCTCCATCTTCATGGCCTCGAGCACGACGAGCAGGTCGCCCTTCACCACGGTGTCACCCTCGGCGACCGCGAGCTTCACCACGGTGGCCTGCATCGGCGACGCCACCGACGACCCGGACTTCGCCAGGCCCCCGCGGACGGCCGACGAACGGCGCTTCGGGGGAGCGGAGGGGCCGGTGGGACGACGACCGGCGACACCGCCGACAGCACCGCCACCGACGATCGACGGCATGGTGACCTCGATGCGCTTGCCCTGCACCTCGACCACGACCGAGTCGCGCGCAGCCGGCGCCGGCAGCTCCTCGGGGGAGCCGCTCCACGCCGGGATCTCGTTGACGAAGTCGGTCTCGATCCACTGCGTGTAGACGCTGAACGGCTCGTCGTCGGCCGTCGCGAACGCCGGGTCCGACACCACGGCACGGTGGAAGGGGAGCACGGTCGGCAGGCCGGTGACCTCGAACTCGGCGAGTGCACGACGCGAACGCTCCAGCGCCTCGGCACGGGTGGCGCCGGTGACGATCAGCTTCGCGAGCATCGAGTCGAACGATCCGGACACGACGTCACCGGAGACGACGCCCGAGTCGACACGCACGCCGGGGCCGGACGGCGCGTTGAACGCGTGCACCGGGCCGGGCGCGGGGAAGAAGTTGCGACCCGGGTCCTCGCCGTTGATGCGGAACTCGAACGAGTGTCCCCGCGGCGTGGGGTCCGAGTAGTCGAGCACGCCGCCCTCGGCGATGCGGAACTGCTCGCGCACCAGGTCGATGCCGGTGACCTCTTCGGAGACGCAGTGCTCGACCTGCAGGCGGGTGTTCACCTCGAGGAACGACACGGTGCCGTCGGCGCCGATGAGGAACTCGCAGGTGCCGGCACCGACGTAGCCGACCTCGCGCAGGATCGCCTTCGACGACTCGTACAGCGCGGTCTGCTGCTCGGGCGTCAGGTAGGGCGCCGGAGCTTCCTCGACGAGCTTCTGGTGGCGTCGCTGCAGCGAGCAGTCGCGGGTGGAGACCACGACGACGTTGCCGTGCTCGTCAGCCAGGCACTGGGTCTCCACGTGGCGCGGCTTGTCCAGGTACTTCTCGACGAAGCACTCACCGCGACCGAACGCGGCGATCGCCTCACGCGTGGCGGACTCGAAGAGCTCCTCGACCGAGGCACGGTCGCGGACGACCTTCAGACCACGACCGCCACCGCCGAACGCCGCCTTGATCGCGACGGGCAAACCGACCTGGTCGACGAAGTCGAAGACCTCGGAGACGTCCTGCACGGGCTCGATGGTGCCGGGGGCGAGCGGTGCGCCCACCTTCTCGGCGACGTGGCGCGCGGAGACCTTGTCGCCGAGGCGCTCGATCGACGCAGGCGACGGGCCGATCCAGACGAGCCCGGCATCGATGACGGCGCGGGCGAAGTCGGCGTTCTCGGCGAGGAACCCGTAGCCCGGGTGCACGGCGTCCGCGCCGGAGCGGCGGGCGACCGAGATGATCTTGTCGATGACGAGGTACGTGTCGGCGCTCGTGGTGCCGTTCAGCGCGTAGGCCTCGTCGGCGAGGCGGGCGTGCAGGGCATCGCGGTCCTGGTCGGCGTAGACCGCGACCGATGCCTTGCCCGCGTCGCGGGCCGCGCGGATGATGCGGACGGCGATCTCGCCGCGGTTCGCGATGAGGACCTTGCTGATACGGGGCATGACACATCAGCGTATTCGTGCGGCGGGAGTGCGTTTTGACTGGCACCCACAAAGAACCACCCGGAACAGGTGCGGATGTCTACAGTGCCCACAGGTCGTGCCAGGCGATGCCGAAGCCCCGGAGGAGCATCGATCGCAGCACCGGCAGCGACATCCCGATCACGGCGGACGGTGCTCCGTCGATCCGCGTGATGTACGCCGCGGCCCGACCGTCGATGGTGAAGGCGCCGGCCACCTCGAGCGGCTCGCCCGTCGCGACGTACGCGTCGATCTCGTCGACGGACACGTCGTCGGCGAAGGTCAGCACCGCGCTGTCGACCGCGACCACGCGGTCGCCAGCGGCGGCCAGCGCCGATCCGCCGGGCGCGACGTCACCCAGCAGCGGGACGCCGGCGGTCGACGTGACCAGGGACCGGACGGGAGGCACGGTGCGGGCCGGTGCCGCGCCTCCAGGCCGTCCCGTGCCCGGGTCCGGAGCCGGGCGCCGGTCGTCGCGTCGTCGATCGATCACGCAGTGTCCGCTCCACAGCGTCCCGCCGCCGGCGGCGAGCATCTGCCGCCAGCGCTCCCGGGCGACCGCGGGGTCGTGCGGCTTGCCGTACAGCTGCCCGTCGACCTCGAAGGCCGAGTCCCCGCCGAACACGACCCCGTCGACCGGCGACCCGGCGACCGTGGAGTCGGCGACTGCGGACGCCTTCGCGACGGCGAGGAGCGAGACGAGCTCCGGCCCGGTCAGGGCACGGCCGAGCGATGCCGCGGCGGCGGCGCCGACGGTGTCCTCGTCGACCCCGGGGGACACGAGCACGGGTTCGACCCCGGACTGGGCGAGGAGTGCTCGGCGGGCGGGGGATGTACTCGCGAGGTACAGACGCATGGGACCATCTCACCATGGGTGAATCCGTCGGCACGCTGCTCGAACTCGACGTCACCGGGATCGCCCACGGCGGCATCTCGGTGGCACGGCACGAAGGACGGGTGGTCTTCGTCTCGGACGCGATCCCCGGGGAGCGCGTCGTCGCACGGGTGACCGAGGACCGCAAGAAGTCGTTCTGGCGCGCCGACACGGTCAGCGTCGTCACGCCGAGCGAGCACCGCGTCGACCACGTCTGGCCCGAGGCCGCGCTCGAGCGTGACCCCGAGACGCGCCCGGGTGGTGCCGAGTTCGGTCACATCGCCCTGGCGCACCAGCGCACGCTCAAGCACGACGTCCTCGTCGACTCGTTCGCGCGGTTCGCACGGATGGACCTCGCCGAGGTGCTCGGCCACGACGTCGTCGTCGAGGCCGCGCCCGGCGACGACGCGGCGAACGGCCTCGGCTGGCGCACCCGCGTCCGGCTGCACGTCGACGAGCAGGGCACCGCCGGCCCGTTCGCGGCACGCTCCCACTCCGTCGTCCCGGTGACCGGCCTGCCGCTCGCGACCGCCGTCGTGCAGCAGAGCGCCCCGCTCGGCCGTGGTGCGCTGCCGGGCTCGTCGGTCATCGACGTCCTCGCACCGAGTGGCTCCGAGGGAGCGCGGCTCGTCATCGACGACCAGAAGCCCACCGTGGTGACCGAGGTCGTGGGGGAGCGCACGTTCCAGGTCGACGACAACGGGTTCTGGCAGGTGCACCGCGCCGCGGCGACCGTGCTCACCGAGGCCGTGCAGGACCTGGTCGACCGCGACCGCCTCGACCCCGAGGGCACCCACCTGGACCTGTACGGCGGTGTCGGCCTGCTCGCCGCCGCGCTCGGCGACCTGGTCGGCCCGAAGGCGCGCATCACGAGTGTCGAGAGCGCCGCCCGTGCCACCGAGCACGCGCAGGAGAACCTGTCCGAGTGGCTCGGCGCCCGCGCCGAGACCGGCCGCGTGGACCGCTGGCTGGCGAACACGGTGGCGAACGCCTCGCGCGCCGAGAAGGACCGCTTCCGTGCCGGGACGATCGTGCTCGACCCGCCCCGCGCCGGTGCCGGTCGTGACGTCGTCGTGCAGATCGCCGCGCTCCAGCCGGAGCAGGTCGTCTACGTGGCGTGCGACCCGGTGGCGCTGGCCCGCGACGTCGCGACGTTCACCGACCTCGGCTACCGGCTCGAAGCACTGCGGGCCTTCGACCTGTTCCCGCACACCCACCACCTGGAAGCCGTCGCACGCCTGGTCCCCGCGCGCTGAGGTCCGGTGGTCGCGCGACCAAGGGTCCCCGCGTGTCGGGGTGTCCACCAATCGGCGGACCGGCCAGCGTGGCGCAGCCCAGAAGCCCCGCACCTGAGTCCGGGCTGGGTATCCTGGGTCGTTGATGGCACTCCGGTTTCAGGGGCCGGCGTCGCGCATCGGAACGAGAGGCCACTGTGGCAGCAGGAACGACACCCACCAGCACCGAGACGTCAGGGGCGGCCACCAGGCCGGTCCGGGTCGCGATCGTCGACGACCACGAGTCCGTCCGACTCGGGATCCAGGCGGCGTGCCAGAACGAGGGGTTCGAGGTGGTGCTCACCGCCGCCAGCGTCCCCGAGTACGTCCAGAACCTCGACGGGCGAGAGGTCGACGTCGTCGTCCTCGACCTGTCCCTCGGTGACGGCTCGACCGTGACCGAGAACGTCAAGGGCGTGCAGGGGACGGGATCGGCGGTGCTCGTGCACTCCATCGCGGACCGTGTCGCCAACGTGCGTGAGGCGCTCGCAGCAGGGGCTGCCGGCGTCATCCCGAAGTCCTCGGCCACCAAGACCGTGATGGCCGCGGTCGCCACCGTCGCACGCGGTGACGTGCTCAACAACCTCGAGTGGGCCAGCGCCATCGACGCCGACCGCGACTTCGCGAAGGCACAGCTCGGCCGCCGCGAGCGCGAGATCCTGCACCTCTACGCCTCGGGCCTCCCGCTCAAGCTCGCCGCCCAGCAGCTCGGCATCGGCTACTCGACGGCCCGTGAGTACCTCGACCGGATCCGTGTGAAGTACGTCGAGGTCGGTCGCCCGGCCCCGACGAAGGTCGACCTGCTGCGTCGAGCCGTCGAGGACGGGATCCTCCCCGGGCTCGACTCGGGCATCGACCCCGACGGCGACGGTCGCTGACACGGATGGCGACCGCGGCTGAGTCGGCGCGGACGGTCGTCGAACCGGCGCCGTTCGGCGCCGATCCGGCGCGCAGCGTCCGCGCCTCGATCACGCAGGCGTCGGTCGAGCGTGCGTTCGCGATCCTCCTCGCGATGGCGGCGATCGGCCTCGGCATCGTCGACGCGCCCGCGGTCCTGGAGCAGCTGCCGTACCTCGACCCGTTCTGGGGTCCGACGCTGATGCTCGCCCTCGCGGCGTCGTTCGTGTTCATCGGGGTCTCGGCCTTCGTGCAGCGGGTGGCGCAGCCGGCGCAGATCGTCTGCGCGCTGCTGTTCCTCGTCGTGCTCGTGACGTGGACGGCGACCGTGCAGGAGCCCATCCCCTCGTCGCAGCAGCCGTGGCCGTGGTGGTTCTGCACGGTCGGCTGCACCGCGGCGGCGATGGGCTTCGCCACGTGGCGTGCGACGGTCTACACCGCGCTCGTGCCGGCGGTGTACGTCGTCATCCGGCTCAGCCCGCTCGGCGGCGACGTCGGGGTCCTCGCCGTCCTGCTCGACGGCGTCTACACGGCGCTCCTCAGCGGCGCGGTGCTCGTCATCGCGGTGGTGCTGCGGCGTGCGGCCACGGCGGTCGACACGGCGCAGTCCACGGCGGTGCGGCGGTACTCGCTCGCCATCCGGGAACACGCGACCGAGGTCGAGCGGGTCCAGGTGGACGCCATCGTGCACGACAGCGTGCTCACGACGCTGCTCTCCGCCGCCCGCGCTGACACGCTCGAGGCCAAGACCCTCGCCGCGCGGATGGCCCGGAACGCGATCGACCACCTCGAGGCCGCGGCCACCGACGGTCCCGGTGACGTCGCGCCGGTCGCCCTCGGGGAACTCCGGGCGCGCATCCGCGAGGGGGTGGGTGCGTTGCCCGCCCCGGTCCGCCTCGTCCCGACGCCGACCGGGTCGGTCCGCCTGCCCGCGTCGGTCGCCGATGCGCTGGCCTCGGCAGCGCTGCAGGCCGCGGTGAACAGCGTGCAGCACGCCGGCGACGGCGACGTCACGCGCTGGGTCCGCATCGAGCAGCAGGGCCAGGGAGTGCTCGTCGAGGTCGGTGACGACGGCCGCGGGTTCGACGTCGCGGCCATCCCCGCCGAACGGCTCGGTGTCCGTCGCTCCATCGTGGAGCGGGTCGCGACCGTCGACGGACGCGCCGAGGTGCACACCGCACCGGGCGAGGGCACCCGCATCGTGCTGACGTGGTCGCCGGCTGACAGGACGACCGCATGAAGGTCTCCCTGCCGGCGAGCATCGCCCTCGGCCTGGCGTCGCTGTTCTCCGTCTACCACCTGGTCCTCGCCGCGGCCACGCTCCCGCGCGTCGACCAGGTCGCCCCGATCATCGCCTGCATGGTCCTGTACGCCGCGGCCACCGGCCTCGCGCTGTTCGTCCCCGGCAGGGTCCTGCCGGTCTGGACCGCCTGCTTCTCGCTCGCCACCGCGATCGTGATGCCGGTGATCGCCGCCCCCGTCCTCGTCGAGGGACGCGGTCCGGGCTCCGCCACGTGGTGGATCGCGGCCATCGGCACGCTCATGGTGGTGCTCGTCGTGCGGGGCCGCGGACCCTTCGCATGGGCTGGCGTGCTGTTCCTGACCGTGTACACCGTCGCCTGGGCCGGTCTCGGCTCGCTCGGTGGGCTCGGCGTGGTCGGCAGCGTCGCCTGGGTCGCGATCGCCACGGTCTTCGCCGCCGCGATGAGCCGCGCCACCCGGAACACCCGTGAGCTCGTCGTCGCCGAGCAGGAGACCGCCGACTGGCAGGCCGCGCAGGACGCCCACGTGTTCGAGCGGCAGTTCCGGCTGAGCCAGACCACCCGGATGGCCCTGCCGATGCTGCAGCGCATCATCGACTCCTGCGGCGACCTCGACGACGCCGACCGTGCCGAGTGCCTGCACCTCGAGCAGGCCATCCGCGACGAGATCCGCGGCCGCTCCCTGTTGTCCGACGACGTCCGCGACGAGGTGATGCGCCTGCGTCGCCGCGGCGCGACCGTCCAGCTGCACGACGACGGCGGGCTCGACGACCTGGACGCCCCGGACATCCGCCGCATCCACGCCCGCGTCGCCGAGGCGCTCCGGCAGGCCCGTGACGCCGACAACGTCATCGTCCGGACGGTCGGCGAGGGATCCGACTCCGCGGTGACCGTCGTCGGACTCCGCCTCGACGGCGCGGCCAGTGAGTCCGCGGCGCTCGGAGCGGGGCTGGACGACGACGACGGTGACGAGGACGACTCCGTCGCACTCTGGCTGGAGATCCCGCGGCACGAGCCGGCGTAGCGCGCGGCACGCGGCGGCACGCGGCGGCACGCGCGGCGGCACGCGCGCGCGTGTCCCGACGATGCACCACGTGATCGACAGGTGGATCGTCGCGAACGTGGTGCGGACCGCGTTGCGGACGAACGTGGTGCGCCGAGCGTGCGGGCGGCGGGGGACGCGATCGGGGGACAGCCGGGAGGCCCGTGGCGGCCCCGCCACGGGCCTCCCGGCCGTCAGGTGGTCGCGCCGGGCCGGCGCGGGCACGGACACGACCATGTCGTTGTCGTCCGACGGCGACGGTGTCGTTCCGCATCGGCCCCGGCAGCCGCTCGGACACCCGCCCGCAGCCGCAACACGCCCCGGAAACGGGGAACGGGCCGGTCGGATACCGACCGGCCCGTTCACGACCCGAGGCTGAGCGACAACCCGAATGTCGCCCTGCCTCGCAGCGGGCGGTGGCTTCGTACCCTAGTCGGCCACCGTCCTGCGATGTCTTTCGTTGAAGGACACCGAACACCAACTACTATGCCCACGCACGAGCTGCATGTCAGTCGTCATTATGGGGGACAATTCCGGCAGTTCCGGTCCGTATCCGCTGATCGTGTCCCCCGAGTGAGGGGATACCGACCGGGAAGTGCGCCCTGCAACTGTTCCGGTCGCGTGCGCGCCAGGGGTACATCAGCGGAGCGATCGGCCCCAGGCGCCCGGTCCGTGGTCGAGCGGGCGGCGCAGTCCGCGGGCGGCGGCGTCCCACCCGGTGCGGGGCTCGACGACCACGGCTGCGCGCCCGGCGGCAGCGGCCTCGTCGGCCTGGCGCTGCAGGACGGCCACGACGGCGGCGAGCTCCTCGGGTGTGGGGTCGCCGGAGACCACCCGGACGTCCGCCACCGAGGCGGGCTCGTCCGAGGGCACGGCTGCTGCGTGGCGCCCCATCAGAGGGGGATGTTCCCGTGCTTCTTCGGCGGCAGCGTGGCGCGCTTGCCCCGCAGCGACCGGAGGGCCTTGATGACCGACACGCGGGTGGCGTGCGGCTGGATGATGCCGTCGAGCTCACCGCGCTCTGCTGCCAGGTAGGGCGACGCGACGTTGTACGTGTACTCGTTCGCGAGCTTCGTGCGGACCGCGGCGACGTCCTCGCCGGACTCCTCGGCGCGCTTGATCTCGGCGCGGTACAGGATGTTGACGGCGCCCTGACCGCCCATGACGGCGATCTCGGCGGTCGGCCACGCCAGGTTGATGTCGGCACCGAGCTGCTTGGAGCCCATCACGATGTACGCGCCGCCGTAGGCCTTGCGGGTGATGACGGTGACGAGCGGGACGGTGGCCTCGGCGTAGGCGTACAGCAGCTTCGCGCCGCGGCGGATGACGCCGGTCCACTCCTGGTCGGTGCCGGGCAGGTAACCGGGCACGTCCACCAGGGTCAGGATCGGGATGCCGAACGCGTCGCAGAACCGCACGAAGCGGGCGGCCTTCTCGCCGGCGTCGATGTTCAGCGTGCCGGCCATCGCCTGCGGCTGGTTCGCGATGATGCCGACCGTGCGGCCCTCGACCCGGCCGAAGCCGATCAGGATGTTCGGGGCGAAGAGCGGCTGCACCTCGAGGAACTCACCGTCGTCGACGATGTGCTCGATGATCGTGGTGACGTCGTACGGCTGGTTCGTCGAGTCCGGGATCACGAGGTCGAGCTCGTGGTCGGCGTCGGTGGTCTCGAGCTCCGGGGCGACGTCGTAGGCCGGCGGGTCGGACAGGTTGTTGTCCGGCAGGAACCCGATGAGCGAGCGCGCGTAGTCGAGCGCGTCGGTCTCGTCCTCGGCCAGGTAGTGGGCCACGCCGGAGACCGCGTTGTGCGTCTGGGCGCCGCCGAGCTCCTCGAAGCCGACGTCCTCGCCCGTGACGGTCTTGATGACGTCCGGACCGGTGACGAACATGTGGCTGGTCTTGTCGACCATGATGACGAAGTCGGTGAGGGCGGGGGAGTACACCGCGCCGCCGGCCGCCGGGCCCATCACGATGGAGAGCTGCGGGATGACGCCGGAGGCCTGGGTGTTCAGGCGGAAGATCTCGCCGTACTTGCCGAGCGCGACCACGCCTTCCTGGATGCGGGCGCCGCCGGAGTCGAGGATGCCGATGATCGGCACGCCCGTCTTCAGCGCGTGCTGCATGACCTTGATGATCTTCTCGCCGGCGACCTCGCCGAGCGACCCGCCGAAGACCGTGAAGTCCTGCGCGTAGACCGCGACGTTGCGGCCGTGGATCGTGCCGACGCCGGTGACGACCGCGTCACCGTAGGGGCGCTTGGCGTCCATGCCGAACGAGGTGGTGCGGTGGCGCACGAACTCGTCGAGCTCCACGAAGGAGTTCTCGTCGAGCAGCTGCTCGATGCGTTCGCGCGCGGTGCCCTTGCCCTTCGCGTGCTGCTTGGCGATGGCGGATTCGCCCGCGGCGGTCACGGCCTCGTGGTACCGGTCGCGGAGGTCGGCCAGCCGGCCGGCCGTCGTCGACAGATCGGGGGTGTCTCCTGAAGTCACCCGCTCACCCTACCGGCGGGTGGGACGCTGCCGGTTGGAGGACCCCCACGGTTCCTGCCCGTACATTTGCGTGCATGTCCACATCCCCGTCGCCGTCGTTCCCCGCCACCAGCGAGGCTGTCCGGTCGGCGGGTGCGACGATGACCACCCCCGCGGAGACCGGGTCCACGAACGCGGACCTGCTCGCCGGCGCCCCGGAGCAGCAGCACGGCAGCGTCCTCGCGACCCTGCACCAGACCGCGGGGCGGGGTCGGCTCGACCGCACCTGGGCCGCTCCGGCCGGTGAGACGCTCGCCGCGAGCGTGCTCGTCCGTGCGGACCTGGACGACCACGACCGCGGCTGGCTGCCGCTGGTCGCCGGCGCGGCGATGCGCGACGCGATCGCGTCGGTGCTCCCCGCCGGCGCGGACGTCGTCGTCAAGTGGCCGAACGACGTGCAGGTCGCCGGGGACAAGGTGTGCGGGATCCTCTGCCAGGTCGCCGCCGACGGCAGCGTCGTGGTCGGGGCCGGCGTGAACCTGACGATCCCGGCGGATCGGCTGCCCACCCCGACGTCCACCTCGCTCCTGCTCGCCGGCGCGGTCGACGACGCACCCGCCCTGGCCGACGCGGTCCTGTCCGCCTTCCTGCGGTCCGTCCTGGAGGCGGTGGCCGGCCTGGTCACGGGTGGTCCCGCCGCCGAGACGGTCCGGTCCCACGTCCGTGCGGCGTGCGGCACGATCGGTCGCCGCATCCGCCTCGAGCTGCCGGACGGGACGGTCGAGGAGGCCGACGCGACCGGCATCGACGACGCCGGTCGCATCACGATCCGGGACCAGGCGGGCGTCACCAGGGGCGTCGCGGTGGGAGACGTCACCCACCTGCGGTATGCATGACGGCATGACCGCCGAGCCTCCGCCCGAACGTGTCGTCGCGCGCCTGCGACCGCACGCTCGTCGGCTGGTGCGCCCGGCGGTGTTCGTCGTGCTCGTCACCGCGGCCGGGGGGTTCGGCTTCGGCGTGTTCCAGGCGCAGTTGGCGTGGCTGAACGCCGTCGTCGCGCTCGTCGTCGTGGTGCTCGTCGTGTTCGGCGGTGCCGTCCCGCTGTTCCGCTGGATGTCGGAGCGGTACGTCGTCACCACCCGTCGCCTGGTCGTGGTCAACGGACTCGGCACCCGGACCCGACGGGAGCTCCTGCACTCCCGCGGCTACGACGTCACCGTGCGGCGCCGCGGGCTGCAGGGGCTGTTCCGCTCCGGCGACGTGCTCGTGTTCCCCGGGGACGACCCGGCGGTGGTCCTCGCCGACGTGCCGCACGCCGACCTCGTCGTCGCCGTCCTGCACGACCTGGTGGAGGCGTACGAGGCCAGGCGACGGCACCGTGAGCCGGACTGGGACGAGATCGTCGGCGGTCCGGAACGTCCGCCGTGGGGTGACGTGCGGGCCTGACCCCGGCCGCCGCGAGCGTCGCCGTGGGCGTCGCAGCGGGCGCCGTGATGAGAGTTCGGCGAGAAACCGGTACCGTCTTCGACGTGCGTATCTCTGTGATCGGCTGCGGCTACCTCGGTGCCGTGCACGCCGCCTCCATGGCCAAACTCGGACACGAGGTCGTCGCCGTGGACGTCGACCCCACCAAGATCCAGCGGCTCGCCGCGGGCGAGGCCCCCTTCTTCGAGCCGGGCCTGCCCGAGATCCTGACCGAGGCCCTCGAGTCCGGTCGGATCCGCTTCACCACCGACATGGCCGAGGTCGCCGGCGCCCGCGTGCACTTCCTCGCCGTCGGCACCCCGCAGGGTCCGACCGGTGCCGCAGACCTGACCTACGTGGACGCCGCCGTCGCCGCGCTCACCCCGCACCTGTCCGCCGGCGAGTTCGTCGTCGGCAAGTCGACCGTGCCCGTCGGCACCGCCGCACGCCTGGCCGCCGAGGTCAGCGAGGCCGTCCCCGGTGCCACCCTCGTCTGGAACCCCGAGTTCCTGCGTGAGGGCTTCGCCGTGCAGGACACCATCGCGCCGGACCGCTTCGTCTACGGCGTGCCCGACGGCGAGGCCGGTGAACAGGCCGTCGCCGCTCTCGACGAGGTCTACGCCGAGGCACTGTCCACCGGCACGCCCCGACTCGTCGTCAACCTGCCCACCGCCGAGCTCGTGAAGATCAGCGCCAACGCCTTCCTCGCCACGAAGATCTCGTTCATCAACTCGATGGCCGAGATCGCCGAGGTCGCCGGTGCCGACGTCACGGCGCTCGCCGACGCGATCGGCCACGACGCCCGCATCGGCCGGAAGTTCCTGAACGCCGGCCTCGGCTTCGGTGGCGGCTGCCTGCCCAAGGACATCCGTGCGTTCCAGGCGCGGGCGAACGAGCTGGGCGTCGGGGAGTCCCTGGCGTTCCTGGCCGACGTCGACGCCACGAACCTGCGCCGTCGCGCCCACGTCGTCGAGCTGGCGCAGGAGCTGCTCGGCGGGGTCGTCAGCGGCAAGCGCGTCGCGGTGCTCGGCCTGGCCTTCAAGCCGAACTCCGACGACGTCCGCGACTCGCCGGCCCTCGACATCGCGGCCCGCCTGCACGAACTCGGCGCCGTCGTCTCGGCGTACGACCCCGAGGCCGTCGTCACCGCGCGCCGCGTGCGACCCGAGCTCGACTACGTCGAGAGCGCTGCCGAGGCGCTGGGGGGAGCGGAGCTGGTGCTCGTGCTCACCGAGTGGACCGAGTTCCGCGAGCTCGACGCGACCGCCGCTGCCGCGCTCGTGGCGTCGCCCGTCGTCATCGACGGCCGCAACTGCCTCGATCGCGACGCCTGGACCGCGGCGGGCTTCACGTACCGCGGCATGGGGCGCTGAGCATCATCCCGGGGGGCGGCAGCACGGGCATCGCGGACACAGACACGGGGACGACCGTGCCGCCACGTGCTGTCGCGCACGCGGCCGGGCCACGGACGCGGGAGCGGGAGCGTCACCGTCGTCGGTTCGGCGCGTTCCACGAGGGGCGGCACCCGTCGCGTTCCTCGATCCTGGCCAACGCTGCGCTGCTGCTCGTCGCCGCGGTCCTGGTCGGCGTCGTGGCGTACCGCACGCGGCTCGAGGTGACCAACATCGACGGCATCTCGTACATGTCGATCGCCGAGCAGTACGCCGGCGGGCACTGGGCCGAGGCGGTCAACGGCTACTGGTCCCCGATGGTCTCCTGGCTGATGGCACCGTTCCTGGTCATGGGGTCCGGACCGAGCACGGCGTTCGCGATCGTGAACCTGGCGGCGAGCACCGCCGTGATGGGCATCGGCGCGTGGCTGCTGCTGCGGACGACCGGCAACGGCTGGACCGCCGCGTGGTCGATCGTGGCGACCGCCCCGCTGATGCTGGCGAACGTCGCCCTGCAGACGCCGGACACCCTCGTGCTGCTGTGGGGCCTGCTCTTCGTGTGGTCGTTGCTCGCGGCGGACCGCGCCTGGCACGGCTCGGTCCGGCGCATCGTCGTGGCCGCGGCGGTCGTCGGACTGGTGTGCGCCATCGGGTACTGCACGAAGGCGTTCCTGGTCCCCGTGTTCCTCGTGGTGGTGCCGTCGTGGGCGCTCGTCCGGTGGTTCCAGGACCCGCGGGACGCACGAGAACCGCGGTCGCTGCTGCTGCCGGTGGTCGCGCTCCTGACGGCGGTGTTGTTCTCCGCGCCCTGGGTGGGGGCGCTGTCGGCGAAGTTCGGTGGCATCGAGCTCGGATCGTCACTGACGGTCAACGTCTCGAAGAAGTTCTCCGACACGTCCGGCAAGGACTACCAGGCGGTCCGCATCCCCTCGCCGCCGAACGGGCTGGCGGTGTCGCCGAACGAGGACCGCACCCCGTCGCTGTACGAGGCCGGCGTGTACACCGCCGAGCGCGAGCTGCCGGTCCGGCTGCCTGCGGGCACACCGGTCGCGGCCGAGCCCGACGAGAGCAGCACGACGACGCTCGTCGGCAAGGTCCGGTACTACGTCGAGCAGCGCCTCGAAGCGCTGCCCTTCTACTTCACCCGCATCGGCTCGTTCGCGCCCTTCACCCTGGCCATCGGGGTGGTGTTCGTCGGTGCGGCCGTCGCCGGGGTGGTGCACTACCGGCGGTTCGTCTTCGCGAGCATCGTCGGGCTGTTCTCCGGCGTGTACCTGCTCGGGTACGCGGGCATCGCGACGGTGGACACGGCGGGCGGCAACGCGCGGTACTACCTGCCGCTCTTCACGGGTTCGGTGCTCGTCGCCGGCGCCCTGCTGCCCACGTTCTGGCGCGCGGTGCGGCGCGGCCGACGCATCCGGAAGGTCGTCGCCGTCCTCGGCTGCGTGCTGGTCGTGGTCGCTTCGTACAGTCAGAACGTGAACGGAGTCCGCGCCCCGTTCTCGACGTACGACGTCCGCCCGTCGGGCATCCCGGCCGGACAGGTCCTCGGCGAGGTCATCGACCCCGACGAGCCGCTGGTCGACGCGCTCCTGGCGTCCGACGTCATCCCCGCCGGCAGCAGGATCCTCGGCACGAACACCCGCAACACGGTGCTCGTGGCGTTCCGGCTCGGTGCGCAGATGTACGGCGAGGACGGGCAGGCGTACGACTACCAGGACCCGGCCTTCGTCGGCCTGCTCAGCGAAGCGGGCGTGCAGTACTTCCTGAACTACACGAACCCGCGCGACCCGCAGGTCCGCGACTACTCCGCCATCGGAGCGGTGGTCGGCTCGTTCCCGGTGTACCAGGTCTGCTCGGACGCCAAGGGCGCCCCGCAGCAGTCCTGCTCCGTGGACGTCATCCGGGTCGCCGAGCGCTGACGCCGACGGGCCACGGCCGCCACACCCCGGCCACGCCGACCGTGATCCCGGCTGCGACGAGGACCGCGACCAGGAGCACCACGGCGAACGGCACCGGACCGGTGGCCGCGTACCGCCCGACGCTCGTCGCCGACAGGGGGCCGTCGGCGGCGTTCCAGAACCAGGCGCTGACGACGGCGAGCCCCCAGAGCCCCACCGCCGGCAGCGCGACGGCGAGCGACCGGGTGAGCACGGTCCGTCCGGCGCCCGGCCCCGTGAGCCGCCGCCACGCGAGGGCACTGAGCGCGACGAGGCACACGAGTGCGGGGAACAGGTAGCGGCCCTGGGTGCCGGCCACCTCGGTGGTGTCCAGGTACGCCCGGGCGCTGCTCGCCGTCTGCAGCAGCAGCAGGAGTCCGGGGAACACCGCGAGACACACCGCCGGCACCAGGGTGGGTCCGCGCCGGAACGCCCAGCCGACGAGCACGACGAGGGCGACGGCGGTCAGGACGGCGGTCAGGGTGTCACCGATGCTCACCTGCGCCCGCTGACCGGGGGACCCCCAGAACGTCCGCGCGAGCGTTCCCCAGCTGACGTCGAGGAAGTGCCCGGGTGACGGTTGCTCACCCGCTGGGAACGGACGGTCCGGCCGGATCGCGGCGTAGCCGTCGGGTTGCAGCGTGTGGAACACGAGGAGGTTGCGCACCCACCACCACGCGCCGATCGCCCCCGCCACGACGAGTGCGGCACCCGTCCGGAAGGAGCGTGCACCACGGGTCAGCGTGCCCGCGCCCGCGAGGAGCACCACGAGCGCCACGAAGGGGATCGCTGGCAGTCCCGTGCCCTTCGTCGCGACGAGGAGTCCGAGCGCCACGGCGAGGGCGAGCAGGGTCCGGCGGCGGAGGTCGCCCGTGAGCAGCCGGGTTGCGAGCCACACCACCGTGCCGCCGAGCAGGAGCACCGGGGCGTCGTTCGTCACCGACGCGCCGACGGACGCCAGCTGCGGCACGGCGAACAGGGCGAGCGCGCCGAACAGTGCCGCGCGCGGCGAGCGGGTCACACGGCGGACCGCTGCCCACGTCAGCAGCGCGAGCGGGGACACGAGGGCGGCGTCGAAGAGCCGGAGGGCGACGAGCGCGTGGTCCCAGCGCAACGAGCCGTGGTGCAGGACCCGGAGCACGGCGGCGTCCGCCAGGTACGCCGTCGGTGGGTGCTGGGTCATCTGGTTCACCGTCGGGGAGTCGCCGGGGTGCTCCTGCAGCAACGCGCTGACGGTCGACCAGGACGATGCATCGGCGGAGGCCTGCTCCTGCTGCGCGGCCGCGACGGCGTTCGACACGTGCAGGGTGCCCGGGTCGGGCCAGCCGGAGCCGGTCGCGACGTGCAGGGCGGCGTCGAAGTGGGCCGGTTCGTCCGGTGCTTGGAACACCGGCACGACGAGCGCCCAGAGGACGAGCCAGAGACCGAACGCGGCGGTCAGCGCCGCGGTCCGCAGGGCCTCCGCCCGGGTGACGATGGGGTGCGGTGCCTGTTGCATCGCTTCGAGACTAGTGGCCCGACGCCTCGGACCGGGCCGTCGTGGCGACGGTCGCGTCCTCGACGGTGTCGGCTCCGGTGCGCTCGTCCGGTCCGGTGCGTCCGGCGCGCTCCGGGTGGTAGACCCACACCTTGTAGAGCCAGAAGCGGAACACGGTGCCCAGCAGCAGCCCGATGACGTTGCCGGAGATGTTGTCGGCCAGCGCCGACGTGAAGCCGAGGACGTAGTGGGAGACGGCGAGGCAGCCGAGCGAGATGACCATGCCGCCGAGGGACACGACGACGAACTCGACCCCCTCGCGGGTGGCCACGGCCCGTCGCTGCTCGCGGAACGTCCAGTACCGGTTGCCCATCCAGTTCACGAAGATGGCGACCGTCGTCGAGACCACCTTCGCCCAGAACGGTCCCGAGTGCACGTCGTCCGGGTTCAGCAGGGTCGACCGCAGCACGTTGAACACCGTGGTGTCCACGACGAAGCCGACGGCACCGACGACGCCGAAGCGTGCCAGTTGGGCGATGAGACGCCGCACGAGCCCTCCAGGATCCGTAGAGTTGTGACCGGTCGGGCAGAGCGCGACCCGAACAGCGATTGTAGACAACGCGTTCACACCGCACGGTGGGAGCGCCGGAAGGATCACACAGCATGGCGTTGCGCGTCGGGGTCATCGGTGGGGGACAGCTGGCACGGATGATGGTGCCGGCCGCGGTCGAACTGGGGATCGACATCCGGGTGCTCGCCGAGGGGCCGGGCATGTCCGCAGGCATCGCCGCCACCGCCGAGGGCGACTACCACGAGGCCGCCACGGTGCTCGAGTTCGCCCGACAGGTCGACGTCGTGACCTTCGACCACGAGCACGTGCCGCAGGACGTCCTGCGCAGCCTGGTCGCCGCGGGCGTGGCGGTCCACCCCGGTCCGGACGCGCTGGCCGTCGCCCAGGACAAGATCACCATGCGCCGCCGGCTGAGCGAACTCGGGCTGCCGGTGCCCGACTGGGCCGCCGTGCACGGTCCCGACGAACTCCGTGCCTTCCTCGCCGAGCACGGTGGCCGAGCCGTCGTCAAGACCCCGCGGGGCGGCTACGACGGCAAGGGCGTCCGGGTCGTCTCCGACGCCTCCGACGTCGACGACTGGTTCATCGCCGTGGCTGAGGCCGGCGGCGACCAGGCCCTCCTGGTCGAGGAGCTCGTCCCCTTCACCCGCGAGCTCGCGCAGTCCGTGGCGCGCCGACCCTCCGGACAGGTCGTCGCCTGGCCGCTCGTCGAGACCGTGCAGCGCGATGGGGTCTGCGCCGAGGTCATCGCACCGGCCCCTGACAGCGCCGGCCGGATCGCCGACCTGACCGAGTCGATCGCCGTCCGCATCGCCGAAGAACTCGGGGTGACCGGCGTGCTGGCCGTCGAGCTGTTCCAGACCGACGACGAACGCATCCTGATCAACGAGCTCGCGATGCGTCCGCACAACACCGGGCACTGGACCATCGACGGCGCCACCACGAGCCAGTTCGAGCAGCACCTGCGAGCGGTCCTCGACCTGCCGCTCGGAGCCACCGGCTCGTTCGCCCCGGCGTCCGTCATGGTGAACGTGCTCGGCGGACCCGCGGACGGCGACCTCGCCGCCCGGTACCCCGCAGCGCTCGAGGCCTTCCCCGAGGCGAAGTACCACTTCTACGGCAAGGCGCCCCGGCCCGGCCGGAAGATCGGGCACGTCACGGTGCTCGGCGACGACGTCGACGAGGTCGTCTACCGCGCCCGTGCGGCCGCGGCGCACTTCGACGACTGAGGTCGCGTCCTCGACGTGACCGGATGACGGACGGGAGGCCCGTGGCGACGCCGCCACGGGCCTCCCGTCCGTCACGGGTGCGGGACACACTTGTCGGTCGCTCTGCGGACACCCCCTCGGGTGCCACCCGCTCGGGAGGCTGGCGGGGGTCGGGAGCGCGTGTTCCCCTGGAAGGGTCCGCGCCCACCGTCCAGGGAGTCTCCATGCGCCGCCGCCCGCGCCGTGCCGCCGTCTGCGGCGCCGCCGTCGCCCTCGTCGCAGCCGTCGCCGGACTGCTGCCGACCGCGACCGCGTCCGCAGCGACCTCGGCCGCCACCATCCGCTCGGCCACGTCCGCGTCGCTCTACGGCGCCGGGCCGTACCGGTCGCCCACGAGCGAGGCGGCGAAGGCGCAGGCCGCCCTCGCCGCCACCGACCCGGCCGGAGCCGCTGCGGCGGGGACCATCGCCGGCTACCCCGTCGCCACCTGGCTCGGTGACTGGAGCCAGGGCACGCAGCTGACGAAGACCATCAGCACCGCCCTCACCGGGGCTGAGCAGTCCGGCACCACCCCGGTGTTCGTGCTCTACGCGATCCCGGACCGCGACTGCGGCGGGTACTCCGCCGGCGGCTTCGACGAGCGCTCCTACGACGCCTGGGTCGACCAGGTCACCGCGGCGCTCGCCGGGCACCGCGCAGCCGTCATCGTCGAACCGGACTCGCTCGCGATGCTCAGCAATGCCAAGTGCAGCACCGCGCTCGACGAGCAGCGCTACCGGATCCTCTCCCGCACGGTCGCCGGGCTGACCGCCGCCGGGGTCCCCGCCTACCTGGACGCCGGCAACTCGAACTGGGTGCAGCCTGCGCTGATGGCGTCGCGGCTGAACAGCGCGGGCGTGCAGCAGGCCCGGGGGTTCTTCACGAACGTCGCGAACTACTACCCGACCGCCCAGGAGCAGGCGTACGCGCAGAAGGTGTCGGCCGCGACCGGGGGCTCGCACTACGTGATCGACACCTCGCGCAACGGGCAGGGCTGGCGCGGCACCTGGTGCAACGGGCCGGGCGCCGGGCTCGGCACCTCGCCCCGGGTGGTGTCCGACGGCACGGCGCTCGACGCCCTGCTGTGGGTGAAGACCCCCGGCGCGAGTGACGGCACCTGCAACGGTGCCCCGGCCGCCGGCAAGTGGTTCTCGGCCTACGCGCAGGCGCTGGTCGCGAACGCCCGGCTCGGGGTGCCGACCGCCGACCTGGCCCCGCGCGGCGCGCTCGAGGCCGTCGTCGGTGCCGGAGGCGGTGTCCGCGTGCGCGGCTGGGCCTTCGACGAGGACGACCCGACGCAACCGGTCCGGGTCCGGGCGACGGTGGACGGTGTCTCCGCCGGCGTGCTGAGCGCGGACCGCACCCGCCCGGACGTCGACGCGGCGTACGGCGTCGGGGAGACCCACGGGTTCGACACCGCGGTGCCGGCCGCCGAGGGCTTCCGCCGGGTCTGCGTCACCGCGGTGAACATCGGCGCGGGGTCCGACGCCGACCTCGGGTGCGCGAGGGTGCGTGCCCACCGGCACGACCCGTACGTCGGCCTCGAGTCGGTGAGCGTCGCGGTCGGTGGCGTTGCCGTGACGGGCTGGGCGTTCGACGGGGACGCTCCGGACACGGCCAGCACGGTCGCGTTCACGGTCGACGGTCGGGTCGTCGCGTCCCGGTCCGCTGGTCGGGCCCGGGCCGACGTCGACCGGACCTGGGGCGCCGGTCCTGCGCACGGGTTCGCCGAGATCGTGGCCGCGGGGGCGGGGAAGCACACCGTGTGCGCGATCGCCCGGAACATCGACATCGGCGCGGACCGGACGGCGAGCCCGTGCCGGAGCATCACGGTGCCCGTCGCAGCCCCGGTCGGCCGACGCGACGCGGCGTCGTCGGGATCCGCCGGCCGGGTCAGCGTCCGGGGGTGGGCGTTCGACCGTGACGCCGTGCAGCGTCCGGTCACGGTGCGGGTCAGCGTCGGCGGCCGGGTCGTCGGCAGTCTCGTCGCCGACCGGCAGCGCAGTGACGTCGACCGTGTCCACGGCGGCGGCGAGCACCACGGGTTCACCGGGTCGGTGCCGGTCGCGTCCGGGAAGCGGTCGGTGTGCCTCACCGCGGTCGGGATCGGGAAGGGCGGCGACACGTCGCTGGGGTGCGCGACGGTGCAGGTGCGCTGACCGCGACCGCGACCGCGACCGGAGCGGTTGCCTGGGCGACCGCGACCGTCCGGCGGGTGCGGGAGAATGGCACCCATGCCGCGTGATCTCCTCCGCCGGGCCGCCCGTCGACTCCGCCGCGCCGTCGTCGGTGCCCCGCGTCCCGATGCCGAGCACGAGCGTCAGCCCGAGCAGCAGCAGGCGCCGGCCACTCCGGCCGCGCCGCTGCCGGTCCTCGGGTACGTCGTCGCGGGCGGGGGCGGTGCACACCCCGCGTCCGCCCACGTGCGCGTCGTGCGCCGTGTGGAGCACCTGTCGTCCGCCGGTGCCGCCGAGGTCCGACAGGTCGATCCCGTGGCCTTCGTCGCGGGCACGGACACCACTGCGTACACCGCGGTCCTCGTGCAGCGCGACGTCCTGCCGCGCACCGTCGTGCAGCCCTTCCTCGAGACCGCGGCGCGGCGGGGGATCCGGGTGGTGGCCGAGGTCGACGACGACTTCTTCACGGCGTCCGGCCGGGCACGGCTTGCCCGTGCCGAGTACGACCCGGACCGCCTGGCCTCCATCGACGCCCTGGTGCGCGGCGCCGACACCGTGATCGTGAGCACGCCGGAGCTCGCCGAGGTGGTGCGTCCCGTCGCCCGGCACGTCGTGGTCGTGCCGAACGCCCTCGACCCGGGGTTGTGGACGTCCGGCGCGACCGAGGACGACGACGAACGGCCGACCGGCGAGCACCGCGTGCTGTACATGGGAACGCTCACCCACGCCGCCGACCTCGAACTGCTCAGGGACGTCTTCGCCGACCTGACCACCGCCGACGGCACCCCGATCCGGCTCGAGGTCATCGGCGTCACCGAGGACGGTGACGCCGACTGGTTCCGCCGGATCGAGGTGCCCGACGGGCACTACCCGGCGTTCTCCCGTTGGCTCGTCGCCCACCGCGCGCGCTGGCGCGCGGGGGTCGCGCCGCTGCGCGACGAGGAGTTCAACCGCGCGAAGAGCGACCTGAAGTTCCTGGAGTACACGGCACTCGGGCTGCCGGCCGTGGTCTCCGACCGGCCGTCGTACGCCGTGGCCGGGCGGTACGGAGCGGTCGGGGTCCCCGACGACGTCGACGCCTGGCGGGCAGCCGTCCGCGGCGCGGTCGAGCGTGGGGCGCCCGACGAACGGGCCGAGCGGTGGGTCCGCGATGCGCGGACGATCGGCCGTGACGGTGACACCTGGCGGCGGGTGCTGCTCGGCTAGGCTCGGCGTGTGACCGACTCCGCAGCCCCAGCACAGCCGCTCGTCTCGATCATCATGGGATCGGACTCCGACTGGCCGACCATGCGGGCTGCGGCCGACATCCTCGCCGAGCTCGGCATCCCGTTCGAGGCGGACGTGGTGTCCGCGCACCGCACCCCCGACAAGATGACCCGCTTCGCCAGGGGTGCCGCCCAGCGGGGCATCCGTGTCGTGATCGCCGGTGCCGGTGGGGCTGCCCACCTGCCCGGCATGGTGGCCTCGATGACGACGCTGCCCGTGATCGGCGTGCCCGTCCAGCTCGCACGGCTCGACGGACTCGACTCGCTCCTGTCGATCGTCCAGATGCCCGCCGGCATCCCGGTCGCGACGATGGCGATCAACGGCGCGGCGAACGCCGGACTGCTCGCCGCACGGATCATCGGGTCCTCCGAGCCCGGTGTCGCGGCGCGGCTCACCGAGTACGCCGAAGGACTCGAGCGCCTGGTCGAGGAGAAGGCCGCGCGCCTCCGCGACTCCCTCTGACGTCCGCTGCGCTCCCCGCACCATCCGGCACCCCTCGTACTGGGGACGCCCTGGCGAAGTCAACCCCCCGCGCAGGATGGACAACGCAACTACCGTGGACCGCGGACGGCCGAGGGTCGGCCGTCCGGCACCCACGGGAACGGGTGCGAATCGTCATGTCAGGGAGTGACAGCTCATGCAGAAACGCGCGATCACGAGAGCCGCACTCTCAGTCGTGCTCCTGGGAGTCGTGCTGGTCGCCGGGCCGTTCGGTCAGGGGAGCGCCGCCTCAGCAGCGAACACGTCCGCGCCGGTCGGGAACATCGGCAAGTTCAAGCAGACCTTCCGCGAGGACTTCCGCACGACCGCGGCGGCCAAGGGGAAGTTCGCCGCGTCCTACGCGAAGTCGTGGCAGCCCTACCCCGACGGGACCGGCGGGATGTACTACTCGGGGACGCAGATCAGTGCGATCAACGGGAACATGGACGTCCGTCTCGACGGCAAGCGCGGGGCCGCCGGCACGTTCGGCTCGCCTACGGGAGCGTGGGGACACAAGGGCGGGAAGTTCACGGTGCGCGCCATGGCCGCCGGTGGCAACGGGAACGGCGCCGCCTTCATGCTGTGGCCGACGTCGGACAAGTGGTCGGACGGGGAGATCGACTACCCGGAGTCCAACTTCGAGTCCGCACCGATGCTGCACCAGCACTCGATGACGCCCGGACGTGAAGCGACGGCGACCAGCCTGAGCACCGGGACGTCGTGGCGTTCGTGGCACACCTACTCGATCGAGTGGATCCCCGGGAAGTCCGTGTCCTACTCGCTCGACGGGAAGGTCATCAAGACGATCACCAAGGACGTCCCGACCACCGCGCACCGCTACATGTTCCAGGTGGGCAACTGGGGCGGGCTCGGCCACCTGTACATCGACTGGGTCACGACCTACTCGTACACGGGCTGACCGCCGGACGGGCAGCTGCACGCCGTCAGAGGTCGGCGTGCAGCTGCCAGGTCTCGGCGGCGGAATCGCTCCAGTCGTACATGCGTGCGCGATCGGGGCCGGCGACGGCCAGCTGCCCGGCGAGCAGGGGGTCGTTGACCACCTGGTAGACGGCCTGCGCGAGCCGCTCCGGGTAGGACTCCTTCGGACCACGGGCGACCGTGACGCCGGCGTCCGACGCGACCTCGGACACGGCGGGGTCGTCCGAGTGCACGACCGGGGTGCCGAAGCTCATCGCCTCGATGACGGGCAGGCCGAACCCCTCGGCCAGGCTCGGGAACACGAACACGGTGGCCCGGTCGTAGACCACGGCGAGGTCGGCGTCGTCGATCCGCCCGAGGACCTTCACCCGGTCACGCGAGAGACCGGCTCGTTCCGCCGTGCCGTACACGTCGACGTCGCCCCAACCGTCCGGGCCGGAGATGACGAGGGGGATGTCGGCGGGCGCGTCGGGGTGCGCCATCGCCTCGATCAGGGATCCGAGCGCCTTCCGTGGCTCGAGCGTGCCGACGGCCAGCACGTACCGCTCCGGCAGCCCGAGCCGCTCGGCGCGGAGAACGGCGTCGACGGGCAGCCGGAGCCGCCCGCTCGGCGCTCCGCCGATGACCCGGAGCCGGTCGTCGAACCGGTGGATCTCGTTGAGCGCACTCGCGACCGCGTGGGTCGGCACCACCACGGCGTCGGCGTGCTTCCACGCACGCTTGACCATCGCCTTGTGGAAGTGGACGCCGCGCGGCGTCAGGGTCTCGGGGTTGGTCCACGGGACCGTGTCGTGCACGGTGACGACGGTCTGCCGGCCCGGGTCCTGGAAACGGTCGTGCCGGACCAGCGGGGCGAGCACGCTCGGAGCGTGCACCATGCCCTTCGCCAGGCCGCCGACGATCCCGCCCTGCCAGGCGAGGGAGAGTTCGCGGCGGGGGAGCGGCAGCCGGTCGAGGTCGGCGAGCCCGGGCAGCAGGGTCCGGATGTGGGCGAGTTCGTCGCGGCCCACCGCCGAGACGACCCCGGACACCTCGCAGCCGACGGGGGCGTGCTCGATGAGGTGGCGGGTGAGCTCTTCGGCGTACCGACCGATGCCTCCGGGGACCGGGGCGACGACCTGGTCCACGATGACGTGGAGCGTTGTCATGTGGTGCGCCTCCTCGTGGTGCTGCCGTGCGCGCGGCGCGGCCGAACGCCGACCCTATCAGTCGGCACGGGGCGCTCCCGGGGCGCCACCGCCCAGCGCGGCGGCGGCCGACTTCCGGCGGTGGCGCGCTGCGAGCAGTGCGCCGACCCCGGCCAGCACGACGTCTCCGATGGTCATGAAGACCCGGCTGATGACGGCGAGGGCGAGCGGCGCCGATCCACCGGCCACGCTGCCGAGGAGCAGGACGAGGATGCCCTCGCGCGGCCCGATGCCCGCCGGGGCGATGACGACCACGAACCCCACGAGCCAGGCGACGGCGTACGCGCCGACGGCCACCGGGAAGAGCGCGGGCGAGTCGGCCCCGAAGACCCGAAGCACGAGGGTGGCCTGGACGCCGTACGCCAGCCACATGACGAGCGACCAGACGAGCGACATGACGGTGCCCGTCCACGTGAGGGTGGTGTCCTGGGCGGGGCGACGCAGGACCCGGAACGCGACGGCGATGAGGCGACCGAGCACCGGCGGGGTCAGGCAGACCAGCCCCACCACGATGACCGGGATGAGCCACCAGAACGTCGCGAACCCGGTGGAGGAGGCCAGCAGGACCGCGACGATCCCGACGACGGCCGCGGTGACCATGCTCACGAGCATCGACGCCAGCGCCGCGACGGCGCTGCCGGTGCGCTGCAGGCCGTGTGCGCGCCCGAGTTCGGCCTGAGCGGCGATCGACCACACGCCGCCGGGGATGTACTTGCCGAGCTGGCCGACGAAGAAGATCGAGGACGCCGCGGCGAGGCGCACCCGGAACCCGCTCGCCGACATCATGGCCCGCCAGGAGAGCATGTTCGCCACGAGGGCGACGATCGTCGCGGCGACGCCGAGGACGATCGTGAGGGCGTCGAGCCGCACGAAGTCGCGAGCGATGTCGTCCCACTGCCGCGCGATGCTCCAGACCAGGAACGCGAGGGCCACGACGGCCGCCACCCACTTGACGACGGTGAGCACACGGGCCCGCCGTCCGGTCGTCGGGACGGCGCCGATCGCGGCGTCGGCGGAGGTGTCGAGCGGGTCCGGGGACCCCGCGGCCGACCCCGTAGGCTGTTGTGCGTCCATCGACCGACAACTCTAAGGGAGCGCGCTGGATGCGACCCGATCCGGAACTCCGCCCGACCCTGCTCGTCGCTGCGTCGACCTTCCCCGCCGAGGCCGGCGACGGCACGCCCGGCTTCGTGCTCGACCTGGCGACGGCACTGTCGGACGAGTACCGCGTGGTGGTGGTCGCCCCGATGACGAAGGGCGCCCGCGCCCACCAGCGGATCGGGGACGTCGAGGTCCGTCGGTTCGGCTACTTCCCGTCGCGCTGGCGTGACCTGGCGGACGGCGCGATCGTCGACAACCTGCGGGCGAAGAAGTCCCGCTGGCTGCAGGTCCCGTTCTTCTTCGTGTGCATGGCCGCCGCGCTCCGGCGCGAGCGTCGCCGCTCGCAGCCCGACGTCGCGCTGCTGCACTGGATCATCCCGCAGGGAGCCGTCGGCCGTGTCGTGCTCGGCGACCTGCCCCGCGTCGTGACCACGCTGGGCGGCGACCTGTACGCGCTGCGCCACCCGGTCCTCCAGGCCGTCAAGCGGTCCGTCATCCGCAGCGCCGCGTCGGTCACCTGCATGAGCACCGACATGGCGCGCGAACTCCGGAAGCTCGGCGCCCGTGACGACCAGGTGCACGTCGTCCCGATGGGTGTCGACCTCGACCCGATCACGCGCGCCGTCGAGCGCGAGGCCCGGGTGCCCGGCCGGGTGCTCTTCGTCGGCCGCCTCGTCGAGAAGAAGGGCGCGACCGTCCTCCTCGACGCCCTCGACCGCATGGCCGAGCAGCCGACCGAGGTGGCCGTGGTCGGGGACGGTCCGCTGCGCGCCCAGCTGGAGGCCCGTGCCGGTTCGGCCGTGACGTTCCTCGGAGCGCAGGGGAAGGAAGCGCTCGCGTCCGAGTACGCGAAGGCGGCGATCGCGCTCTACCCGTCGGTGCCGGCCGCCAACGGTGACCGCGACGGCCTGCCGGTGGCGCTCCTCGAAGCCATGTCGGCCGGCTGCGCCATCGTCGCCTCGGCGGTCCCCGGCATCGTCGATGTCGTCGAGGACGGCGTGAACGGACTGCTCGTCGAACCCGGCGACGCCGGTGCGCTCGCGGCGGCGATCGACCGCCTGCTCGCCGATCCCGCGCTGGCCGAACGGCTCGGCCGCGCAGCGGCCGACACTGCCGCGGCACACACCGTCGGCGCCGTCGGCGACCGGTACCGCACCCTGCTCACCGCCGCGCGCGCCCGGTAGTCAGGAGCGTCCCCTCGACCAGGTGACGCGACCACGGGCGGTCTGGAGGCGCGTGGCGGCGCCGTCACGCGCCTCCGGGCCCGCAGGGTCGTTCCGTCCCGTTCCCGCGACCTGACGTCCGTCAGGCTGCGCGGCGGTCGTCGTCCGGGAGCCGTGCGTCGTCGGCGCGGGCGGGCGGGCCGCCGACGCGTCCGCGTCGCGCCGTGATGGTCCGCGCGACCCGTTTGGCCAGCCGGTGCGCCGGCAGCTCGACGAGCCGGGCGAAGAGCCCGGCGACCACGACGGCGACCGGGATCGCCACGAGCATCGTGAGCCACGGCACCGAGGTGGGCAGCAGGTAGGCGACCGACACCGTGATCGGCTCGTGCACCAGGTACAGGCTGAACGAGAGCCGTCCGAGCGCCCGGGGGACCGGTCCGAGCATCACGCGTTCCGCCGGCAGCCACTTCCCGCACAGCAGGACGATGAGCCCGGCCGAGGCGACGACCACCATCGGGACGTGGATGCCGACCAGCGAGCGGGGGAGCCACCACTCGAACGTGATGCCGAGCACCGCCAGCACGGCGAGGGCCCAGCCCGGGCCACGCCGGATCTCGGGGATCCGCTCCCACCCGGCTGCCAGGGCGGACCCGAGCAGGAACATCGGCAGGTACATCAGCCAGTCCTCGCGGTACTGCCGACCGAGTGCCGAGAGCAGGAGCGCGGCGATCGCGGTGAGCCACCACACCCGGTTCGTGGCCTTCGCGATGAGCACGAAGAGCGGCAGCAGGAGGGAGAACGCGACCTCCCACGTCAACGACCAGAGCGGACTGTTGAGTCGGGTCGGCGCGACCAGGGTGAGGTCGCCCAGCAGGCCGCCGGCGGTGAGCGGTTCGACGTGCCGGAGCAGCCAGCCCGAGGCCCCGGCTTCGGGGGTCCGGGGGACGAGCAGGAACAGTGCCAGTGCCAGACCGACCGAGGCGATCACGGGGATGTAGAGCCGGAGCAGGCGGCTCGGGTAGTAGGCGATCCAGTCCTGTGCGCGACGGAGTGCGGGGAGCGTCAGCACGAAACCGCTCAGGACGAAGAAGACGAAGACCGCTTCGCCGCCGGCCCAGAACAGGTGCAGGGGCGTGTCGACCAGCCAGGCGCGGTTCGCCGGGATCGGCTGGCCGTTGTTGCCGTCGGAGAGCGTCGGCACCACGAGGAGTCCGTGGTGGATTAGGACGACGGCGGCGGCGACGCCACGGAGTCCGTCCAACGACCCGATGCGGCCCGCGGGGCGATCACGCATGCGGCGATCCTACTGCTCGGCGGGTTCGGCCCCGACCGGTGCGCGACGGGCACGGATGGCTTCGACGGTCGTCGCGACCCCCTGCGGGAACGGGACGAAGGTGCGGTCGCCGACCTGCGGCAGCACCTCGGACCGCATGCGGAGGTCGAGTCCCTGGAACGTGGCCGAGGGGTCGGCGCCCTCGCGGATGTCCAGGCGGCTGCCGATCGCCTGCTCGACCGCGTCGATGACGTCGGCGATCGTCGCCGGCTGTCCGGAGGCCAGGATCTTCGTGACCGCGGCCGCAGGGGGGGCCTGCTCGACGAGGTCGATGGTCCGGAGCACCATGTCGACGGCGTCGTCGATGTACAGGTAGTCGCGGGTGGTCGACATCGGCACGTAGATCGACGACGGCCGGCCCTCGAGGTGGGCGAGGGTGAGCTGCGAGACGAGCCCCTGCGGCTTGCCGAGGTTCGCGCCCGGTCCGTAGAGGTTCGAGATCCGTCCCACCACGAGGCGCGTGCCGGTCTCCGCGGCCCAGGACCGGAACTGGGCCTCGGCAGCGAGCTTCGCATGGCCGTAGGGAGCCAGCGGGAGCGGTTCCGTGCCCTCGTCGAAGGGCGGTTCGGCGCTGCCGGCGTAGACCGCTCCGGCCGACGACGCGAAGAAGAGCGTGCCGTCTCCGGACGGGTCGTCCCGGGTCGCGTCGAGGACCCGGGCGATCAGGCGCTGCTCCTCGTCGAAGACGTCGGCTCCGGTGGCGACGACCCCCGTGCCCGCGCACCACAGCACGCGCCAGCGGCCGGGCTGCGACCGCACCGAGCGGAAGGCGTCGACGAGTGCCTCGACGGCGGCGTCCTGGTCGTCCCACGGCACGCGGGCGGCGATGGTCGCTGCGCCCGAACCGACGAGTGACCGGTGCACGGCGCCGCCGAGGAACCCGCCGGCGCCGACCACCAGGGTGGACGGCTGGATCATGCGCGGAAGATCCCGGCCTCGGTCGCCGCGTGCAACGCCTCGCGCCAGTCGCGCATCGGGGCGAGGCCCGCGCGCGACCAGGCGTCGTGGCCGAGCACGCTGTACGCCGGGCGGGGCGCCGGACGGACGAAGGCGCCGCTGTCGGTCGGCAGGACGCGCTCCGGGTCGAGACCGTTCTCGGAGAAGATCGCCCGGGTGAAGTCGTACCACGAGCCCTGACCGCTGTTCGTGCCGTGGTAGATGCCGGCGGGTGCGTCGGCGTCGACGAGCTCGACGATGCGTGCGGCCAGGTCACCGGTCCAGGTGGGCTGTCCGACCTGGTCGGTGACCACGCTCACGGTGTCGTGGGACGCCGCGAGCCGGAGCATGGTCGCGGCGAAGTTGGGTCCGTGTGCGCCGTAGATCCACGCCGTCCGGACGACGTACGAGGAGTCCGGCGCGATCGCGCGGACGCGGGCTTCGCCGACGGCCTTGGACCGGCCGTAGGCGTTCAGGGGGTCCGTGGGGGCGTCCTCCGCGTAGGGAGCGGTGCCGTTGCCGTCGAACACGTAGTCCGTCGAGATCGTCACGAGCTTGGCCCCGTGCCGCACCGCGGCCTCGGCGAGCAACGCCGGCCCGTCCGCGTTCACCGCGGTCGCGGTGTCCTCGTGGGTCTCCGCGTCGTCCACCTTCGTGTAGGCGGCCGAGTTGATCACGACGTCGTGCCCGGCGACCGCGGCGTCGACGGCCTCGGGGTCGGTGATGTCCAGCTCGGCACGGGAACGGGCGGTGACGTCGCGGCCGGCCAGGGCGTGCTGCAGGTCGTGGCCGAGCATGCCGGCGGCGCCGGTGATGAGGTACCGGGTCATGGTGTCGCTTCCGTGTCGGGGGTGGCGGTCGAGCAGGGGTCGGCCCAGGAGCACGCCGGTGTGCTCCTGGGCCGACGGCGGCTCAGGAGAGGGCGGCGCGTTCCTTAAGCGGCTCCCACCAGCTGCGGTTGTCGCGGTACCACTGGACGACGTCGGCGAGGCCCTGCTCGAACGGCACCTGCGGCTCGTAGCCGAGCTCACTGCTGATCTTCGAGATGTCGACCGAGTAGCGCAGGTCGTGGCCGAGGCGGTCGGCGACGCGGTCGACGTACGACCAGTCCTTGCCGGTCGCGTCCAGGAGCAGCTGTGTGAGCTCCTTGTTGGTCAGCTCGGTGCCGCCGCCGATGTTGTAGATCTCGCCGGCGCGACCGCGGGTCAGGACCATCGCGATGCCGCGGGTGTGGTCGTCGACGTGCAGCCAGTCACGGATGTTGTTGCCCTCGCCGTAGAGCGGGACGTGCAGGTCGTCGATGAGGTTCGTGACGAAGAGCGGGATGACCTTCTCGGGGAAGTGGTACGGCCCGTAGTTGTTCGAGCAGCGGGTGATCGAGAGGTTCAGCCCGTGCGTGCGGTGGTAGCTGCGGGCGAGCAGGTCGCTGCCGGCCTTCGACGCCGAGTACGGCGAGTTCGGCTCGAGCGGGCGCTCTTCGTCCCACGACCCCTCGCTGATGGAGCCGTAGACCTCGTCGGTGGACACGTGGACGAAGCGCTCGGTGCCGTGGCGGAGCGCCGCGTCGAGCAGACGCTGGGTGCCGACGACGTTCGTCTCGACGAAGATGCCGGAGTCGCGGACCGACCGGTCGACGTGGGACTCGGCGGCGAAGTGCACGATCGCGTCGATGCCGGGGATCACCTCGTCGAGCTTCGCGGCGTCGCGGATGTCGCCCTGCACGAACGTGTACCGGGGGGAGTCCGAGACCGGGGCGAGGTTCTCGAGGTTGCCCGAGTAGGTCAGTGCGTCGTAGACGACGACCTCGGCGCCTTCGAGTCCGGGGTACGCGTCCTGCAGGGTGCGTCGGACGAAGTTCGAGCCGATGAAGCCGGCTCCGCCGGTGACGAGGATCTTCACGAGGTCTGGTTCCTTTTCGGAGTCGGTGTGGTTCTGGGATCGGTGTTCTCCGGTCGACGGTGGCCGTCCGGTGGTGCGTCGGTCGTCGGCGTGTCGTTCAGGACCGCCGGTCGACCGTGGATCGGTTGACGATACCAGCCGGTCACAGCCGTGCCGCGTCGTCGCCCGGCCTGCGGCGGCGCCGGACGAGCAGGGTGACGACGGTGCAGGTGAGGACGGCGAGGACGACGCTGCCGCCGGTCAGCAGGTACCCGGTCCGGGCGCCCGGCACCGTGTACCGCAGCTCCACCGTGTGCTCGCCGGCGGGGACCCACACGGCGGCGCCGGCGTCGTCGGCCGCGACGAGGTCGGTCGGTTCGCCGTCGACGGTCGCCGTCCAGCCGGCGCGCTGGAGCGAGTCGGCGACGACCACCCAGCCGCTCCCGGTGGCGTCGACCTCGGCGACCGTGCTGTTCACGTCGCTGCCCCGCAGGGTGATCTCGGCGCTCGAGTCCGGGTCGGCCGTGTGCTCGGACGGAGCGCTCAGGACGACGGTCGAGTCCGGCAGCGACTGGTCGGCGAGTGCCCGGACGCGCGCCGGTCCGGTGCGCTCCACCACCTGGTCGGACGCCCAGCGCACGCGGTCCAGGGCGTCGCCGCGCTCGTAGATCGTCGCATCGCCGGTGTGCACCACCCGGACGCCGTCACCGGAGACCGGACGGATGATGCTCATCACGGCGTCGCCGGCGTCGTCGGTGCCGATCGGCACGAGCTTGTCCTGCCCGGTCACGGTGATGCGGACGTGCCACGAGGTCGACCTCGGGATGGTGGAGCCCTGGAGCGCCACGTTCCGCGGGCCGCCGAGGCCCGGCACGCGGGTCGACGTCGACGTGATCGTCTTGCCGGAGTCGTCCGCGACGATCGCCACGTCGAGGGTCATGCCCCCGAGCGTCAGGGTGGGGGCCGGTGGACCGGTGAAGGTGATGCCGTTCACCGGGCCGGTGTTGCTGGCCGAGTCCACCGAGGGGTTGTCCGCGGTCAGGTCCGACCACTTCGTCTGCGCCGCACCCGCCTCGGCGGTGCCGGCGAGCGGCGCCGACGGATCGGCGACGAGGTACTTCGTGCTGAGCCGGTCGAGGATCCCCGACCGGGCGAGCGACGGCATGAGATTGGGTTCGAACGTCAGGTACGTGGCCGTCGGGTACGTGTCCGGGTCGACCGCCCGCATGAGGTCCTTCCACTCGCCCGTCTGGAACGCGTGTCCCGTGGTCTCGCGGATCCGGTAGTAGGAGGACGACCCCGGGAGCATGGCGCTGCCGGTGGCGGCGTAGCGGTCCTGCGCGGAGACGTGTTCCTGCAGGTAGTCGATGGCGGGGGTGGTCGGGTAGAACGTCGAGTTGGGCGCGATCGGCCACCAGGGCTTCGTGGCCGTCACGGCGGGGACGACGACGAGCGCGACGACCCCGACCGCCGCGACGGTCGCCAGCACCCGCGACCGGAACACCCAGACGAGCACGACGAGCACGACGGTGACCGCGCCGAGGATGCCGACCGTGAGGATCTCGAGCTTGGTGCGGTGCACGTACTGTTCGGCGATCGGCGGGATCGCGAGCAGGGTCTGCATCCCCACGCCGACGGCGGTGAACAACACGACGGCGACGGCGGCGATCCGACCGGTGCGCCGGAGGGGCCCGGCGGCGCGGAAGCGTGCCAGCTCGTCACGGAGGTTCTCCGGCTGCACGAGGCGGCCGAAGCCCACCCCGGCCATCGCGGCGGCGAGGAACATCACGACGACGCGGGCGCGACCGATCGGGTTCGTGTCGAACACCGGCAGCTCGCGGACGGCGGACAGGACGGGGCCGCCGAGGTAGACGATGACCACCGCGAGCGCCAGCATCGAGGCGACGATCGCGACGACGCCGCGGGTGCGACGTCGGACCAGGTCGTGCCGTGCGCGGACGGCCGGTGTGGCGTCGTCGGGCAGGGACGCGACGGTGTGCGTCGCCGGGCGGATGAGGACCGCCGCGGCGACGAGCACCACGGCCGCGATCCCCAGGTAGGAGTACTCCTCCACCGGGTTGCGGATGCCCCAGGCCGGGCCGGTGCTCTGCACGAACGAGATGTCCGGCACCCACGCGCTGACGAGCGGCGGGGTGCCGAGACCGTTCGGGCCGCTCTGCCCACGGCCGCTGAAGTCGACCAGGCTCGTGGCGTTGATGGCGAAGGGGACGAGCTGCCACGCGGAGAGCAGCAGGCCGAACAGGATGCCGCCCACCGCGATCGCCCCGCTCACGAGCACGGGGACCCACCGTCGGTGCGCGACGATCGTGCGGACGAGGAAGTACAGCCCACCGATGAAGAGGGCGTAGCCGACGATGGCCGGGAACCCGCCGAGCAGCATCGACGCGAGCGGCACGCCCACGGCGATGACGTCACGCGCGCGGAGCTCCACCGCGGCGCGGTCGATCGCCCAGAAGAGCAGGGGGATGCAGGCCGCGACCCGTGTCTGCGGCCAGTTCGACCACGCGACCATGAACCCTGACGACGAGTAGACGAGGGCGGCGATCGCCCAGCCCGCGCGGGGGACACCCCAGCGGCGCAGCAGCAGGGACATGCCGACCGTGACGACGACGATCTCGAGGAGCTTCACCCAGCCCGGGGCGGCGGCCAGGGGGAGGATCCACCAGGGCAGGGCGAGCGGGGACCACGCGCCCGAGTCGGGCACGCCGCCGAGTTCCGCGCCACCGGCGACGTAGGGGTTCCACGCGCCGAAGACGCCCTCGTGGGCGAGGCGGGTCAGGAGCGAGTTCTGCGGCGCGACGGTGTCGATCGTGTCGCTGTTCAGGATGTTGGTCGACGCCGTCGTCGACTGGAACGTCTCACCCCACGGGGTGTACCGCCCGAGCAGGCCGGTGTTCAGGAAGGTGCCGTGTCCGATCAGTGCCGGTCCGATGGTCCAGACCACGAACGCCGCGAGCGCAGCCCAGGCCGCGATCTCCACCCAGCTGCCGGGTCGACGGACCCAGAGCGCGAAGCGTGTCCGCCGGTCGAGCAAGGACGTTCCGCGCTCAGTCCCCATACCGCTGCAGCTTCTGCAGGTCGAGCTGTTCCTCGGCCAGGGTCCGGTTCAGGCGGGTCAGGTCCGCCACGACGCCGATCACGATGCTCAGCACCGCCGTGATCAACAGGACGACGCCGAGGATGATCGACTGCAGGTGGTTGCCGCCGGTGTGCATCGCGAGCAGCACCAGGTACCGGACGAGCGGCCAGGCCCCGAGCGCCCCGAGGATCGCCGCCACCCAGAGGAACAGCGCCATCGGCCGGTACATCAGGTAGACGCGGGCGATCGCCGAACCCGACTGGAACATGTGCTGCCAGATGTTCTTGAACAGCCGCGACTCGCGGGTCTTCGGGTTCGTGGTGATCGGCACCGAGGCGATGGCCAGACGCTTGTAGCCGGCCTGCACGATGGTCTCCATGCAGTAGCTGAAGCGCGTGACGATGTTCAGGCGGATGAGCGAGTACTTCGAGTACGCGCGGAACCCGCTCGCGGCGTCGGGCAGGTCGAGCCCGGCGGCGCGGCTGGCGACCCACGAGCCGAAGCGCTGCATGAGCTTCTTGAAGCCGGAGAAGTGCTCGATGGTGCGCGTCTGCCGGTCGCCGATGACGATCTCGGCCTCTTTCCGGAGGATCGGCTGCACCAGTTCGGCGATCTGCGCCTGCGGGTACTGGTTGTCACCGTCGGTGTTGACGACGATGTCCGCGCCGTGGAGCAGCGCGTAGTCGACGCCGTCCCGGAAGGAGCGGGCGAGCCCCATGTTCGTGGTGTGGTGCACGAAGTGCTTGACACCGTGCTCCTTGGCGACCTCGACGGTGCGGTCGGTGCTGCCGTCGTTGATCACCAGGATCTCGATCTCATCGATGCCGTCGATCTCCCGCGGGATGGAGTCGATGACGCTGGCGAGGGTGTTCTCCTCGTTGAGGCAGGGGATCTGGATGAAGAGCTTCACGGGTTCGCAGTGTCTCGTTTCATGGGGTCCGGCAGGTGCGCGAGGCCATGACAGCCTATGCGAACCCGCGGACCGCCGCAGGAACGGCCTGCCGACGGGTCCAGGGGCGGGCGGCTTGGTAGGGTGCAGCCGTGCAGATCCGCGAACTGAAGATCCCCGGCGCGTGGGAGTTCACGCCCGTCCAGCACGGCGACGCACGAGGAGCATTCCTCGAGGCGTACCGCGCCGACGTCCTCGAAGAGACGGTCGGTCACCCGCTGGACCTCCGACAGGTGAACATGTCGGTCTCCGCGGCCGGTGTGGCCCGAGGCATCCACTACGCCCTCGTCGCGCCGAGCCAGGCCAAGTACGTGACCGCGGTGCGCGGCGCCTTCATCGACTACATCGTCGACATCCGGGTCGGCTCGCCGACGTTCGGGCAGTGGGACTCCGTGCGCATCGACGACGTCGACCGTCGGGCCGTCTACCTGTCCGAGGGCCTCGGGCACGCCATCGTCGCGCTCGAGGACCAGTCCACGGTGAACTACCTCGTCAGCGCCCACTACGCCCCGGAGCGCGAGAAGGGGATCACCATCCTCGACCCGACGGTCGGCCTCGAGCTGCCCGACGGACTCGGCGAGCCGGTCCTGTCCGAGAAGGACACCAGCGCGCCGACGCTCGAGGAAGCCGCCGCCGCGGGTCTGCTGCCCACCTACGAGGAGTGCGTGGCGTACACCGAGTCGCTCCGCACGACCAAGTAACGAACGAAGGAAGCACACCGCGATGAAGGGCATCATCCTGGCCGGGGGTTCCGGCACCCGTCTCTGGCCGATCACCAAGGGCATCAGCAAGCAGCTCATGCCGATCTACGACAAGCCGATGGTCTACTACCCGCTGTCGACCCTCATGATGGCCGGCATCCGCGAGGTCCTCGTCATCACGACGCCGGAGTACAACGACCAGTTCCGTGCCCTGCTCGGCGACGGTTCGTCCCTCGGCATGGACATCCAGTACGCGGTCCAGCCGAGCCCGGACGGCCTCGCGCAGGCGTTCGTCATCGGCGAGGAGTTCATCGGCGACGACAGCGTCGCGCTGGTCCTCGGCGACAACATCTTCCACGGCACGGGCCTCGGCACGAACCTGCGGAAGAACACCGAGGTCGACGGCGCCACCATCTTCGCCTACCACGTGGCCGACCCGAAGGCGTACGGCGTCGTGGAGTTCGACGACGACTTCACCGCCGTCTCCATCGAGGAGAAGCCGGCCGAGCCGAAGTCGAACTACGCCGTCCCCGGCCTGTACTTCTACGACAACAAGGTCATCGAGATCGCGAAGACGATCGAGCCGAGCGCCCGCGGGGAGCTCGAGATCTCGACCGTCAACGAGCGCTACCTCGAGGCGGGCGAGCTCGGCGTCCAGGTCCTCGACCGCGGGACGGCCTGGCTCGACACCGGCACGTTCGAGTCGATGATGCAGGCGTCCGAGTACGTCAAGGTCATCGAGGACCGTCAGGGCTTCAAGATCGGCTGCATCGAGGAGATCGCCTGGCGCAACGGCTGGATCGACGACGCGCAGCTCGCCGACCTGGCCGCACCGCTCGTCAAGGGCGGCTACGGCGTCTACCTGCAGCGACTGCTCGCCGTCTGACGTCGCCCCCGGCCGGTCCTCGCATGGCACTCTTCCGTCGCCGCCGACCGGATGCGGCGGTCTCCCGTTCGGAGGCCCGTCCCCCGTCGGTGACGCCGGACCACCCCGAACGGGTGGTCGGCTGGGACGGTGCCCTGCCGGCACTCGACCGGTCGGTGACGGTGCTGCTGGTGAGCCGGTCCGACCGGTACGACGCGCTGCCGTCGATGGTCACCGCGGCCCGGATGGCGTTCGGCCCCTCGGCGGACACCCGCGCGGTCGGCTACGTCGCCGATGCGTCGCCGGTCGGCAAGCAGGCGCGGGGGATCCCCTGGGTCCGCTCGGACCCGGTCGACGGCATCGGCTCGGCGATCAACGCCGGGGTCGCCGACGGGGTCGGGCGGGTGCTCCTGGTGGTCGACTCGACGGTCCGGGTGACCGACCAGGACCTGCAGGTCCTGGCGGAGGCCGGCGGCGGCGGCGTGGCCCAGGCCCGCATCCGGATGCCCGACGGTTCGCAGCGGGACGGCGTGCGGCTGGTGCGCCCGGGAGCGCTTCCCTGGTCCGACGACGGGTCGACGAGCCCGGTCCGCAGCCAGGCGGACGACCGCGAGGGCTTCCCGCTCGCTGTGGTGCCGGTCTTCGCAGCGGACCAGCCGGCCGTCTCGATGCCGGGCGCTTCCCTGGTGCCGGCACCGTGCCTCCCGGACGAGCGGATGACCCTGACCAGCTGGACCCGCGCGGTCGCGGACCGCGACGGCGGACCCGTGCGCGTGGTGTGGTCGCTGAACCGCTCGGCGGAGGCCGGACGGACGGTCGACGCGTCGACGGTGGATGCGTTCTCGGTCTGGCGCGACCGGGCCCCGGACGGCGACGGAGCGGTCGCAGCCGGACCCCCGCTGCCCCCGTGGGGTGCGCGACCCGTCACACCGGCGCCCCGATCGCGATCCGACGACGACCGGCTGTCCTGGTCCGTCAAGATCGCCGCCCCGGCCGGCCCCGAGGGCGACGGGTGGGGCGACGTGCACTTCGCCACCGAGCTCGCGAGCGCTCTCGAGGGCCTCGGCCAGCAGGTCCGCGTCGACCGGCGCGACGCGCACGTCCGGGACGACGACGCCGCAGACGACGTCACGCTCGTCATCCGCGGGCTGGACCGTGTGCCGCCGAACCCCGCGTCGGTGAACCTGCTCTGGGTGATCAGCCACCCCGACGACGTCTCGGACACCGAGCTCCGGTCGTTCGACGCGGCGTTCGCGGCGGGTCCGGTGTGGGCTGCGGAAGCCGCCGCACGTGCCGGCGTGCCGGTCCGGACACTGCTGCAGGCGACCGACCCGGCGGTGTTCCACCCGGCCGCCCGGTCGGAGTCCGGCGCGGACGCGGGGCACGTCGTCTTCGTCGGGTCGACCCGTGGCGCGGCCCGGCCGGTGGTCGCCGACGCGGTCGCACTCGGCACCGACCTGCGTGTGCACGGCCCGGGGTGGGACGGCGTCGTGCCCTCTGCGATGCTCGGGGCCGTCGCACTCTCACGGGCCGAGGTCGCGACGGCGTACGCGTCCGCCCGCGTGGTCCTCAACGACCACTGGCCGGACATGGCGGCGGGCGGTTTCGTGTCGAACCGGGTGTTCGACGTGCTGGCGTCGGGTGGGGTCGTCGTCACGGACGAGGTCGCCGGCCTCGGGGACGTGCTCGACGTCCCGACGCTCGCCGTCTCCCGTTCGCGGGACGACGTGGCCGCCCTGCTCGACCCGGCGCACGCGTGGCCGGCGGCCGCCGAACGTGCTGCGGTCGCCGATCGGATGGCGGCGGAGCACTCCTTCGACGCCCGGGCCACGGTGCTGCTCGCAGCCGCACGCGCCGCACGCAGGCGTCTGCGCCCCGGCTCCTGACGCCCGCCGCTGGCTCGCGCTACTTGCGCGTGACCCAGCGGGCTCGGAGCGACAGACCGGCGTGCAGCACCACACGGAGGGGCAACAGCCACCACGCCCGGTACTTCCGTGACAGGAACCGGTACGCGCTGCGGTGGTGCTCGATCTCCATCCGGCGACGGTTCGACGACGTCGAGTGCGCCCCGGTGTGGGTGACCACGGCGGTCGGCACGTACACGTTCGCGCGACCGGAGCGACCCACGCGCTGGCCCAGATCGACGTCCTCGAAGTACATGAAGTACGACTCGTCGAACCCGTCGAGCTGCCGGAACAGGTCGGTGCGGATGAGGAAGCACGCGCCGGAGAGCCACCCGGCCTCACGCTCGACGACCTGCGTCGTGGACCAGTACCGCTGGCTCCAGGGGTTGGCGGGCCAGAACCGCGAGAACGCCGCGTGGCCGAGTCCGGTCCGGAGCGACGGCAGTTGGCGCGCGGACGGGTACGTCTCGCCCTGCTCGTCGAGGATCCGTGGCCCGAACGACCCGCCCGTCGGCAGCCGGTCGGCGGCGCGCACGAGTTCGTCGATCGATCCCGGTGCGAGGACGACGTCGGGGTTCGTGACGAGCAGGAACTCGGGGCGGACGTCGGGCAGGACGTCGTCGAGGGCGCTCAGCGCGGCGTCGATGCCCCCGCCGTAGCCGCGGTTGCCCCCGGAGGACACCACGACGGCACCGTAGGACTCGCCGATCGCCCGCAGTGCGTCGAGGTCGGCCGACCCGTTGTCCGCGATCACGACGGCGACCGGCTCGGACGACGCAGCGGCGACGCTCGCCAGGAACGGCCGGATGGTCTCACCGGTGTTGTAGGTGACCGTCAGCACCGCGACCCGGATCACCGTGCACCCCCGGCGACGGCGGAGTACGCGTCGACGTGCACGGCCGCGGTGGCCTGCCAGGTGAACACGTCGGCACGCGCCAGCGCCGCCGCCCGGTGCGACGCCACGAGCGCGGGATCGTCGAGCAGCGCGGCCATCGCCTCGGCCAGTGCGGGAGCGGACGGCTCGGTGTACACGGCTGCGTCCCCGCCGACCTCGGGCAGCGACAACCGCCGGGTGGTCAGGACGCAGGCGCCTGAGGCCATCGCCTCGACGACCGGCAGGCCGAAGCCCTCGCCGAGCGACGGGTAGACGACGAACTCCGCGCCGCCGAGGTAGCCGGACAGGTCCTCGAGGGGCAGGTAGCCGGCCTCGATGACGCGGTCGTCCGGCTGCAGGGCGTCGAGCCGTGCGATCGCGGACTCGTCCCACCCGCGTGCCCCGGAGAGCACGAGCCAAGGGGTGTCCGAACCGGCGGCCGCTCGCGACGCCCGCACGGTGGCGTAGGCGTCCAACAACGCCGTGACGTTCTTGCGGGGCTCGATGGTGCCGAGGAACGCGATCCAGGGTGCACCCTCGGGCAGCGTCGCCGCGATCCGCGCGTCCTCGACCTCGGCGATCGACGGCTCGTGGAACACGGCACGGTCGACGCCGAGCGGTGCGACCCGGACGTCCGCGCGGATCCCGCGGACGACCCGCGCGGCCTCGGTCGCGGTGGCCGCACTCGGCACGATGACGACCGGGCGGGTGCGCAGCGAGCGACGGCTCCACCAGGTGAAGAACGTGCGCTTCAGCCGGGAGTGCCACTCCGGGTTCGAGAAGAACGTGGCGTCGTGCAGGGTGACGACGGATCCGCCGCGCCACCCGAACGGGAACGTGTAGTGCGGGGAGTGCAGCACCCGCGCGCCGACCCTGCGGCCGAGTGCCGGCAGGCCGGTCTGCTCCCAGAGGAACCGCAGCGGCACGGAGTCGGTCCACGCCGGCGCGGTGTGCACGGTGGCGTGCGGCGCCACGGCGCGGAAGTGCTCGGCGTGCACGGGTCGGACGACCAGGTGGACGTCGAGCGCCGGGTCGGTCAGGTGTGACACGACGCCGTCGACGTACCGGCCCACACCGCCGAGTTCGCGCGGTACCGCGGTCCCGTCGACGAGGACGGTGAGCTGCGGCACGCGTGGGTCCTTCCGAACGGGGGCGCCACGGTCGGGTCCGTCGGCGGGGGAGTGACCAGGATATCCCTCCGCGCTCATGCGCCCGGGTCCACGCTGCGACGAGGGACGGATGCGCGCCGCGACTCGCGGAGCCGGCGCGCGAGGTGCGACGGGAGCGCCCCGACGACGTCCGCGAACGCTGCCAGGACGAGCCGGGCCTCCCGGCGGGTGGACGCGGTGAGCAGTCCGCGCAGACCGCGGAAGAGGGTCCGGGCGCTCGCCCGCAGGACGGTCGGCCACGGTGCGTGCCAGAGCGCGACGACCATCCGGTTCCGGGCGTTGCGGAAGAGGAACAGGTCGCTCTGCACCCCGGACGACGCCGAGTGGTCGTGTTCCACGACCGCGCCGGCGGCGTGCTCGACGCGCCATCCACGTCGGCGGAGCCGCCAGGCGAGCTCGGTGTCCTCGTAGTACATGAACAGGGACTCGTCGAGCAGGCCGACGTCGTCCAGCGCGCTCCGCCGCAGGGCCGACGCGCCGCCGGAGAAGCCGAAGACGTCGACGTCGGCGACGCGGTCGACGGGCGCGAACCAGTCCCGGTCCATGCCGTTGCCGTCGCGGTCGACGCGGACGCCGGTGGAGTTCAGGCGGACCTCGCCGTCCGCCGACGGCGTCCAGGGACGGCCGTCGTGGTCGCGCAGCACGCGCGCGTCGGGGGCGGGTTCCGCACCGGCCGGGAGGCCCGTCCAGCGTCCGGCGAGCACGATGCGGCCCGTCACCGCCGCGACCTCCGGCCCCGCTTGCTCCAGGTGGTCGCGGAGCGCCGCGACGAAGCCGGGCGCGGGGACCGCGTCGTTGTTCAGGAGCACGACGACGTCGGCGTCGGTGTGCCGGATCCCGGTGTTCGCGCCGGCGGCGAAACCGCCGTTGTCGTCCCGCGCGATCACGACGGCGTCCGGCAGGTCGCGGCGGAGCACGGCGACGGAGTCGTCGGATGATCCGTTGTCGACGACGATCACGTCGTCGGCGGTGCCCTCGGCGAGCACGGCGCGGACGGCTGCGGTGGTCAGGTCGGCGCGGTTCCAGTTGACGACGACGACCGCGGTGCTGGTCACGCCGTCGGGGATCGTCAGGCCAGCTCCTCGATGGAGGGCTTCGCGTACACGCTGCCGACGGCGTCGCCGAACGACGGCACCTCGAACGAGTCGCACTCGGGCAGGTCGTGCAGGTGCCGACCCGCGGAGTCCATCATCGACACGTTGATGAAGTACTTGCCGGTGCCGAAGTTCGTGTCCGCGATCCGGAGGCGGAGCTTCTTGCGGCCGTGCAGCGGGTCGAGGTGGATGCCCATGATGCCGGTGGTGGTGCCGTACACCACCTGTCCGGCCGTGTTGTTGATCTGGACTGCGGCCTCCCAGTCCTCGACGCCGTCCAGGTGCTCGAACTCCATGTCGACCAGCAGGTCGTCGCCCGGCGTGACGCCGTCGCGCTGGCCCTTGCCGTCGGCGTGCACCGAGGCCGCGATGACCGTGCCGCGGCCGACCGCCACGTCGGCGCTGAGCTCACCGGCCCGGCGCTCCTCGAGGACGTCGCGGAACAGGCTGACCGCACCGATCGGGTCCCCGTCGTGCAGGACCTTGCCCTTGTTCAGGAGCACGACCCGGTCGCACATCTCCTGCACCTGGCTGAGGGAGTGCGTGACGATGATGATCGTCTTGCCCTGCTCCTGGAACGAGCGGATGCGGTCGAGGCACTTGCGCTGGAACGCCTCGTCACCGACGGCCAGCACCTCGTCGACCAGCAGGACGTCGGGGTCGGTGTGCACGGCGACCGCGAAGGCGAGCCGCACGTACATGCCGGATGAGTAGAACTTCACCTGGGTGTCGATGAAGTCGCCGATCCCGGAGAACGCGAGGATGTCGTCGAAGCGTTCCTCGGTCTCCTTGCGCGTCAGGCCGAGCAGGCTCGCGTTGAGGAACACGTTCTCGCGGCCGGACAGGTCCGGGTGGAACCCGGCGCCCAGCTCGAGCAGCGCTGCCAGACGACCGCGGCGCGCGACCGTGCCGGACGTCGGCTGGATGATCCCGCCGATGGCCTTCAGCAGGGTCGACTTGCCGGAACCGTTCTGCCCGATGAGCCCGACGGTGGTGCCGGCCTGGATCGAGACGGTGACGTCGTCGAGCGCCCAGAAGTCCTGCCGGTGCTTCCGGCCGGCACGGCCCAGGGTGACGATCCGCTCGCGGATGGTGTTGTCCTTGCGGACGACGAACCGCTTGCGGACGTGGTCGATGACGATGACGTCCGGGCGGTCGGTGTCGGCGCCGGAGGTCGCCGGGGCGACGGGGGTGCTGATGGCCATGGTCTAGAGCTCCTGCGCGAAGTTGCCCTGCAGCCGGGAGAACACCCGCTGCGCCCCGAGCAGGCAGAAGAGCCCGATCACGAGGGCGATGCCGAGGCGCATCATGAGGTGCGGGGGGTAGTCGACCGGCGTCGGGTGCAGCCAGATCGCGTTCTGGAGTCCGAGCACCGACAGGGTGAGCGGGTTGTTCGTGTAGACCGCCAACAGCCACTGCACCTTCAGCTCGGCGACGACCATCGAGTACGAGTAGACGATCGGCGACGCCCAGAGCAGCACCATCAGGCCGACGTCGATCACGAACTGCACGTCGCGCAGGTACACGTTGAGCGCGGACAGCACGAGCCCGATGGCCGCGCCGTAGACCAGGATCACCAGGAGCGACGGGATGAGGTAGATCAACCCCTCGTGCCAGGGGAAGACCCCGAGCACGACGGTCGCGGCGATGAGGATCGCGAACTGGATCAGGAAGTTGACCAGGGCGGCCCCCACGCTGGCGAGGGGGAAGACCTCGCGCGGCACGTAGACCTTCTTGATCAGTCCACTGTTGCCGACGATCGACCCGGTGGAGCCGGCGACGATCTCGCTGAAGAGCGTGTAGGCGGTCAGGCCGGTGAACACGTAGATCGCGAAGTTGTCGATCGCCCGTGACGAGCCGAGGATCTTGCCCATCACGAAGTAGTAGATCATCAGCTGGGTCAGCGGACGCACCAGCGTCCACACGAACCCGAGGGCCGAGTCCTTGTACCGCGCCTTCAGGTCGCGGCGGATGAGCATCCCGAGCATCTCGCGCTGACGGAAGACGTCGCGCAGTTCTCTCCAGGTGCCTTTGAAGGCGCTCGTCGGAGCGCCGATCACGACGAGGGGCTCCTTGGCGAGCGCCGTCATGCGGGCTTGGTCGACCATACGTCTCTTCGTTCGTGGGGGCAGGACCGGAACAGCATACTCATTGCACAGCGGGGGAACGCCGCGCGTCCCGTGCGCGGAACCCCTCGCGACTCCGCCCCCGTGCGGGGGCCAAAGTGCGCGAGAACAACTCTCAACCTTCACTTTGGGGTTACCGTTGACGCAACCCGGACCCTTGTCAACAACCACAGGACGGCCCGTCAGCATGCAGCTTGCTCCACGGTCGATCGCTGCGCTCGCGGTGGTCGGTGCTCTCAGTCTCTTCGCGGCGGGGTGTTCCTCCGGCGATGACCCCCGACCCACGCCCAGCGCGTCGCGGACGCCCAGCGCGACCCCGACGACGTCGCCGAGTGCGACCCCCTCGACGCCCGTGTCGACCCAGCCGACCGCGGAGCCGTCCGACGACGACGTCCCGACGGCGTTCCCCGGCAGCGGCGAGACCCCGCAGCCCGACGTCGACCCGGGTGACTTCCCGGCGACGGCGGTCGTCACGTTCTCCGGTTGGGATGCCGGCAGCAAGACGCTCCAGGCGGGCGGCCTGGTGTCCGGCACGACCGACGCCTCGGGGACCTGCACCTTCCAGGCGAAGAAGGGCGGCGTCACCCGCAGCGCGACGAGCACGGCCCAGGCCAGCGCCTCGTCCGTGAACTGCGCGCAGGCGTCGTTCCCCGCGAGCCAGGTGTCGACGGGCACGTGGTCCATCACCCTGCAGTACTCGGTCGGGTCGAAGTCGACCACGTCCGAGCCGATGACGGCGGAGGTGCCGTGATGCGTTCCATCCTCGACCGTGGCGGTCGCCGTCGACCCCTGCGCGCGGTGCTCGGCATGACCGCTGCCCTGGCGATCGCGGTGAGCGGCCTGACCATCGGCACGATCGTGTCCGAGCAGACGACGACCGAACCGGCCTCGGCCGCGGTCCCCGCCAACTTCGACCCGGGCAACATCATCAGCGACGCCAACTTCTACGACGGCGGCGCGATGAGCGGATCGGCCGTCCAGTCGTTCCTCAACAGCGTCGCCCCGAACTGCAAGCGCGCCTCCGGCGGCCCGGCCTGCCTGAAGGACTTCACGCAGAACATGAGCGCCATCGGGGTCGTCCCGAACCGGTGCTCGGCGATCCCCGGCGGCAACAAGTCCGCCGCCACGGTCATCGCCCAGGTGGGTGCCGCGTGCGGGATCAGCCAGAAGGTGCTGCTGGTCCTGCTCCAGAAGGAGCAGGGCATCGTCGCGACGAACTCGCCGACGAGCTACATGTACCTGCACGCCACCGGCTTCGCCTGCCCGGACACCGCACCGTGCGACCCGGCGTACTACGGCTTCGGCCAGCAGGTCTACGCCGCGGCACTGCAGTTCAAGCGCTACCAGGCGTCGCCGACGTCGTGGGCGTACCAGGCGGGCCGGAACAACTCGATCCTCTACAACCCGAACGCGGCGTGCGGGCGCAAGACGGTCTACATCAAGAACCAGGCGACGGCTGGCCTGTACATCTACACCCCGTACACGCCGAACACGGCGGCGATGTCGAACCTCTACGGCACCGGCGACTCCTGCTCGGCCTACGGCAACCGCAACTTCTGGCGGATGTACACCGACTGGTTCGGATCGCCCACCGGCGGGTCCTCGCCGATCGGGCACGTCGACTCGCAGTCCGGCGGCGTGGGCGGCACGATCACCGTGCGCGGCTGGACGGCCGACCCGGACACCACCGCCGCGATCAGGGCGCAGTTCTACGTCGACGGCGTCGGCAAGGCCTCGGTGATGGCGAACGCCAACCGCACCGACCTGGCCTCGCGCCTCGGCTCGGGCAACACCGCACACGGCTTCCAGACGACGCTCACGGGCATCACGCCGGGCAAGCACACCGTGTGCGTCTTCGGCATCAACGTCGGCGCGGGCGCGAACACGCTGCTCAACTGCGGTGACGTCACCGTCCCGGCCGCGGCCCCGGTGGGCAGCCTCGAGACCGTCACCGGCGGCACCGGCACGATCGCGGTGAGCGGGTGGGCGCTCGACCGGGACTCGTCCGCCGCGACCGCCTACAAGGTGCAGGTCGACGGTGTCGGCGCGATCTCGGCGACTGCCGACGTCCAGCGGACCGACATCGCCGCGAAGTACCCGGGTGCCAGCAGCACGGTCGGTTTCTCCAGGACGATCCAGAACGTCGCGGCGGGATCGCGGACGGTGTCGCTCTGGACACAGGACAAGCCGGGTGCGACCTGGGTGCGCGTGGCGCAGAAGGCCGTCACCGTCACGGCGTCGACCGGGACCTCCGGCGCCGTGAAGGGCTCGTTCGAGTCGGCCACCGGCGGCATCGGTTCGGTCGCGCTGAAGGGCTGGGCGATCGACCCGGACACGTACGCGTCGGTGCGGTACAAGGTCCACGTCGACGGTGTCGGAGCGGCGGCCGGCAGTGCGAGCGCTGCGCGCAGCGACGTCGCGAAGTCCTACCCCAAGTGGGGATCGTCGCACGGCCTGGCGACCACGCTCACCGGCCTCACGCCCGGCAAGCACACGGTCACCCTCTGGTGGCAGGACCTGCCGAGCGGCACCTACGTCAGCGCCGGGACGAAGACCGTCACGGTCGCGGCCCCGCCGTCGACCGGCACCACCGGCAAGACCGGTGCCGTCACCGGCTCGTTCGAGCAGGCCACCGCCGGTCCGAACACCGTGGCCCTGAAGGGCTGGGCGATCGACCCGGACCGCTACGACCCGGTCAGGTACAAGATCCACCTCGACGGCGTCGGTGCCGCCGCGGGCAGCGCGAACGCGGTCCGCGCGGACATCGCCGCCGCCAAGCCCGGGTGGGGTGACGACGTCGGGCTCGCGGTCACCCTCACGGGCGTCAAGGCGGGCACTCACACGGTGACGGTCTGGTACCAGGACCTGCCCGGTGGGAACTACGTCAGCTTCGGCACGAAGTCGGTGACCGTGAAGGACGCCGTCCCCGCACCCACCGGCAAGACCGGAGCCGTGTACGGCGCCTACGACGCCGCGACCGGCGGCCGGGGGACCGTCGCCGTCAGGGGCTGGGCGATCGACCCGGACACGTTCGCCCCGGTGAAGTACAAGATCCACCTCGACGGTGTCGGCGCGGCCTCCGGCAGTGCGAACGCGGTCCGGACCGACGTGGAGCGGGCACACCCGGGATGGGGTTCCGACGTCGGTCTGGCGACGACGCTCAGCGGCGTCAAGCCGGGCAAGCACACCGTGCGCATCTGGTACCAGGAGCTGCCGGGCGGGGCCTACAAGGACTTCGGCACCAGGACGGTGACGGTCTCGTAGCGGGTCCGGGACGACGGAACGGGAGGCGCGGTGCCAGCTGGCACCGCGCCTCCCGTTCCGTCGTCGTCCCGTCCGGGGCGCACGCAGCCGCGGGAGCGGTGTCAGCCGCGGCGCCGGAGGGCTCGTGCCACGCCGCCGAGCCGGTCGAGGGCACGGAACTCGGCGGAGTGGGTGAGGGCGTCGTACCGGGTCGCGATCGCGTCACGCTCTGCCTCGGCGCGCCGTCGCGCGGCCTCGGCGTCCTGTCGGGCCCGGTCCAGGACCGCGACCGCCTCCTCGGACACGATGAGCCGGCGGTTGATGTCGTCGACCCCGGCGCGGTGCACGTCGCGCTCCTGCTCGGTCGCGCGCAGCACCTCGCGCTGCAGCGTCGCCCACCGCAGCAGCGGGTGCCGCGTGCCCGAGCGGGTCGCTGCACGCTCGAGCGCGGCGTCGAGCGACGGAGCGACCTGTTCGGCTCGTCGGGCGTACGAATGGCGTTCCACGACCACGTTCCGGAGCCGTTCGGCGCGGTCGTCGCGCTCGTGGGCCGGCATGGCGATCGCGCGCTCGAGCGAGGCGGCGTCGGTGAAGACCGGGACGTCGGCCAGGCCGAGCTCGTCGAGACCGAGCGCGCAGTTCGTCACCGGCAGCGCGCCGCACGCGAGCGACTCGTACAGGCGTGAGTTGAGGGTGCCGAACTCGGCGGCCGGCGCGATGACGTCGTCGACGACGAACGCGGCAGCCCGGTAGACCTCGGGCAGGGCGAAGTACGACACCGCCGGACGGAGCTCCACGCCCGGGGCGGCGTCGACGTGCTCCACGTTGGCGGCGAACCAGACGACGGGCTCGGCCGGTGCCACCTGCTGCAGCACGTCCTGCACGCCGCGCCTGGCACCCCAGAAGTTGACGGTGGTGACGGCGCGTCCGGTCCGCGGGCCGGGCGTCCCGTCCACGTCGGGCCGGAACAGGTCGAGGTCGACGCCGATCGGGACCACCTCGACGGGGACGTCGACCACCTCGGACAGGGCGTCGCGGGCGATCGAGGACGACGCCCACACGGCGTCGAACTCGGCGAGGGAGGGCGACGATGCCCACTGCGCCGTCCAGTTGCGCACCCACGCCACCGTGGCGGTCCGGGACGGTACGAGCCCGGGGACGAACGACTCGATCATGCTGACGAGCACGGTGGTGTCGTCCGGGACGTCCTCCGCCCAGCGGCGCATCGGCCACAGGTCCACGCCCCAGCCGTGCGCACGCAGCGCCCGGGCGAGCCCGAGCGCGACGAACAGGTCGCCCTTGCCCTCGGTGGTGTCGTCCGTCGACACCGCGAAGCGGATCGTCCCCCTGCTGCCCGTCGCGTGGTCGCCACGAGCGATCGCGTCGTACTCGGCGGCGAGCGGGGACGGAGCGGGGGCCGTGGGGATCGAGTGGTGCGTCACGGTGCCCATTGTGCCCGACCCGGGCGCGACCTCCGCCGAGCGCCGTGCTGCGCCTTGTAGGGTGTTGTCGGCCGTCGGGCATCCTCGACGGCCGGATCACCGACCCGTGCCGCGCCCGCGGCTGCAGCTGGAGGAACTCGCCGTGACAGAGCGCAAGCCAGGAGTCGTGTCCGTCGTTCTCGTGAACTACAAGGGCACGGACGACACACTGACGAGCATCGCCGAGCTCCGGAAGCAGGACTGGCCGCAGGACCGGCTCGAGGTCATCGTCGTCGACAACGGCTCCGGCCCCGAGCACGTCGGACGGCTCAAGGCCTCCGACCTCGACTTCACGTTCGTGGACTCCGGTGCCAACCTCGGGTTCACGGGCGGCTGCAACCTCGGCGTCGAGCACTCCTCCGGCGAGATCGTGGCGTTCCTGAACAACGACGCCCGTCCGGACACCGGCTGGGTGCGCGAGGCGATGGCGACCTTCGCCGCCGGCGCCGACATCGGTGCCGTGGCGTCGAAGGTCCTCGACTGGGAAGGCGTCAACGTCGACTTCACCGAGGCCGCGATGACCTGGTACGGCATGGGCTACAAGCCCTTCGCCGGGTCGCCGGACACCGGCCGCTGGGAATCCGAGACCGACGTGCTGTTCGGTACGGGTGCGGCGATGTTCATCCGCGCAGAGCTGTTCGAGCAGCTCGGCGGCTTCGACGACCGCTACTTCATGTTCTACGAGGACGTCGACCTGGGATGGCGGCTCAACCTGCTCGGGTGGCGCTTCCGCTACCAGCCGAAGTCGGTCGCGTTCCACAAGCACCACGCGTCGATGAACAAGTTCGGCGACTTCCGCGAGACCTACCTGCTCGAGCGCAACGCGCTCTTCACCCTGTACAAGAACCTCGGTGACGAGCAGCTCGCGGCGGCGCTGCCGGGATCGCTCGCGCTGGCCGTCCGCCGGGCCGTCGGCCGCGGTGAACTCGACTCCACCGAGCTCGACCTCCGCAACCCGGGCGACGACAGCGTCCCGACCATCCCGGTGCCGAAGACGAGCATGGCGGGCATCTACGGCGTCGACCAGTTCGTCGAGCAGCTGCCCTCGATGACCGAGTCGCGCCGTGCGATCCAGGCGAGCCGTGTCCGCAGTGACCGCGAGCTCCTCCGCCTGTTCGGCAACCGCGACGAGCCCGCGTACCCGATCGAGAACTACCTGGCCGGCTACGACAAGATCGTGCACTCGCTCGGCGTGCTCGAGGTCGGGACCCGTCGTCGCGTCCTCATCATCACCGGCGACTCGATCGGCGAGAAGATGGCCGGACCGGCGATCCGCGCCACCCAGATGGCGAAGCAGCTCGCGAACGAGCACGACGTGCGCGTGATCAGCCTCACGCGCTCGTCGCAGATCGACCCGTCGTACGAGGTCGTCACCGTGCCGCACCGCCACCCGCGGCAGATGGTCGAGCACGAGGCGTGGGCGGACGTCATCATCGTCCAGGGCCACGCGCTCCGGCTGTTCCCGGTGCTCGAGTCGACGCGCAAGATCCTCGTCGTCGACGTCTACGACCCGTTGCACCTCGAGCAGCTCGAGCAGGGCCGCAGCGACGACGTCGACCAGTGGAACCGTCAGATCCTCGACGCCTCGGACACGCTGAACCACCAGCTCGAGCTCGGCGACTACTTCATCTGCGCCTCGGAACGGCAGCGGATGTTCTGGCTCGGCCAGCTCGCCGGGTCCGGGCGGGTGAACGCCCGGACGTACTCGCGCGACCCCGACCTGCGCTCGCTCATCGGCGTCGTGCCGTTCGGCCTCTCCTCGACGCCGCCGGTGCACGACCAGCAGCGGGTCAAGGGCGTGGTGCCGGGCATCGGCAAGACCGACAAGCTCGTCGTGTGGGGTGGCGGGATCTACGACTGGTTCGACCCGATCACGCTCGTCCGCTCGATCGGCCGGCTCGCCGAGCGGAAGCCGAACGTCAAGCTCTTCTTCATGGGCGTGCAGCACCCGAACCCGGACGTCCCCGAGATGGACATCGTCGCCAAGGTGCGTGCCGAGGCCGACGCCCTCGGACTCACGGGCACGAACGTCTTCTTCAACGACGCCTGGATCCCGTACGAGGAGCGCGGTGCCTACCTGCTCGAGGCCGACGCCGGTGTCTCGACGCACTACGAGCACCTCGAGACGACGTTCTCGTTCCGCACCCGGATCCTCGACTACCTGTGGGCCCGTCTGCCGATCGTGACGACCGCCGGTGACTCCTTCGGTGACCTGGTCGCTGCCGAGAAGCTCGGGATCGCCGTGCACGAGCAGGACGTCGACGGCCTCGCCGACGCGCTGGAGACCGCGCTCTTCGACAAGAAGGCCCGCGCCGAGTTCATCGGCAACGTCGACCGCATCCGCGAGCAGTTCACGTGGGAGAACGTCCTCGCGCCGCTCGTCGAGTTCTGCCGGAACCCCGTCCGCGCGGCCGACAAGTCGGTGCGCGACACCGTCTCGGCCGTCGAACCGCACCAGATGCGCGTGCGTGTGCCCGAGCGCAAGCCGCTGTCGGGCGTCCGCTACGACGTCGGCCGTGCTGTGCACTACTTCCGCACCGAGGGTCCGCGCAGCGTCGCGGGCAAGATCAAGCGGCGCCTGACGAACCGCTGACGCCGGCACCGGCACTGGCACCGGCCTCGGCCCTCGTCGACGTCCCGACGTACGACGAGGCCGAGAACGTCCGTGCCGCCGCGGCGGCCGTGCTCCGGGCGGTGCCGACGGCGCACGTCCTGGTGGTCGACGACGGCAGCCCCGACGGCACGGCCGGGGTGGTCCGCGACACCGCGTCGACGGACCCGCGGTGGCACCTGTTCGAGCGCAGCGGCAATCGCGGCCTGGGCACGCGTCGCTGACGCACCGGTGCGACGGACGGGAGGCGCGGTGCCAGCTGGCACCGCGCCTCCCGTCCGTCGCCGGCCGCGTCTCAGACGCAGCTGACGTTGAAGTCCTGGCTCCCGACGACGTACTGGGCCATCCGCACCTGGCTGCCCGCGGTGAGGCCGCCGGCCGAGCACGCCTTCTGGGCGGCCGCGACGCCGTCTGTACCGACGGCGATCCAGCTCGGCAACCCACGGAGCGTCGAGGTCGTCGGGACGGTCCCCACGATCTGCCCGAACTGGTAGGCGGTCGAGTAGATGCCGATGGTCGAGACGCCGGCGGACCGGAGCGCGGCGACCATGCCCTCGACGTCGGCACGGTTCTGCGTCTGGTGGTCCTTCGCGTCTGCGGCACCGAGCCACGACAGCCCGGTCTCGACGTCGATCCACCAGCGGTACGACGCGGGGTTCGGGACACCACGGGTGTTCGCAGCCTCGTAAGCACGGGTGTAGCCGTACATGTACGAGCAGGCGCTGTTGTAGGCGCCCTTCGTGCAGGTGCCGTAGGGGTTCATGACGGTACGGCCCGCCGGGTCGGTGTTCGACGAGGGCCACACCGAGGCGTCCCTGCCGGGGTTCGCGGCGAGTGCGTAGAGCTGCGCCTTCGGCTGTGCGGTCCCGCCGGTCGACGCCGCGGCCCACGCGAGCTGCTGCGAGAGGGAGGGGTTCGTCTGGTTCGGCAGCGAACCGTTCACGCCGACGATCCCGAACGCCTGGCCGACGGGGTAGTCCGACGGCGAACCGCCCTGCGGCCACGAGACGTCGGCGCCGAAGCCGGTCCCGCTCGAGCCGTCCAGGAAGTACCCGGCGACGTCGAGGTGGAGCTGTGCCGAGCCGCGCGAGACCTTGGCCTGCACCCGGCGGTCGACGCTCGACCCGGTGACCTTGGCCATCACGAGGTTCGCGACGGGCCGTCCGGCGCCGAACAGCTGCGTCGCCACCTGGGGGTCCTGTCCGGCCGGCGTGACGCGCAGGTACCCGGCCGTCGTGGGCTTCGTGACCTCGGCGTTGGCGACGACGGCGGTCGCGGTGCCCGGGACCCCGGCCACGCCGGAGAGCCGGAGGGTGCCCGCGGTCGTCGACACGGCTCCGGCGAAGGCGCGCGTGGTGTCGATCGGCACGAACACCGAACCGGTCGACGCGTTCGAGTAGTACCCGGCGACGTCCATGAAGACGGTCCCCGAGCCCTTCGAGAGCTTCACCTGCGCCGCACCACCGACGAGCTTCACGATCGCGAGGTTCGACAGTGACTGCCCGGCCGAGTACAGCTGCGTGACGACCTGTGGGTCCTGCCCGGCGGGCGTCACCCGGACGTACCCCGCCGTCGTCGGCCCGCTGACCTCGACGTTGACGGCGACGGCCGTGGCGTCGGCGGGGATCCCGCCGCGGCCGGCGAGCGGCACGGGGACCGGGGTGGTGCCGACCGGGCCGCTGAACACGCGGGCGGCGTCCAGCGGTGTGTACGTCGCGCCGGCGCCGTCGGCGTAGTAGCCGGCGACGTCGAAGTACCCGTTCGCGGTGCCCGCTGAGAGCTTCGCCTGGATCGACCCGTTCACCAGGCGGACGGTCACGAGGTTCGCGATCGTCTGACCGGCCGCGAAGTCCTGGGTGGCGACGGTGGCGTCCTTGCCGGCCGGCGTCACCCGCACGTAGCCGGCGGCGGTCGGCTTCGCGACCTCGACGTTGACGACGACGGCGGTCGCGTTCGTCGGCACCCCGGCCGAACCGGCGATCTTCACGGCCTTCGGCGTGGTGCTGAGCCCGCCGGACCACACGCGCGTCGTGTCGATCGGCGTGTAGCGGCCGGTCGCCGGAGCTGCGGCGTCGGCCGCGGTCGCAGGTGCGACGACGGCGATGCCGGTGGCGACGAGCGCGGTGGTCAGGACGAGAGCGAGGCGGCGGTGCAGACGCATGTGGTGCTTCCTTGACGACGAGGACCGTCCCCCTGACGGTCCCGGGCAGTCTAGGGGCACCCGGTGACGGGAGCGCGTTCGACGGTGCAGTGGTGTGTCCATCGGCACACGCCCCGCCGATCAGGTGCGGGGCAGGTGCCGACGCCACGACCGACGTCGTGCCGCGATGACGAGGACGGCCACGAAGACCATCAGGCCCGCGCCGTGCAGCAGGTAGCTCTCCGCCGTGCTGGTGACCGCGAGGAGTACCAGGACGGCGGCCGGCCACACGTAGGCGACGCCGGGGAACGTCGTCGCCGTCACCCAGGCGCGTGCGAACGCGAGCACGGCCGTCAGCCCGAGGATGATCGTGCCGGCGAGACCGATCTGCAGCCACGCGTCGATGAACGCGTTCAACCCGGACGTGAACCGGTGCCCGGCGGGGTCGATGAAGGTGACGTACGGGACGACCGCCTCCCGGGGCCAGGTCCCCACCCAGCCCCAGCCCTGGATCGGGTACTGGCCGATGAAGACCCGGATCTGCGACCACAGGTCGAGCCGCGTCGCGGTGCCGCCCGCTGCGCCGATCTCGGCGAGGACCCGGTGCCGGGCGAGCACGGCGACGGCGATCATGAGCAGCACCGTCCCGCCCAGGACGCCGTTGACCACGGGCCGTGTCGTCGGGCGGGCGTGCCGCAGCGACCACAGTGCGAGGGCGGTGACCGCGAGGGCGATCATCGCCAGACCGGTGATGGGTGACTGCACCAGCATCAGCGCGATCACGGCGAGGGCGACGGACCCGATCGCCCGCCAGGTGGTCACCGAGCGGGTGAGGAACTCGACGACGAAGGTGACGAGCGCCATCGCCGCGATGAACCCCATGAAGTTGCGGGTGCCGCCGATGCCCTGGATCGGGCCGCCGTAGGCGATGGTGCCCTGGATCCCGAACGCGGGGATCGGCAGGTCGAGGACGAGCCCGGACAGGACCTCGAGGCCGAGCGCGGCGACGAGCAGGATGCGGAAGGCGTCGCCGGACGCCCGGATGAGCTGCACCAGGTCGCGGCCGAGCGCCAGGTACAGGCCGAGGCCGATGAAGCAGACGGTGCTGACGAGCCCCCGCAGGGCGACCCACGAGTACTCGCTCCAGAGCACGCTCAGGGCGCAGTAGCCGACGAGGGCCAGGAGCGACAGCGGGAGGACCCCGTGCCACTCGATGCGGTAGCGCTGGCCGAGCAGGCTGAGCCCGGCGAGGACGACGAGGGCGACGAGCACGGCCCAGACCCCGGCACGGCCGACGAGCGCCTCGACCGTCGGCTGGCCGAAGGCGAACAGGACGATGACCGTCGCGAACGCCTGGCTGAACCGTCCACCGGCGGAGAACCCGACCCACGCGGAGAGGTAGCGGCGCGCGAGCACACGCTTCGTCAACCGTCCGTCCGTCACCCGACCATCTTGGCGCACGCACCTCGGAGCCGGGCATCGCGGAGCGTCGATATCGCTGATCCGCGATGAACCGGCTAGCGTCGTCCGACGATGCAGCGCCCCGCGAGCACGACCTCCCGCCCGTTCCACGCCCTCGGCGTGGTCGGCGCCGCACTCCTGGTCGGCGTCGCCGTGGCCGCGCTCACGTGGTGGCGACTCGGTCCGGCGACCCGGGGGACCGTGTGGGCGGAGGACGGCGGCGTGTTCCTCCGGGAACGCCTCGCCCTCGGCCCGGTCGACTCCCTCCTGCACCCGTACGCCGGGTACCTGCACCTCGTGCCGCGGGTGCTCGTCGACGTCGCCTGGTCGCTGCCCGTCGAGGAGTACGCCCGGGCGCTGTCGGTCGGCGCCTGCCTGGTCGTCGGGGCTGTGGCGGCGACCGTGTTCGTGCTGTCCCGCGGTGTCGTGCCGCAGTGGCCGCTCCGTGCGCTGCTCGCCGCGGTGCCCGCCCTGCTGCCGCTCGCCCCGTTCGAGATCGCCGGGAACGCCGCGAACCTCCACTGGTTCCTGCTGTTCGCGGTGCCGTGGCTGCTCGCGTACCGGGCACGGACCTGGTGGGGCTCCGCCGTCGTCGCCGTCCTGACCGGCCTCGTCGTCCTCTCCGAGCTGCAGGCGGTGCTGTTCCTCCCGCTCCTCGGGCTCGCGTGGTGGCCGCCGCGTGATCCGTCCGGAGCCCGGGCGTGGCCCCGCGCCGTCCCGGTCACGGTGGTCGCCCTGACAGGCGGCGTCGCACAGCTCGTGACGGCGTCCACCGACCACCGGCCGCGCACCGCGGGCACGCCGGCGATCGCCGACGTGATCGCCGGCTGGGCGCTGCAGCCGGTCGCCGGCATCTGGAACCCCGACGTCGGAGCCGCCGTCCGCTCCGTGGTGACGCACGGCTGGGGCGTCGTGGTCGTCCCCGTCCTGCTCGTGACCGCCGTGCTCGTCGCCGCCGTCGTGGTCGCGCACTGGAGAGCCCGGTGGATGATCATCGCGCTCGCCGTGGCGTCCGGCGGTCTGTGGTGGGCGGCGCTGCTCGCCAACGGCGGCGAGGCGCAGCCCTGGGCGGCGCCGACCGTGACCCTCGCGGCCGTCCCGCCGCTGCGCTACGCCGCGGCGTCCGGTCTGCTGCTGCTCGCCGGCGCAGTCGTCGCGGCGAGCGTCCTGCTGGGGGACCAGCCGAGGCGGAAGGCCCCGGGCTCGGCACCGACCCGGTTCGTCCGCCTCCTGACCGGCTGGTGCGTCGTCGCGGTGGTGGTCGTCGCCACGCTGGGCAACGTCGGGCCGGGCCCGACCCGCCGGAGCGATGGTCCGGTCTGGGCGACACAGATCCCGGCGGCGGTCGCGGCGTGCGACGGGGACCCGACGGGCGCGGTCGCCGTCCGGAAGGCGCCGTGGTCGTCGCGAGTACCGTGCGGGCGACTGCTCGGGCGCTGACGGCCCCGGTGCACTCGATCAGCGTCCGACGGCGCGGTCAGCGCCCGCTCGGCAGCCGGAACTCGCGTCGTGCGGCCGGGGTGCGTGGGCCGTCGCCCGTGGAGTGGGGTTCCTCGCCGACCAGGACGATGCGCGTCTTGATCGCGATGAGGGCGAACAGCACCCAGTTGCCCTGGTAGAGCAACCGGGACTCGGCGACGGACTGCACGAGCAGTGCGACGACGACGAGCAGCGGAAGCAGGGACACCGGGTCGAACGGCCGTGGGACCTGCGTCGCCTCGTACCCGATGCGGGTCGCCGACGACCACGAGCGGTTCAGGGTGGTCAGGACGTACACGGCGAACAGGACCAGCCCGATCAACCCCGTCTGCATCCACACGTCCAGGTACGCGTCGTGGGCCTGCAGGTACGTCACACCCTTCCGGTGCGCCAGGTCGGCCAGCGTCGGGATGCTCGGCCACCAGTACCCGATCCAGCCCCACCCGAGCACCGGGTGCTGATCGACCAGACCGAGGACGCGGTCCCAGATCAGCCCGCGGCCCGTCGCGTCGGCACCCTTGCCGAGCATCTCCGAGACGGCTCCGCTCGCCGCCGACGAGACCACGGCGACCACCGCGGCGCCGAGCAGGACGACCAGGTACCGCGGGGTCCGCCGCTCGGTCGGGACACTCCGGATCCACAGCGCGACGACGAAGACGACCACGACGACGAGCGCCGCGACGAGCACGGTGGACGACCGCGTGAGCGCGAGCACCAGGGCGGCCAGGACCAGCCAGCCGACGGCACGGTTCCGCCGGATGCGCCCCTCGGCGAACTGCACGGCGACGGCGATGGCGACGAGCAGGGCCACCATGGCGAGCAGGTTCGCGTTGCCGGGCAGACCCTGGATCCGTCCGCCGGTCAGGAGCTCGGCCCGCGAGAAGTAGAACGCGTCCGGGATGTCCCGGTCGCCGTAGTCGGTCCAGACCGGCACGATCGGATGGCGCACGACCACGGCGACGAACGCCTCGAACAGCAGCGAGACCAGCAGCACCCAGCGCAGGGCGAGGCTCAGCGCGTCCAGGATCCGGCGCCAGGTGAGGGTGGACGCGACGGCGAAGGCCACCGCGACGCAGATCACCTGCGCGGTGATGCTGGCGAGCGTGGCGAGGCGCCAGTGCGACCACGCCACCGAGACCAGGCACCAGCCCAGGAAGAACCAGAGCGCCCAGGGCGTCCGGACGATCGGCGGACGCGCCCGGACCAGGATCGAGACACCCCACGCGGCGACGAGCGCCCAGAGGACCGCCCCTCCCACCCACGTGAGCGTGTTGGGGACGGCGTCCCCGGCGAAGAGCACGAACAGCAGGGTTGCCCCGAAGGAGAACGCCTCGCGCTCGGGGACGGTCCCGCGGGACAGCGGCCAGGTGTTCGTCACGACGTCAGGGTACGTGCTCATCGACGGCCGTCGCCGCCGAACGTGTCGAGTGCGCCGGCGATCTCGTCGCCGAGGTACGGGGCCAGGGTCACCGCGAAGGTGTTCGTCAGGTGGGTCCTGTCGCGGTGCACGAGCACTCCGCCGATGACCGCCGGGCAGATCGTGTCGGTGCAGTAGTAGCGCGACAGGTCGATCAGGCGCGCCTTGTCCGGCATCCGGGCGACCGCCTGCTCGGAGCCGTCGAACAGGGTGAAGCCGACCGATCGGCTGGAGTCGCACTCGTCGGTGGTCGGTCCGGACATCTGCCCCACGCAGGCCACGACGTCCGGTCGCGCGCCCGGGTTGTCGCGCAGCGCCACGATCGGGATCCCGACGTCGGCCGCGGCCTGCCACGCCTGCACCAGACCCCCGACGACGGCGTCCTCGTCGGACTCGCCGGCCGCCGGCACGACCGGCCCGTTGCCGGTCGAGTGCGTCACGATCACACCGTCGAGGTCCGGGTGGGAGCGGAGGTACGCCATCGCGTTCTGCTTCCAGGCGTTGCAGTCGTCGACCTGCTTCTGCGAGCTGGCACCCTGCACCGCCGTGGTGAGGTAGCAGCTCTGGTGCCCGGCGACGTCGATGCGCCAGTTGCGCGCCTCGGCGATCTTCTCGTAGGTGTCCACGAAGACGTTGTTGTGCGAGTCGCCGATCGCGATGAGGTGCTTCGTGTAGCCGGACTTCGGGCCGAGCGCGCAGACGTTGAACGCGCTCGAGTCGTTCGACCAGCACGCCGGCCGGTTCGAGTCGTCCTCCAGGGCGTTCGCGGGAGCGGGGACGCGGACCTCCGCGAGCGCCGGGTTGACGCAGGGATCGGACGACGAGATCAGTGCGGCAGCGCCGAAGCACCGGACGTCACCGGTGCTCAGGCGCTCCTGGAACTCGGCCGCCTGGACCTGCTGCACGTGCAGGGCGGTGAGCGACGCGGCGCCGAGCGCCACGACGAGGGCGGTGCTGACGACGCCGTAGAGCGCGACCCGACGCGGGCGGAGCGACCGCACCCGTGCGGAGAACCGCAGGGGTTCCTCGATGCCGAGCGTCGTCACGGCGGCGATCACGACCGAGCCGACCAGGATCGCGACCCGGTCCTTCGTCGTGAGGTCGTGGCGGAGCACGATCGGCAGCAGGACGACCGCGGGCCAGTGCCAGAGGTAGACCGCGTACGAGATCCGGCCGAGGAACGCGACCGGGGCGGACCGGCCGACGCGCTGCAGGCCGGAGTGCCCGCCGAACAGCACGACGAGCGTGGCCGACACGACGGGCAGGGCCGCGGCGATGCCCGGGAACGGCGTCGACGCGGTGATGGCGAACAACGACACCACCAGCCCCGCGGCGCCGAGCCACGCGCCGACGATGCGCACCGACCGCGCCGGCGTCGTCCGTGGCGCCGTCAGGGGGAGGGTCGCGGCGAGGCCACCGAGCGCGAACTCCCACGCCCTGGTCGCCGTCGAGAAGTACGCGACACCCGGGGCCGTCTGCGTCTGGATGACGCTCCACGCCAGCGACAGCACGACCACGGCCCCCAGGAGCACCCGCGTGACGGTGACCGGGTCGGCACCCGATCGGCGCATGCGGCGAGCAGCCCACAGTGCGGCGAGCAGGAGGAGCGGGAGGGCGATGTAGAACTGCTCCTCGACCGACAGCGACCAGAAGTGCTGGAACGGCGACGGTCGGTTGCCCTGCGCCAGGTAGTCGACCGAGTCGGCTGCCAGCTGCCAGTTCTGTACGTACACCGTCGACGCGATGAGCTCGCGTCCGTACTGCCCCCAGAGCGCGCTCGGCACCCACAGCAGGACGGCGGAGCCGGTCGCGACGATGGTGATGAACGCCCCGGGCAGCAGCCGTTTCGCCCGGCGCGCCCAGAACCCGGCGAGCCCGATCCGGCCGGTGGCGGTGAGCTCGCGGAGCAGGTGTCCGGTGATGAGGAAACCCGAGATGACGAAGAACACGTCGACGCCGACGAACCCGCCGGGCAGACGTGCCGGCCAGAGGTGGTACAGCACGACCGCCAGGACCGCGAACGCACGGAGCCCCTGGATGTCCCACCGAGTCGGGTCGGTCGATCGGGGCGACGAGGTGCGGAGGGATCCTCGGGTCGGCGGCTCCACCGTGCTTGCAGACATCGCGGAGATTCTAGTGTCGCGCGCCGCGCCGGTAGGCTCTGGCCCATGTTCCTCGGCATCACGAACACCCCCCGCGACTACGCCTGGGGCTCGGTCACCGCGATCCCGGAGCTCCTCGGCCGCACCGTCACGGGTGCCCCGCAGGCGGAGCTCTGGCTCGGCGCCCACGCCGGCAGCCCCAGTGTCGTCGTCAACCCGGCCATGGTCGGTGGAGCTGACACGCTCCGCGACTGGATCGCCGACGAGCCGGAGACCGCACTCGGTCCGGACCGCACCGGCCTGCCCTTCCTGCTCAAGGTGCTCGCGGCGGCGGCACCGCTCTCGCTGCAGGCGCACCCGACCCCGGAGCAGGCGGAGGAGGGGTTCGCCCGCGAGGAGCGCGAGGGGATCCCGCTCGACGACCCGGCCCGCAACTACAAGGACCCGTTCCCGAAGCCCGAGCTCGTCGTCGCGCTGAGCGAGCGCTTCGAGGCGCTGAGCGGCTTCCGCCCCGTCGAGGAGACCCTGGCCGAGGTGCGCGTGCTCGACGCCGGCACCGGACGGCTCGGTCCGCTCGAGGTGCACCTGCTGCACGGGCTCGAGGACACCGTCCGCTGGCTCGAGACCGCCGACGAGTCCGCGCTCGCCGTGGTGCAGGCCGCGAGCGACCTGGCCGTCTCGCTCGACGACGACCTGCTCACCCCGAACACCGCGACCGTCCGCGACCTGGCGACCAGCTGGCCCGGCGACCCCGGCATCGTCGTGTCCCTGCTCATGCACCGGGTGACGCTCGCCGCGGGGCAGGCCATGTACCTGCCCGCCGGCAACGTCCACGCCTACCTCGACGGGCTCGGCATCGAGCTGATGGCACCGTCGGACAACGTGCTGCGCGGCGGGCTCACGCCGAAGCACGTCGACGTGCCGGAACTCCTGCGGGTGCTCGACTTCACCGCGTACCCGGCCCCGGTCCTCGAGCCCGAGCGCATCGCCCCGGGCGTCGACCGGTTCGCGCCGGCCGGCGTCGGGTTCGCGCTGCTGCGGGTGGACGGCGACGGCCGCCCGGCGGGACTGAGCACCGGCGGCGTCGCCCCGCTGGTCGGCCCGTCGATCGCCGTGTGCACCGAGGGTGTCGTCACGCTGGTCGGCGCGCAGTCCGCCACCCTGCTCCGCAAGGGCGAGTCGTGCTTCATCACGCCGGACGAGGGCGACGTGACGGTCGAGGCGGACTCGTCGGACGGCATCACGTCGACCGTGTTCATCGCCACCGGCGCCTAGGGGCCGGACCGGCACCGCCACCGGGGCGTCGCCGACGTCCGCTAGCGTGGCGAGCATGAGTTGGCTGGTCACCGGCGGTGCCGGGTACATCGGGTCCCACGTCGTCCGAGCACTGCGCTCGGCCGGCATCGACACGGTCGCGTTCGACGACCTCTCGAGCGGTTTCCGCGCGTTCGTCCCGGACGACGTGCCGTTCGTCGAGGGCACGATCCTCGACGGCGAGCTCGTCGCACGCACTCTGCGCGAGCACGAGGTCACCGGCGTGGTCCACGTCGCGGGGTTCAAGTACGCCGGTGTCTCGGTCGAGCGTCCGCTGCACACCTACGAGCAGAACGTCACCGGCATGGCGACCCTGCTGCGCGCGATGGCGGAGACCGGCGTCACCAAGGCGGTCTTCTCGTCGAGCGCTGCGGTCTACGGCACGCCGGACGTCGAGACCGTGGTCGAGTCCACCCCGAAGAACCCGGAGTCGCCCTACGGCGAGTCGAAGCTCATCGGCGAGTGGCTGCTGCGCGACATGGAGGTCGCCGCGGGCTTCACGACCACGTCGCTCCGGTACTTCAACGTCGTCGGTTCGGGGGAGCCCGACCTGTACGACGCCAGTCCGCACAACCTGTTCCCGCTGGTCTTCGACGCGCTGCTCGCCGGCCGCACCCCGCGCATCAACGGCGACGACTACGCCACCCCCGACGGCACCTGCGTGCGCGACTACGTGCACGTCGCCGACCTGGCGCACTCGCACGCGGTGGCCGCGCGGAAGCTCGAGGCGGGGGAGCCGCTCGAGCGCGCCTACAACCTCGGCAGCGGCGACGGCGTGAGCGTCCGCCAGATCATGGACGCCATGGCGGCGGGCACCGGGATCGCCTTCGACCCCGAGATCGCACCGCGGCGCCCCGGCGACCCGGCACGCATCGTCGCGACCGGTGAGGCCGCCGCCCGTGACCTCGAGTGGGCGATGCGGCACTCCCTGGACGAGATGGTGTCGAGCGCGTGGGAGGCCCGTCGCAGCGCCTCCTGATCGCCTGAGGACGCGTCGGTTGTCCCCCGGAAGGCCCACCCGTGCGGCGCGACACGCCCAAACGGGGGACATGACACGCTGGAGCGGTCAGTGCCTTCTATGATCCGCGACTTGACTCAGGCGAATGACACCGCTGTAATTACAGGCAACGGCCGCAAGAGTTGGGGTTCGTTGTCGAGGCGGCAGGGGTGATCAGGGTGAACGGTTCCGAGTTCCACGCCGGAGTTCCGGAGGACTGGCACGTCGATCCCGTGGCGCTCGGCGTCCCGGGTGTCCGACGTCCGGAGTCCGACGACGAGGAGAACCCGCTCGCCTGGCAGGTCGACTCGCTCTGCGCGCAGACCGACCCCGAGGCGTTCTTCCCCGAGAAGGGCGGCTCCACGCGCGAGGCGAAGAAGATCTGCACCTCGTGCGAGGTCCGGGCGCAGTGCCTCGAGTACGCGCTCGAGAACGACGAACGCTTCGGCATCTGGGGCGGCCTCTCCGAGCGCGAACGCCGCAAGCTGCGGAAGCGCGCCTGAGCGGTCACGGCGTGCCAGCGCCGTGCGAAGGTGCGCCGAGGAGCCTGCGACGAGGACGCCGGGACCAGCCGTTTTCCGCCAGTCCCGCACCGTCCCGCACCGTGCGGTGAGCGCGCCCACAGGTTCACGGCGCGCCGCCGTCCGCAGCCGACACCGCGCCTCCAGACCGTAGAGTGACGCCCGTCATGCAGCCCAGAGTCACCGCGATCCTCGTCGCCGCCAACGGGGCGGCCCACCTCGACCGGACCCTGGACGCGCTCGCCGCCCAGACCCGCCACCCCGAGAACCTGGTGGTCGTCGACGTCGGCACGACCGACGGATCGACTGCCGAACTGTCGTTCGGTGGGTCCGCGCAGCTCGTCCGGCTCCCCGCGGGCAGGGCGTTCGGCGACGCCGTCCGACAGGGCGAGCGCAGCGCGCCGCCCGCAGCGACCGACGAGCCGGTCGACGAGTGGCTGTGGATCCTCGGCCACGACAACGCGCCGGCACCGACCGCGCTCGCCGACCTGCTGTCCGCCGTCGAGATCGCGCCGTCGGTCGTCGTCGCCGGTCCGAAGCTCGTCGCCGACGACGACCCCTCGCTCATCGGTGCCTTCGGCGAGAGCATGACCCGCTTCGGCCGGTCGATCGTGCTGGTGCAGGACGAGCTCGACCAGGGCCAGCACGACCGCAACACCGACGTGCTCGCCGTCGCCGCCGGCGGCATGCTGGTGCGCCGCTCGGTCTGGAACGAACTCGGCGGCTTCGACCCGGCGCTGCCGGACGTCGACGCGGCCCTCGACTTCTCGGTGCGGGTCCGTCTCGCCGGACACCGCGTCGCCCTCGTGCCGGAGGCCAAGGTCACCAGCGCCGGGCCGATCGAGGAGTTCGGACGCAAGCGCGTGTCCGAGGGGCGGCGCGTCCGGATGCACCGGCAGGCGCAGCTGCACCGCAGGATGACCTACGCGCCGGCCGCGCTGGTCTGGCTGCACTGGCTCACGCTCGTGCCGTTCGCGATCGGCCGCGCGCTCGGACACCTCGTCGCGAAGCACCCCGCCGCCGTGGTCCCCGAGCTCTCCGCCGCGTTCGCCGTCGCGTTCGGCGGTGGCACGGGGCGCGCGCGCAAGAACCTGGCCCGCACGAAGAAGCTCGGCTGGGCGGCCGTCGAACCGCTCCGCGTGAGCTGGCGGCGGGTGCACGAACACCGCACCACCTCGCGCGACGTCGAACTCGCACGGGTCGAGGACGCCCCGATCGCACGGGCGTCGTTCCTGAGCGACGGCGGCATCTGGGTGGTCCTGGCCGCAGCGGTGCTCAGCGTCGTGACGCTCTACCCGCTGCTCGGGTCGCCGGCCCTGACCGGCGGGGGACTCCTGCCGCTCTCCGCGACCCCGGGGCAGCTCTGGCAGAACGTCGGCTACGGCTTCCACTCGCTCGGCACGGGCTTCACCGGCCCGTCCGACCCCTTCGCCGCCGTGCTCGCCGTGCTCGGGTCGATCGTGTTCTGGTCGCCGTCCACCGCGGTCGTGCTCGTCATGCTCGTCGCGTTCCCGCTGTCCGCCCTGGGTGCCTGGTTCGCGGTCCGCAAGGTCACGACCCGCACGTGGGTGCCGGTCATCGGTGCGTCGCTCTACGCGATCGCCCCGTCGCTCGTCGGCGCGGTGACCACCGGGCACCTCGGCGCCGTGATCGCGCACCTGGTCCTGCCGTGGCTGTTCGTCGCCGTGCTCGAGGCACACCGCTCGTGGGCGTGGGCCTCCGGCGCCTCGCTCCTGTTCGCCGTCGTCGCCGCCTCGGCGCCGTCGCTGCTGCCGGTCCTGCTGGTCGGCTGGCTCGTGGCGCTCCTGGTCGGCTGGCGCCGGGCACACCGTCGGGTGTTCATCCCGGTGCCGACCGCGGTGCTGTTCCTGCCGCTGATCCTGGCGCAGGCGGCACGTGGCAACCTGCTCGCCGTGTTCGCCGACCCCGGTGTGCCGTCCGCGACCCGGGCACCGTCCGCGCTCCAGCTGGCCATCGGGCAGCCCCTGCCGGACTGGAGCGGCTGGCTCCCGGCCACCTCCGGGCTCGGACTGGTCGCCGCTGCCCTGCCGATCGTGATGGCCGTCCTCGCGCTCCCCGTGGCCGTCTCCGCGATCGGGGCGATGCTCGGACACCGCTGGGCGGTCGCTGGCTCGGCGCTCGTCGTCGCACTCCTCGGCTTCGCGACGGCCTTCGCCGCCACCCACGTCACCGTCACCGGTGTCGGCTCGACCACCACCATCGTCTGGCCCGGCAGCGGTCTGTCCGTGTACTGGCTCGCCCTCGTGGTCGCGGCCTGCATCGGCATCGACGTGCTGCCGAAGGCCGCCCCGGTCACCGGGCTCGTCGCGACCGTGCTCGCCGGGGTCGCCGTGGCGCCGGCCTTCGCGGCGTTCTACCTCGGCGCGGCCACGATCGAGCCGACCACCGGCAGGGTGCTCAGTGCCTACGTGAACGCCGAGGCCCAGGCGAACCCCGACGTCGGCACGCTCGTGGTCGTCCCGCAGGACGACGGTTCGCTCGCCGTCACGCTGGAGCGCGGGCAGGGTTCCACCCTCGACGACCAGTCGACCCTCGACGCCACCGCACTCCGGCTGAGCGAGTCCGGCGCACGGCTGACCACGCTCGCCGGCAACCTGGCGAGCCGCAGCGGGTACGACCCGCGGCCGGCGCTCCGCGAGCTCGGCGTGAGCTTCGTGCTCATCGACGACGCCGGCGACGACCCCGAGGCGCAGACGGTGCACGACCGGGCCGCCGGCGCCATCGGGCAGAACGCGCTCTTCACGAGCATCGGCGAGACCACCAACGGGCAGCTGTTCCACTACGAGGGCGAGGTCGACCGCACCCGCTCCGGCTCCGCCGCGACCCAGGCCACCCACGTGCTGTACCTCGTCGTGCTCGGCGTGGTCTTCGGCGCCGCAGCCCTGCTCGCGGTCCCGACGGCACCGCGCCGCCGCCGCGCCACCTCGAACGTCATCGAGGCCGAGGAACCCGCCACCACCTTCGACGAGGAGCGAGACGAATGAGCCGCACCCCCGCCTCCGTCCGCCGGTGGGTCGTCCGCGGCACCGCCACGGCGGTCGCCGTCGTCGTCGCCGCCGGCGCCGTCACCGCGGCGCACGCCTACGGCACCGACTCCGAGCCGGGTCGCCCGGCCGGGCGCACGGTCACACCGGTCCCCGCCGCCGCCGAGCGCGTGTGCGCCGGCAGCGCCCTGCGCCTGTCCGACGACGCCGGCAACGACGCGACCCAGGCGAGCACGGTCGGCACCGCGACCGTCGCCACCGCGACCACGGGCTCGACGGTCGAACGGTCCGAGCTCGATGCCTCGACCACCGGCGGCAGCGACCCCCGGCTGCTGACGGCCCCGGCGGGGGAGACCACGCCGCAGGTCGCGGGCAGCAGCTTCCAGAGCGTCTCGAACGGTGACCTCGTCGGCGCCGGTGCCGCCTCGTGCGACGACCCGAGCCAGTCCACCTGGCTCGTCGGCGGTTCGACGGAGACCGGGCGCACCAGCCTCGTCACGCTGTCGAACCCGACCGACGTGAACGCCACCGTCGACCTGGCGATCTTCGACAGCAACGGCACCGTCAGCGCGCCGGGCACCACCGGGATCGTGGTGGCGCCGAACACGCAGAAGGTCGTCCCGCTCTCGGGCTTCGTCTCCGACGCGGCCTCGACCGTCGTGCACGTCACATCATCCGGCGGCCAGATCGTGGCACACATGCAGGAGACCGTCGTCCGGACGCTCACGCCGGGCGGCTACGACATCGTCTCCGGCGGTGCCGCGCCCACGCGCTCGCAGGTGATCCCCGCGGTCGCCCTCGCGAACGCCAAGGCGGCCCAGCGCGGCAGCGACACCGCCGACGCCGCGCCGATCGTCCGGCTGTTCGTCCCCGGCGAGCGGTCCGCACGCGTCACCCTGGGCATCACGACGGCGGACGGTGGCGGCACGACCGTCAACGCCACCGCCGAACCGGGCGTCGTCACCGACGTCCCGCTCGACGACTTCCCGGACGGCCGGTACTCGTTCACCATCACCTCGACCCTCCCGATCGTCGCCGGGGCCCGCACGACGACCCCGACGGACGGCGACGGCACCGACCTCGGCTGGTTCGCGTCGGCGGAGCCGCTCGGCGACCGGGCGATCACCTCGATCGCCCCGGGGGACGGCGCACGGCTGAACCTCGTCAACCCGACCCGGTCGGACCGCACCGTGACGATCCGCTCGGGCGACGAGCAGCGTCGGGTCGAGGTGCCGTCGGGAGCGACCGAGACCCTGTCGGTGCAGACCGCGAAGCAGCTCACGATCACCGGTGCCGACGGCGTCGTCGCCGGCGTCAGCTACCTCGGGGACGACGGGATCGCCGGGTTCCCGGTCCGGCCGGCCACCGCGGTGTCGACCCCGGTCCGCGTCTACCCCTGACGCCCGGCGGACGCGCGGCGACGGACGTCGTCGGCGACCCGCCGTGGCTCACCAGTGCCGGTAGCGGTCCGGTGCCAGGTCCCAGGGGTCCTTGCCGATCAGTTCGCCGACCGCGCGGAACACCGCGGTCTCGATGATGATGCGGCGGTCCGAGTCGTCCTTCTCGGGGCTCCGGTTCACCCGTTCGACGGGGATCCGGAAGACGGTCACGCGGCGGGTGTCGCGGTCGATGCGCCAGCGCGGCATCTCGTCCGGCAGGGTCGTGTCGCTCGGCATGTCCGCCACCTGGAACACCACGCCGGCCAGTTCGTCGGGCCACAGACCGAGCAGGTAGTGCGCGCTGTCACCGACGATCCGGTCGAACGCCTCGGCGCGGGTGATGATCGGGGCGAGCTCCGGCCCGGTGACGCTCGAACGGCCGCCACGGCCGTGCCGGGAGCGCCCCCGACCGCGGTCGACCGGGGTGACGAGGCGAGGCTTCCGACGCATCCCCACATCGTACGCGGGGACCGGTGCGCGCCGGACGCTCCGCTAGGCTCCCTGACGAGATGGACGTGCGGATCTGCAGCAAGGTGGCGTGTGCCAACAGCGCTTCGTCGACCCTGACGTACGACTACGGCGACTCCATGGTGGTCGTCGGTCCGCTGTCGACCCGGGTCGAACCGCACGGCTACGACCTCTGCGCCCGCCACGCGGCCGCCCTGCGCGTCCCGCGCGGCTGGCAGGTGGTGCGGCGCGAGCCGCTCCCGCGCGACACCGACTGACGGCTCGCGTCCGCGACGTGCCGCGGTGGTCGGACCGGAGGCCCGTGGGACGTGACCGGGATCGGCTGGTGATCGGCGCCTCCCGGCATGGAAGACTGGTGGGCATGCCCACCGAAACCCGCACCGCTGCTGCGTTCCGCGTCGCCGACCTGTCCCTCGCCGAGGCGGGCCGGCACCAGATCCGCCTCGCCGAGAACGAGATGCCGGGCCTGATGTCCCTGCGTGACGAGTTCGCGGCGTCGCAGCCGCTCGCCGGCGCGCGCATCGCCGGGTCCCTGCACATGACGGTGCAGACCGCGGTGCTCATCGAGACGCTCGTCGCGCTCGGCGCGCAGGTGCGGTGGGCCAGCTGCAACATCTTCTCCACCCAGGACGAGGCCGCGGCCGCCGTCGCCGTCGGACCCACCGGCACCCCGGACGCCCCCGACGGTGTCCCGGTCTTCGCGTGGAAGGGCGAGACGCTCGAGGAGTACTGGTGGTGCACCAGCCGCATCTTCGACTGGAGCGACGAGGCCACCGCGGCCGGTGCCGACTGGACCGGGCCGAACCTGATCCTGGACGACGGCGGCGACGCCACGATGCTCGTGCACACCGGCGCTGACGCCGAGGCGGCCGGTGCCGCTCCGGTCGCCGAGCCGGACGCGAGCACCGAGTGGAAGATCGTGCTCGACACCGTCGCGCGGTCGCTCGAGACGTCGTCGGACCGCTGGACCCGCATCGCCGCCGACATCCAGGGCGTCACCGAGGAGACCACCACGGGCGTGCACCGCCTGTACGAGCTGTTCCGGAACGGCGAGCTGAAGTTCCCGGCGATCAACGTCAACGACTCCGTGACGAAGTCGAAGTTCGACAACAAGTACGGCATCCGGCACTCGCTGCCCGACGGCCTGAACCGTGCCACCGACGTGCTCATCGGCGGCAAGGTCGCCTTCGTCGTCGGCTACGGCGACGTCGGCAAGGGTGCGGCCGAGGCGCTCCGCGGGCAGGGCGCCCGTGTCATCGTCAGCGAGGTCGACCCGATCTGCGCGCTGCAGGCGGCGATGGACGGTTACCAGGTCGCGCGCCTGGCGGACGTCGTCGACACCGTCGACATGGTCATCACGTGCACCGGCAACCTGGGCGTGGTCGGGGTCGACGAGATGCTCGGGCTGAAGCACCTGGCGATCGTGGCGAACGTGGGGCACTTCGACAACGAGATCGACATGGCCGGGCTCGAGGCGCTGCCCGGCGTCTCGAAGGTCGAGATCAAGCCGCAGGTGCACGAGTGGCGGCTGCCGACCGGGCGGTCGATCCTGGTGCTGTCCGAGGGGCGGCTCATGAACCTCGGCAACGCGACCGGGCACCCGTCGTTCGTGATGAGCAACTCGTTCACGAACCAGGTGCTCGCGCAGATCGAGCTGCACACCCGGCGCGAGGACTACCCGACGGGCGTGTACGTGCTGCCGAAGCACCTGGACGAGAAGGTCGCGCGCCTGCACCTCGACGCCCTCGGGGTGCAGCTGACGTCGCTGCGTCCGGAGCAGGCGGCGTACATCGGTGTCCCTGTCGAGGGTCCCTTCAAGCCGGACCACTACCGCTACTGAGCGCTGGTTCTTGCGCTCCCGCAAGACACCGGTGTTCGCACGTTGAACCCCTGCACGCGGGTGTTCGGCGCGCGAACACCGGTGTCTTGCGGGCAGCCCGGCGCCGCGGGCAGCCCGGCGCCGCGGGCAGCCCGGCGCCGCGTCAGCGCGGGAAGCCCGGCGGGGGTGCCGCCGCCGTCGCCCCCGCGGCGGTGAGCAGTTCGGCGCGGGCACCCAGCGCCCGGACGTCCCGTCGACGCCGCAGCACGACGACCCCGGCCAGGAAGACCTCGGGCGGCACGGGCGGCACGGGGTGCGCGAACGCGGACACCTCGGCCGCCAGGGCCTGCGCCGCCGTCTCGCGCAGTTCGGGGCGCATCAGTGCAGCCCCGCGGAAGAACGCACCCAGTCGGTTCTCCAACCGCTGCGGCAGCGCCGAGACGTCCGCGACGCCTGCCCACGCCGTCAGCTCCGGAGGCAGCAGCACCTCGGGTTCCCGCTGCTTCGGCAGCCGCTCGTGCTGCACGATCGTGCCCGCGAGCAGGTCCCCGAGTCGTCGCGGCCGACTGCCGAACAGCGCGACGAGCAGGGCGACCGAGCCGAACGTCATCCAGAGCTCGAACAGGCCGACGAGCGCCCGGGTGAAGGCGTGCCGGAACCCGATCGCGCCGCCGTCGAGCCGGACGACCCGGGTGCCGGTGGCGAACCGTCCGACGCTCCGCCCCTTCGTCACGGTCTCGACCGCGGCGGGGACCAGCACGAGCACGACGACGAGCAGCACGATGCCGAGCGCTGCGCCCCAGGCTGGTTCGAGTCCCCTCGGCCAGAGCCGCGAGACGCCGAACAGCGCGAGGACGAACAGGACGAGGACGCACAGGCCGTCCAGCAGCGCGGCCGCGAGCCGCAGCACGAGTCCGGCCGGCTGGACGTCGAGCGCGACGCCCTCGCCCACCACCAGCTCGTCGGCGGTCTCGTCGAGGTCGCGCGAGAACCGGGCGTCGGCGAGGTCACGCGGCGTGCGGGGCTTCGGCATGGGATCATTCTGTCGGAGATCGCGCGACCTGAGGGGGAACACGTGGACCTGGATGCCTACACCGAGGTGCACCGTGACCGGTGGCAGGAGCTCGACCGTCTGGCGCGTGCCCGGCACCGGTCCGGAGCGGACGTCGACCGGCTCGTCGCCGGCTACCAAGAGGCGGCGACCGACCTCGCCCGCATCCGGGGCGCCGCACCGCGCACCGTGACCGGCGACCGGCTCTCGCTGACGCTGTTCCGCGCCCGCCTGCGGTTCACGGGCACCCCCGTCGACCCGCTGACCGCGGTCACCCTGTTCTTCACGCGGCAGCTGCCCGCGGCGCTCTACCGGATCCGCTGGGTGAGCATCTGGGTCGCGCTCGCGACGGTGGCGATCGCGGCGATCGTCGCCGTCTGGATCACCACCACCCCCGGTGCGACGGCGACGTTCGGCAGCGACGAGGCCCTGCGCCGGTACGCCACGCAGGACTTCGTCGACTACTACTCCGACCGTGGCCTCGGGGCCTTCACCGCGCAGGTCTGGACGAACAACGCCTACATCGCCGCGACGATGGTGGCGTTCGGCATCACCGGCGTCTTCGTGCCGTTCTCGATCATGCAGAACGCCGTCAGCCTCGGGGTCTCCGCCGCGATCATGCACTCCCAGGGACGCCTGGCCGACTTCTTCCTCTACATCTCCCCGCACGGGCAGCTCGAGCTCTACTCGGTGTTCCTCGCGGGCGGTGCGGGGCTGATGATCTTCTGGTCGTGGGTGGCACCGGGGCCCGGACGCACGCGCGCCCAGGCCCTCGCCGAGGACGGCCGCGCACTCATCACCATCGCGATCGGCCTGACCCTGACCCTGCTGCTGTCCGGCATCGTCGAGGGCGTGGTGACGCGGCAGGACTGGCCGTGGCCGATCAAGATCGGCATCGGCACCCTCGCCCTGGTCGCGGTGCTCGCCTACCAGTGGGTGCTCGGCGGCCGCGCGTACCGAGCGGGGGAGCGCGGCGACCTCGAGGAGTTCGAGCGTGGCTCCACCGCCCTGGTGGCCGGCTAGCGTCCGTCCCGGTTCAGAGCCGGCCGCTGGCCTTCGCCCGGATGTAGGCGTCCGCGACGAGCGGCGGGACGTCCGCCGGTGCGCCGCGCACGACCTCGGCACCGGAACGCCGTGCGACGTCGGCCGCACCGTCCGCGTCGAGCAGGGTGCGTTCGGCGGCGGCGCGTCGGTAGACGTCGCGCTCCGCGCCGGTCGGGAGGCCAGGCACCCGTCCACCCCGCGCGGTTCGGATCGCCGTGGCCGGGTCCACCCCGCCGCGCGCCATCCGCTGGACGGCCGGGTCCTCGATGCTCGTCACGACGACGGCGTGCCGTCGGGACAGCCGCGGGAGCACGGCGAGCAGGTCGCCCGAGGCGCCGACGGAGTCGAGGCTCGAGGCGAGCACGACCATGGCGCGCGAGGTCGTGATCGAGTCGACGAGCGCGGGGACGGATGCCCAGTCGGTCGCGGCGAGCCCCGGTTCGGCCATCGCGAGTGCCTCGCCGAAGCGCTGCACGACGTCGGTGCGGGTGGCGCCGTGCACACGGTCGTGCGCCGTGTCGTCGAGGACCACCAGGTCGACGCGGTCACCGGCGGCTGCCGCGAGGGCACCGAGGAGCAACGCCGACTCGATGAACGTGTCGAGTCGGGGTTCGTCGGCGACACGGCCGGCACCCGCCCGGCCCGCGTCGACCACGACGACGACGCGCCGGTCGCGTTCCGGGCGCCAGGTCCGGACGACGAGGTCCTGCCGCCGCGCGGTCGCGCGCCAGTCGATGGACCGCACGTCGTCGCCGCGCACGTAGTCGCGCAGCGAGTCGAACTCGGTGCCGTGCCCGCGGAGCTGCAGCGTGGTCTCGCCGTCGAGCTCGCGGAGCCGTGCCAACCGTGACGGCAGGTGCCGCCGGGAGCGGAACGGCGGCGTCACGACGAGTTCGCCCGGTGCCGCGACGACCCGCTGCCGTGCGGCGAGGCCCAGGGGACCGAAGGACCGCAGGGCGACCCCGGTGGTGCGGCGTCGACCACGACGGAACGGTGTGAAGCGCATCCGGGCCGTCCGCCGCTCCCCGGCGGGGACCGCCATCCGGATCCGACGGGGACGGTGGCCGGCCGACGGCTCCCACATGTCGCGGACCACACCGCGGACCGTGCGGGAGCCGTCGTTGGCGAGCACGAGGGTGCCGTCCGCGGTGCTGTCGCGTCGAGCGAGCCGGGGCATCCGCCGCTCCACGCGGACCCGTCGCAGGTCGGCGGCGAGCACGACGTCGAGCGCCGCGGCGAGCAGCACCACCCCGACCCACGCCAGACCGGCCCACCCGCTGCCGAGCAGCACGGTGGGCACGAGGGCGACGGCGAGGAGCGCGACGAACCGGCCGGAGACCGCCACTAGATCGGCACCCGCACCTGCTCGAGCACCTGCTGGAGCACGCCGTCGGCGCCGACGCCCTCGAGCTCGGCGTCGGCGGCGACCCGCAGGCGGTGCCGCCAGACCGGCAGGGCCATGGCCTGCACGTGGTCCGGGGTGATCGCGTCGTAGCCGGTGAGCCAGGCCCAGGCCTTGGCGGCGGCGAGCAGTGCCGTCGCACCGCGGGGGCTGACACCGACGCGGACGGACGGTGCCTGCCGGGTGGCCCGGGCGAGGTCGACGATGTACGCGAGCACGTCGTCGCGGGCGCCGACGGCGCGGACGGCACGCTGCGCACGGACCACCTCGTCGACGCCGACCACCGGGGTGATGCCGGCCGACCGGACGTCACGCGGCACGAACCCGTCGGCGTGGCGCCGGAGCACCTGCCACTCGACGTCGCGCGGCGGGATGTCGAGGGTCAGCTTCATCAGGAACCGGTCGAGCTGCGCCTCGGGCAGCGTGTACGTGCCCTCGAACTCGATGGGGTTCATCGTCGCGGCGACGAAGAAGGGGTCGGGCAGCGCCCGGGCGTCGCCGTCGACGCTCACCTGGCGTTCCTCCATCGCCTCGAGCAGGGCCGACTGGGTCTTCGGCGGCGTGCGGTTGACCTCGTCGGCGAGCAGGACGTTCGTGAAGACGGGGCCCTCGCGGAACGGGAACGTGCCGGTCGAGGCGTCGTAGACGAGCGACCCGGTGACGTCGCCGGGCATCAGGTCCGGTGTGAACTGGATGCGCTTCGTGTCGAGCGTCATCGCGGCGGCGAGGCTGCGGACGAGCAGGGTCTTCGCGACACCGGGGACGCCCTCGAGCAGCACGTGCCCCTGCGCGAGGAGTCCGACGATCATTCCGGACACCGCACCCTCCTGGCCGACGACGGCCTTCGCGACCTCGGCGCGGACCCGGCCGAACGCGTCGCGCAGGTCGGAGCCGGCCGCGGTCGTGGGGTCGTGCTCCGGCGCGGTGTGCTCGGTGGTGGCAGGGGGCAGGTCGGTCACGGTCGTGCTCCTGGTCGGTCGGGGTCAGAGGTCGGTCGGTCGCCGGAGGTCGCCCGGCGCACGGCGCGTTCGAGGTCGTCGAGCGCCGCGGTGCCGTCGACGAGCGCACGGTCGTCGTCGGTGGTCCCGCCGACGAGCACGGCACCGACACGGGTGTGCGGAATGCCGGTGGCCTGGGCCGCGGCCCGGACGACCTCGTCGACGTGGGCCGATCGGGGCAGTCCGAGCATCCGGCCGATGCGGCGGACGGCGGCGACGCGCAGGGTGTCGAGGGCGTGGGTGCGGTCACGGGTGCGGGCGTACATCCGGGCGCGCCCCTCGGTGGTCTCGGCAGCACGGACGACGACGGGCAACCGCTCGACGACGAGCGGGCCGAGCCGTCGGCCCCGCCAGACGCCGGCCGCGACGGCGACGAGGGTGAGCAGTGCGAGGGCGCTCGGGACCCACGGCGGGGCGAGCTCTCCGAGGGTAGGAGCGGCGTCGGGGGTGCCGACGGCCGGGGTGTACCAGACGAGTCGCTCGTCGGCGCCGAGCAGCCCGAGGGCGAGCGCGGCGTTCCCGGCGGTGGTGATCGTGTCGTTCCGGAACGCCGAGGTCGTGCCGAGCAGGGTGACGTCGCCGCCCGGCGTCGCGGTGCGCACGAGACCCCAGACGCGCGAGCCGCGGTCGCCCGTCGGCGCGCACCGCGCGGCGGCCTCGTCGTGCACGGTGTACCCGGAGCCGGCGGTGGTGACCCGGGCAGCCGAGGCCGCCGCCGGGATCCCGCACGAGGCCGTCGAGACGGTGGCGTCGCCGTCGACCTGGACGGCCGGGTCGACCCGGAGTCCGAGCGCCTCGAGTCCGGCGCCGCTCGTGCCGACGACCACGACGTGCCGCGCCGTGCGGGCGATGCGTTCCGCGACGGCGGGGTCGAGCGCCCCGTCGGCGTCGTCGATGAACACCGTGCCGCCGTCGATCCCGCCGACGCCGTCGACCGTGTCGGTGACGGAGACCGCGGTGCCCCGCTGCTCGAGCACCCGGACCAGGGCGGCCGAACCACTGGCCGTCGTCGAGGTCGGGTCGAGTGCGCGCGGTGCGTCCGGGTCGGTGCCCTGCACGAGGGCGGTCAGGGCGGCGAGCAGGACGCCGACCAGGACGATGGCGACCCAGAACCCGACGCGGAACCGGCGTCCCTCGGCCGGAGCCGGAGCAGGAGTCGCTTCGGCGCTCGTCCGCGTGGCGGTGTCGGTCGTCATGCCGGCACCACCGGTCCCTCGGCCCGGGCGGGGCGGGCCCGCCGGACGGAGCGCTCGGTGTCGAGCACGCGGAGGGCCGCGGCCTCGTCGGCCTCGCCACCGAGGTACCGGACCGCGTCGAAGGCGGTCGCTGCCGCGTCGAGTGCACCGGCCGACGCGGGGAACGGCACGGCACCCCGCGCGGCGATCGTCCGCGCGGTGGCTCCGGGCACGTCGGGCACCAGGTCGCGCTCGCCGAGGCCCCTGGCGATCGCGCGGAACCCGTCGAGCACCGCTGCCGACCAGTCGGCGCGACGGACGGCGGCCTGGGCCGCTTCGAGGAGTTCCCGGGCGGAGCGCAGGTCGTCCGCGTCGAACACCCCGCCGGTGTCACCGTCTCCGGCCCGTGCGCGCCGGCGGGGGAGCCCGCGGGCGACGACGACGAGCACGACGACCGCGACGAGGACCACGATCGCGATCACCAGTGCGGTGCGGGCCGCAGCGGGGGAGTCGATGCCGTCGGCGCGGAGCGACCCGAGCCAGTCGAGGAAGGAGCGCGAGGCACGGTCCCACCACGTCGCCTGGGCGCCGTCGTAGGCGGACCGGTCGAGTTCGCGCTCGAGCAGGCGACGCGCCTCGTCCGGGTCGACCGCCGTCACGCGCTGCCGTTCGGCGGTGCCTGGCCCGGACCCTGCTGCCACGGCGGCTGCTGTTGCTGGTGACCGGGCTGCCACGGCTGCTGCTGCGCGGGCTGCCAGGGCTGCTGCTGCGCCTGCCATTGCTGCGCCTGCCACTGCTGGCCAGCCCACTGCTGCTGCGGCGGCCACGGCGGGCGTGCGACGGGCTCGGACGGCGCGAACGGGTCGGTCGGCTGCCCCGAGTCGAGGTGCGACGCGATCCGCTGGTCGAGGGCCTCGGTGCGGATCCGCCGGTCGATGGCGAGGAACGTGGTGATCGACGCGCTCAGCACGTCGGTGATGCACTGCACCGCGATCGCGAGCAGGCTCCCGACGACGATGGCGATGACCGCACCGGTACCGGCACCCGACGTGCCGCCCGTCTGCCCGAGGGGGTCGAAGGTGCCTGCGATGAGCACGGCGCCGATGGTGAGCGGGATCGACGCGATGGACGCGGCGAACCCGAACACGAGCTGCACGAGCAGCAGGATGCCGAAGGTCCGCCAGAAGGCCCCGCGGGTCAGGCGCCACGACTGGGCGGCAGCGGCGAAGACCGGCCGGCCCTCGAGCGCGATGGTCGGGACGGTGAGCACGAAGCGCGTGGCGAGCCACACGACGACGACACCGATCCCGAGCACGAACAGCACGAGCGCCAGCACGAACCACCCGGTGCCGGAGTCCGCGGCCCCCATGGCCGCGAACACCCCGAAGAACACGAGCCCGGCCAGGATCGCGAGGACCACGCCGGCCCCGATCTGCACGAGCATCCAGGCGACGACGGACCACCGACGACCGGCGAGCAGCGCCCACAGCCCCCGGAACGTGGCTCGACGGCCGAGCACCCGCTGCCCGGTGTCCGCGGCGACCGGCGCCACCAGGAACCCGCGGCCGAGGTAGGCGAGGAACGGCAGCACGACCGAGAGCAGTGCCGTGAGCGTCAGCGTGCCCGCGACCACCGAGTCGGCACCGCTGCCGCCGTCGAGGGCCGAGAACATCCGCGACTGCAGCGCCTGCTGCCCGAAGGTGCTGGCCAGCGTCGAGAGCAGGCCGAGCACGCCGCTCAGCAGCACGCTCCAGAGGAGCAGCACGCGGGCGTTCCGGCGGAACACCGTGAACGCGCCGGCCAGGACGTCACCGAGGCCGAGCGGGCGCAGCGGGATCACCGGACGCGAGCCGCCGGACGGTCCGCCCGGTCGCCCCGGACCCGGCCCCGGGGCGGGCTGCGGCGGCACGGAGAAGCGGGGCGGGCCTCCAGGCCGGGGTCCTGGTCCCTGCGCCGGTCCGGACGACGGCGGCGTCGGCGCACCCTGCTGCCCACCGCCCGGTGTGTGCCAATCGGACATGACTCCAGCCCCCTCGTCGTGTCGGACCGAGCCAGCGATGCGCGGTCCACCCCCATCCTGGCGGAAAACCCCGCGTGGCGGGGCCTCGGCTATCGTGTGGGGACACGTGCCGACCACGGCACTCCCGCACGCCACCCGGAGTCCAGATCACATGACACCGCGCATCCTCGTCGTCGACGACGACCAGGCCCTCTCCGAGATGATCGGCATCGTGCTCCGCTCCGAGGGGTACGAACCCGAGTTCAGCGCCGACGGCAACGACGCCGTCGACGCGTTCCACGCCACCAAGCCGGACCTCGTCCTGCTCGACGTCATGCTGCCCGGCATCGACGGCATCGAGGTGTGCAAGCGCATCCGTGCCGAGAGCGGCACGCCGATCATCATGCTCACGGCGAAGAGCGACACCGCCGACGTCGTCCTCGGGCTCGAGAACGGCGCCGACGACTACGTCGTGAAGCCCTTCAACCCGAAGGAACTCGTCGCCCGCATCCGGACCCGCCTGCGGCCGAGCGCGTCCGACGCCACCGTGCTGCACGTCGGCGACGTCACGGTCGACGTCGCCGGACACGAGGTACGCCGCGGGGACACCGTGATCGCGCTCACGCCGCTCGAGTTCGACCTGCTCCGGGCGCTCGCCGAGAAGCCGAACCAGGTGTTCACCCGCGAGATGCTGCTCGAGCAGGTCTGGGGCTACCACTACAAGGCGGACACCCGCCTGGTGAACGTCCACGTGCAGCGGCTCCGCGCGAAGATCGAGCACGACCCGGACAACCCGAAGACCGTCACCACGGTCCGCGGCGTCGGGTACCGCGCCGGAGGAGCCTGAGCACCGTGCCGCCCTCGACGCGCCCGTCGGGCTCGACGCGCCCGTCGGGCTCGGCACGCGGCTCGGGCCGCGCCGGCGGGGCCGGCAGCGCCGGTGGGGCCGGCGGCGCCACCGTCTCGATCGGCGTCGTCGACCGCAGCCGTCGCCGGATGCGGCGCTGGCTCCGACGCGCCTGGCGCCCGATCGCGTACCTGTGGCGGCGGTCGCTCATGTTCCGCTCGGTCGCCATCACCGTGATGACGACGGGGCTCGCGGTGGCGATCATCGGCACCGCGGTCATGGTGAGCATCTCGACGAACGTCTACTCGCAGCGCCGCGACCAGATCGAGTCCGAGTCGGCCCGGGCCACCATCGTCGCCCAGGGGATCTTCGACGCGGCGACGGCGGCCGAGGACAACAACCAGTCCGAGCTGGAGACCCTGCAGAACGAGGCGCAGCAGGCGATCCTGTCGAACACGACGAGTCCGGGCGGTACGAGCATCGCCATCGAGCGGAGCCCGGGCCAGTCCACCCCGCAGACGCTGCAGACCATCGCCAGCCAGGACTTCCCGGACGCGGTGATCACCGATGCCCTGCGCAAGGAGGTCGGGCAGAACACCGGTCGCCTCAGCCTGCAGCCCGTCGAACTCGACGACGACGGGCGCCGGGTGCCGGGGCTCGCCGTCGGGTCCACGCTGCAGATCCCGAGCGCCGGCCAGTACGAGCTCTACCTGGTCTACGACCTCTCCGATGCGCAGCAGACCCTGGACTTCGTCTCCCAGACGCTCTCGATCGGCGGTGTGGCGCTCATGGTGCTCATCGCCCTGGTCACGTCGCTCGTCGTCCGGCTCGTCGTGGTGCCGATCCGCGGTGCCGCCGAGACGAGCCGGAAGATCGCCGCGGGGCGCCTCGACGAACGCATCCCGGTGCGCGGGCAGGACGACCTGGCGACCCTGGCGCGGAGCTTCAACGGGATGGCCGAGGCGGTCAGCCGCCAGATCACCCAGCTCGCCGAGCTCTCCCGCGTGCAGCAGCGGTTCGTGTCCGACGTGTCGCACGAGCTCCGCACCCCGCTCACCACGATCCGGCTCGCCGGCGACATGCTCTACGACTCCCGGCACGCGTTCGAACCATCGGTCGGCCGGTCCGCCGAGCTCCTGCACGCGCAGGTAGAACGCTTCGAGATGCTCCTCGCCGACCTGCTCGAGATCTCGCGGTACGACGCCCAGGCGGTGCAGCTCGACACCGCGCCCGTGGTGCCGGCGTCCCTCGCCGCGGACATCGTGGACGAATTCCGTCCCCTCGCCGAACGCGCCGGCGTCGAGCTGCAGCTCGCGACCCCCGGCGGCCACACCACGATGCGCCTCGACGCCAAGCGCGTCCGCCGCATCCTCCGCAACCTCGTCGGCAACGCCGTCGAGCACGGTGACGCGAAACCCGTGCAGGTCGTCGTCGACAGCGACGCGCGCACCGTCGCCATCGCCGTCCGCGACCAGGGCGTCGGCATGCCGCCCGAGGACACCGCCCGCGTCTTCGACCGCTTCTGGCGTGCCGACCCGAGCCGCAAGCGCACCATCGGGGGCACCGGCCTCGGACTGGCGATCAGCCTCGGCGACGCGAAGCTCCACGGCGGTCGCATCGACGTGTGGTCCCGACCGGGCGAGGGCTCGACGTTCGTGCTCACCCTGCCCCGCAACGAGCAGGGCACGACCGCCACCTCGGCCATCCCGCTGCCCGAGCTCGACGAGTCGTACGACGGCCCCCGAGCCGTGCGAGAGGAGTCCTGATGCGCCACCCGATCCGCCACGTCCTCGCCGTCGCGCTCGCCGCGGTCAGCCTGCTCGCGGTCACCGCCTGCGCCGCCATCCCGACCGACGGGGCCGTGCGTACCGGGCAGACGATCAAGGACGAGTCGCTCTCGGGCGTCGACTTCCGGCCGGACAAGCCGATCACCGGGTCCGACCAGACGGCGATCCTCCGCGGGTTCATCGCCGCCGCCACCGGAGCCCAGGACAACTACGCGATCGCCCGGCAGTTCCTGGCCGCCGACTTCGCCCAGCAGTGGAACCCGCGGCAGGGCGTCACGATCCGGGACGGCAGCGGCACCGTCGAGCGCGCTGACGACCGCGAGCTCACCTACACGATGACGGCCAGCGCCACGGTCGACGCCGAGGGGGAGTACACCCAGGCCGTCCGCCCGACCTCGTCGACGCTGACGTTCCAGTTCGTCCGCGAGGACGGCGAGTGGCGCATCGCCTACGCCCCGGACGGCATCATCCTGTCGCCGGTCAGCTTCGAGTCGGTGTTCCAGCCGCACGCGCTGTACTTCTACGACCCGACCTACCGCTTCCTCGTGCCCGACCAGCGCTGGTTCCTCGCCCGGTCCTCCACGAGCACCCGCATCGCCAGCGCCCTGCTCGCCGGTCCCGCCGACTGGCTGAAGGGCGCCGTCGTCTCGTCGTTCCCCGAGGGCACGCAGCTGTCCCTCAACGCGGTGACGATCGACAGCGGCACCGCCCTCGTCGACCTGTCGAGCGACGCCCTGCGCGCGAGCACCGTCGACAAGGTCCGGATGCGCGAACAGCTCAGCAAGTCCCTCGCCTCGGTCGCCACCATCTCGTCGGTGTCGATGACCATCGAGGGCGCCACGCTGTCGGTGCCGGACTCCGGGGGAGCGGACGCCCAGCAGAACCCCGACGTCGACCCCCGACCCCTGGTCGACGAGGACGGCGTCGTCGGCTACGCCGCCTCGGGCACCGGCAAGGTCGCCGAACTCGGTAGCGGCGTCGGGGCCGCGATCGCCGGCCTCGACCCGACCTCGATCGCCCTGTCGGCGTCCGGCACCACCGCCGCCGTCGGCAACCGGGACGGCGTCGTCGTCGTGCGTGGCAAGGACCGCCTGCGCGTCGATGCCCGCGACGACCTCGTCGCCCCCGCCGTCGACGACCTCGGCTTCGTCTGGGCGGGGCAGCACTCCGACACCCGTCACATCACCGCGTACGGCCTCGGCGGCGACCCCCACCAGGTGCGCACCACCCTGCCGCGCGGCGACCTCGTGTCGTTCCAGGTGTCCCGCGACTCGACCAGGGCGCTCGCGCTCATCGAGACCTCGGACGGCCCCGGCCTGTACGTGATGGCGATCATCCGCGGTCCCGACCGGTCACCGACCTCGTTCGGCGCCCCCGTCCGGGTGCAGGCCGCCAGCGGCACCGCGGTAGACGCCGCGTGGGTGAACGACACCGACGTCGCCTCGGTCGGGCAGACGCCCACCGGTCCGAACATCGTCCGAACCACCATCGGCGGCAAGTCGAGCACCCTGCCGAAGCCCGATGGGCGCGCCACCGCGATCAGCGGGGGCAGCGGCGGCGCGCTGCTGCTCCGGATGTCGAACGGCGACGTCCTGCAGTCCACCGGGGGCGGCTGGGACACGACGGGCGTCACCGCCGACGTGCTCGGCGTCCAGCGCTGACACGACGGGCGTCACCGCCGACGTGCTGGGCGTCCAGCGCTGACACGACGGTCCTCCACACCCCACCCGGCCCGGAGGCCCGTCCACCGTCCGGCGCACCGGTCCACCGCCGTCGTCCGGTCACCACCACAGTCGTGGGCGTGCCCACTGATGATGCCTCCAGCCCGTGGCGCGACGCCCTGCTCGCCGTGCTCGGGCTCTTCCTGCCCGTCACCTGCCTGGGGTGTGGCCGCCCGGACCGCGCGCTCTGCCCACCGTGCCGCGCGGCGCTCGCCGCACGGCCCCGGCGGGTCCGGCTGGTCGCCGGCGTCCGGCTCGACGCGGCCTTCGAGTACGAGGGGCTGGTCCGCACCCTGGTACTCGAACTCAAGCTCCGGGGCCGGGTCGACGTCGCCCGTCCGCTCGGCGTCCGCTTCGGTGCACTCGTCCGCGCGGCGCTCGCCGCGGCACCGGACGGCACCGTGGTGCTCCGGGTGCCGCCGTCCCGGGCGGGTGCCCGACGGCGTGGGTTCGACCCGGTGGTGCTGTTGCTCGCCCGTGGTGGTGTCCGGCACACGGGTCGGCTCGTCCGCGTGCCGACCGGACGCCGGCGATCCGGACCGGGGCAGAAGGAGCGGTCGGCGGTGGAACGCGTCGCGGCGACCGTCGGGACCCTGCGTGCGACCGGCGTCGACGGCCGCGACGTCGTGCTCGTCGACGACGTCGTCACGACGGGCGTGACGATGGCGGAGGGCGTCCGTGCGGTGCGGGCTGCGGGCGGGCGGGTGGTGCGCTGCGTCGCGGTGGCGAGCGTCGACGACTGATGCTCGGTGAACACCCGGTGTCCTCTGTGTGTCCGGTGAGTGTGCGGCGGACTCGCCGTCTCCCCGTGACGCCGACAGTGCACCGGGTCTAGCCTCGCGGCAAGGCGTTCGGGTCGCCGGACGGAGGCGACGCGCCGACACTGGATGGGAGCCGCCACATGGACGTGACGATCACGGGCCGGAACGTCGGGGTCACCGACCGTTTCCGCACCTACGTCGAACAGAAGTCCGAGAAGATCGACGTGCTCGCCGACCGCGCCCTCGCGTTCGAGGTGCGCATCAGCCGCCACCACGAGAAGTCGAGCGGCAGCCAGGGCGAGGACCGCGTGGAGCTCACGCTGATCGGACCGGGGCCGCTCGTGCGGGCCGAGTCCGCGGCGTCGGACAAGTACGCCGCCTTCGACCTCGCCTTCGCGCGGATCATGGAACGCCTCCGTCGGGCGCGTGACCGCCGCAAGGTGCACCACGGCCGGCACCGCCCCACCTCGGTCGCCGAGGCCTCCGGCAGCGGCTTCGACGGCATGGGTGTCGTCCCGGCCGACGGCAAGCTCATCGAGGACGTCGCGACCGGTGCCGTCCCGGTCGTCGACCAGGAGACCGCCGAGGACGAGAACGAGGTCTACAGCCCGGTCGTCATCCGGCACAAGGTCTTCGAGGCCGCCCCGATGACGGTCGACGACGCCCTGTACTACATGGAGCTCGTCGGGCACGACTTCTACCTGTTCCTCGACGCCGAGACCCGCCGTCCGAGTGTCGTGTACCGACGCAAGGGCTGGGACTACGGCGTGATCGGCATCGACGAGGTGCCCGCCGGCCAGGCGCCGGCCTCGGTCGACGCGGACACCGACGCGGAGCGCGCAGCCGCGATCGCCTGATCCGACGCGGGACCTCCGGTCCCGCACCGTGTGCGCGGTCCGTTCGCGGGCCGCGCACACCCGTGTCCGCGAGAGCCGCGCCGCTCACAGCGCCGTGCGTTCGCAGGTTGCTAGCATGACTGGTCGATCGGGCGCGCAGGTCGCGCGCGACGACCTCGTAAGGAGTTCACGTGGCAAACGTGCTGGAGAAGGTCCTCCGCATCGGCGAAGGACGAACCCTCCGTCGGCTGAAGGCGTACGCCTCGGCCATCAACGACCTCGAGGACGACTTCTCGAGCCTCACCGACGAGGAACTCCACGACGAGACCAAGGAGCTGCGCGAGCGGTACGCCAACGGCGAGACCCTCGACGACCTCCTGCCCGAGGCGTTCGCCGCCGTGCGTGAAGCCGCGAAGCGGACCCTGGGCATGCGGCACTTCGACGTGCAGCTCATGGGTGGCGCCGCGCTGCACCTCGGCAACATCGCCGAGATGAAGACCGGTGAGGGCAAGACCCTCGTCGCGACGACCGCCGCGTACCTCAACGCGATCCCGTCGCGCGGCGTGCACGTCATCACGGTCAACGACTACCTGGCGTCGTACCAGTCCGAGATCATGGGCCGCGTCTTCCGCGCGCTCGGCATGACCACCGGCTGCATCATCGCCAACCAGAGCCCGGCCGAGCGCCGCGAGCAGTACGCCGCCGACATCACGTACGGCACGAACAACGAGTTCGGCTTCGACTACCTGCGCGACAACATGGCGTGGCAGGCCTCGGACATGGTGCAGCGCGGCCACTTCTTCGCCGTCGTGGACGAGGTCGACTCGATCCTCATCGACGAGGCCCGCACGCCGCTCATCATCTCCGGTCCGTCCTCGGGCGAGGCCAACCGCTGGTTCACCGAGTTCGCCTCGATCGCCAAGCGCCTCACCCCGGGCGAGGACTACGAGGTCGACGAGAAGAAGCGAACCGTCGGTGTCCTCGAGCCCGGCATCGAGAAGGTCGAGGACTACCTCGGCATCGAGAACCTGTACGAGTCGGCGAACACCCCGCTCATCTCGTTCCTGAACAACTCGATCAAGGCCGTCGCCCTGTTCAAGAAGGACAAGGACTACGTCGTGATGAACGGCGAGGTGCTCATCGTCGACGAGCACACCGGCCGCATCCTGATGGGCCGCCGCTACAACGAGGGCATCCACCAGGCGATCGAGGCGAAGGAGGGCGTCGAGGTCAAGGCCGAGAACCAGACCCTCGCCACCGTCACGCTGCAGAACTACTTCCGCCTCTACCAGAAGCTCTCCGGGATGACCGGTACCGCCGAGACCGAGGCGGCCGAGTTCATGTCGACCTACAAGCTCGGCGTCGTGCCCATCCCGACGAACAAGCCGATGCAGCGCATCGACCAGACGGACCTCGTCTACAAGAACGAGAAGGCGAAGTTCGAGCAGGTCGCCGAGGACATCGCGGAGCGCCACGAGAAGGGCCAGCCCGTCCTCGTCGGCACCACGAGCGTCGAGAAGTCCGAGTACCTGTCGAAGCTCCTCGCCAAGCAGGGCGTCAAGCACGAGGTCCTCAACGCGAAGAACCACGCCCGTGAAGCCGCGATCGTCGCCCAGGCCGGTCGCTTCGGCGCCGTGACCGTCGCGACGAACATGGCCGGTCGTGGTACCGACATCATGCTCGGCGGCAACGCGGAGTTCCTCGCAGTGCAGGAGATGCACGCCAAGGGCCTGTCACCGACCGAGACCCCCGACGAGTACGAGGCCGCGTGGGACGACGTGTTCGCCCGCGTCAAGGCCGAGGTCGAGGAAGAGGGCGACAAGGTCCGCGCCGTCGGCGGCCTCTACGTGCTCGGCACCGAGCGCCACGAGTCGCGCCGCATCGACAACCAGCTGCGTGGTCGTTCCGGCCGCCAGGGTGACCCGGGCGAGAGCCGCTTCTACCTGTCGCTGACCGACGACCTGATGCGCCTGTTCAACTCCGGTGCCGCCGAGAGCCTGATGGGCCGCTCGAACGTGCCGGACGACCTGGCGATCGAGAACAAGCTCGTCGGCCGTGCGATCCGGTCCGCCCAGGCGCAGGTCGAGGGCCGCAACGCCGAGATCCGCAAGAACGTCCTGAAGTACGACGACGTCCTGAACCGCCAGCGCGAGGCGATCTACAGCGACCGCCGCCACATCCTCGAGGGCGACGACCTGCACGACCGCGCGCAGTCGTTCCTCAAGGCCGTCATCGACGACGTGATCGACAGCCACACCGGCGAAGGCTCCCCGGACGACTGGGACCTCGACGCCATGTGGACCGAGCTCGGCACGCTCTACCCGATCTCGATCTCCATCGACGAGGTCATCACCGAGGCCGGCTCGAAGGGCAAGGCGTCGCGTGACTTCCTGGCCCGCGAGATCCTCTCGGACGCCAAGCTGGCCTACCAGCAGCGTGAGGAGCTCCTCGGCGACGAGGCGATGCGTGAGCTCGAGCGTCGCGTGGTGCTCTCGGTGATCGACCGCCGCTGGCGCGACCACCTGTACGAGATGGACTACCTGAAGGACGGCATCGGCCTCCGCGCCATGGCGCAGCGCGACCCGCTGGTCGAGTACCAGCGCGAGGGCTACGCACTGTTCCAGACGATGATGGGACAGATCCGCGAAGAGTCGGTCGGCTACCTGTTCAACCTCGAGGTCCAGGTGCAGTCCGACGGCGAGAACGCGGTGATCGAGGCCAAGGGTCTCGGCGAGGACGAGGTCTCCGGCCTCGAGTACTCGGCGCCGTCGATCGATGGCGAGGTCGAGGTCCGCGACGAGAAGGGTCGCCTCGAGCAGGCCGCGACCGCTCGTGCGCAGCGCGCCCAGGCCGAGGCCGAAGCGGCCGCCGAGCCGGAGCAGGGCTCCGCGTTCGGCAACGCGGCCACGGCCTCCGGTCAGGCCGCGGCGAGCAACCGCGCCGAGCGTCGCCAGGCCGCCAAGAAGAACTAGCGTCCACACAGGACAGGAGGCACGGTGCCAGCTGGTACCGTGCCTCCCGTCTGTCCGCCACCCGACCCGACTACAGGACCCCGATCGCGGTCGCCTGCCACCGTCCGTGTCGCTCTTCGAGTCGCATGGCGACCGCCCGCGCGTGGCTGCGCGTGTGCACGACCACCGTCGCCTCGGCAACCCCCGCCGCCGGGCGGCAGACGAGGACGCTGCCGACCCGGAGTACCGGGCGCCCGCGTGCCCGCCGACCGGAGCCCCGGGCGTGCGCTGCCACCGCGGCCCGCTGCTGCAGGTGCCGCTGCACGTCGTCGCTGATCCACCGGGCGATGCTGTCGACCTCCCGCGCGCCGGTGAGCACCTCGGCGACGCAGAGCCCGAGCGCTCGTGCGGTCGTCGCCGGGTCCGGGGGGCCGGTCGCCGTGGCGGGCTCCGGCGGCGGTTCGACGACCCGCAACGGCGGTGGATGCGCCGTCGTCGTCTCGTGATCGATGCGGCGTGCCTGCTCTGCCACCCCTGCCCCTTCCGTCGTTGGAGCGAGCGTATGGGGCGTGCAACATACAAAATACACACCGGTCTACCCTGTGGAGAGGGCGACGTTCTCCACAAGGCGTCGGACCTAGACTGGCTGGGTGTCGACCCTCAGTGACCTCGTCCTCGCGCAAGGCCGTTCCTCGGAAGCAGACGTGGAGTGGCTCCACCTGCTCGTGGGGGACTGGCAGCTCCTCGCCGACCTGTCCTTCGCCGACATGGTGCTCTGGGTCCCGACCGCCGAGGACGGCTCGTTCGTGGCCGTCGCACACGCCAGGCCGAGTTCCGCGGCGACGCTGTTCTACCGCGACATCGTCGGACAGGAGATCCGCGAGGAGTGGCGCGGCCAGGTGACCGAGAGCTTCGCCGGGTCACGGGTCGTCGACTCCGCCGAGCCGGACTGGTACGAGGACACCCCGACCCGCGTCCGCGCGATCCCGGTGCTCCGCCGCCTGAGCGCGAAGAGCGCCGAGACCACCGAGCGGCCGATCGCGGTCGTCACCCGGCACTCCAACCAGGACGAGATGCGGACCCCGAGCCGCCAGGAGCTCAACTTCACCGCGAGCGCAAACGACCTGTTCGGCATGATCGCCACCGGTGACTTCCCCGACCTCGGTGCGCCGGCGGGCCCCCGTCGTGGTGCGCCCCGTGCCAGCGACGGCCTGCTGCGCCTCGACACCGCCGGCATCGTCACGTTCGCGAGCCCGAACGGCCTGAGCGCGTTCAACCGCATGGGCTTCGAGGGGGAACTCGAGCGGAAGTCCCTCGCCGAGGTCACCACCGAGCTCATCGGCGCCCAGCTCGACGTCGACGAGTCGCTGCCGCTCGTCGTCACCGGTCGTGCACCGTGGCGGGCGGACATCGAGTCGAAGGGCGTCACGGTGTCGCTCCGATCGATCCCGCTCCGCGACCACGGTGAGCGCATCGGTGCCATCGTGCTCTGCCGCGACGTGTCCGAGCTGCGGCACCAGGAGCGCGAGCTCATCACCAAGGACGCCACGATCCGCGAGATCCACCACCGCGTGAAGAACAACCTGCAGACGGTGGCGTCCCTGCTGCGGATCCAGGCGCGTCGAACGCACTCGGAAGAAGCGCGGACCTCGCTGCAGAACGCCATGCGCCGCGTCGCCGCCATCGCCGTCGTGCACGACACCCTGTCGAGCGGCCTCAGCCAGACGGTGGACTTCGACGAGGTGTTCGACTCGGTGCTCAAGCTCGTCACCGAGGTCGCCGCGTCGCACAACACGACCGTGCACCCGAAGAAGACCGGCGAGTTCGGGGTGCTGCCGTCCGAGGCCGCGACGCCGCTCGCCCTCGGCCTCACCGAGCTCGTGACGAACGCCGTCGAGCACGGGCTGGACGGCCGTGACGGCGAGGTCGAGATCGTCGCCCGCCGCTTCGACGACCACCTGGAGATCGAGGTCCGCGACAACGGCGTGGGCCTGCCCGAGGGCAAGGTCGGCTCGGGCCTCGGCACGCAGATCGTCCGCACGCTCATCCAGGGCGAGCTCGGCGGCACCATCGACTGGCACACCCTGACGGGCAGCGGCACCGAGGTGACGATCACGATCCCGTTCCGCTGGCTGACCGCCCCCGCCTGACGCCCGCTCCGAGATCGCAAGACACCGGTGTTCGCCGGTCGAACACCCGCGTTCCGGTGTTCGACGCGTGAACACCGGTGTCTTGCAGAATCGGCCCCGCGCGCACGACGACGCCCGCCGCCCCCGGGGGGACGACGGGCGTCGTGGTGTCAGACGACCGGGGTCAGGACGCGCGGCGAGCGCGGGCGGCGCGACGCTTCAGCGCACGACGCTCGTCCTCGCTGAGACCACCCCACACACCCGAGTCCTGGTTGTTCTCGAGGGCGTACTGCAGGCACATCTCGGTGACCGTGCAACGCGCACAGACCGACTTGGCCTTCTCGATCTGGTCGACGGCGGGCCCGGTGTTCCCGACGGGGAAGAAGAGCTCGGGGTCTGCGGTGAGGCAGGCAGCCTTGTCACGCCAGTCCATGTGTGGTGCTCCTTGATGTCGATGCTCGAACGGCAGGCCGGGGCCGTGGTTCGGGGGATCGGACCGCTGACCATGCATGCGGCATGGAGGGGACAACTGTGGGGAGGAGTCCGCAGGAAGCGTGTCTGACGCCCGCGAGACGCTCGGGGGAGGAGCGATGAACCACGGGAGACGCACACCACATCGTGCCGTCCAAACGACCTCCAATATCGTTCCATACTGGTAGGGCCAAATCAAGGGTTCCGATGCTGGAGGATCACTGTGCACGACGACACCCCGAACGACGCCGATCCCTCCGCACCCGTCGCGCGCCGGTCGCCGGCGATGCTGGGGCTGCTCGCCGTGGTCGGCCTCGAGTTCCTCGCGCTGGTGGTCGTGACGGTCGTCCTGGTCGTCGAACTGCTCGTCGCCCCGGCCACGAGCATCGCCTCCGGCATCGCCCTCACCGTCCTCGTCGCCATCGCTGCGCTCTGGCTCGGTGCGCTGCTGAACGGCCTGTGGCAGGGCCGTGCGTGGGTGCGCTCCGGCATCATCGTCTGGCAGGTGCTGCAGGGCGCCATCGCGATCGGGGCGTTCCAGGGCGTCTTCCGGGTCGCCGCAGTCGGCTGGTTGCTGCTCGTCCCGGCCCTGCTCGGGATCACACTGGTGCTGTCGCGGTCGGTGACGGCCGCACTCGCGCGCCCGGCCGAGTAGACGGTCTGGTCCGGACGCACTGGAGGCCCGGTGCCGGTTCCGAGAACCGGCACCGGGCCTTGCGGTGCGTGGCCGGTCCTCAGACCAGGCCGAGCTTCTTCCGCAGGCTCGCCACGTGACCGGTCGCCTTGACGTTGTAGAGCGGCAGCTGCACGGCGCCGTCCTCGTCGACCACGATCGTGGACCGGATCGTGCCGGTGACGATCTTGCCGTAGTTGTTCTTCTCGCCCCAGGCCGCGTAGGCCTTGTGCACGGTGAGGTCGGGGTCGCTCAGCAGCGGGAACGTCAGCGCCTGCTCGTGCTGGAACGTCTTGAGCTTCGCCTGCTCGTCCTTCGAGACACCGAGGACCTCGTAGCCGGCGGCCTGCAGCGAGGACATGTTGTCGCGGAAGTCGCAGGCCTCGGTGGTGCAGCCCGGGGTGGACGCTGCCGGGTAGAAGTACACGATGACCTTCTTGCCGCGCAGGGCAGCCAGGGAGTGCCGGACGCCGTCCTGGTCGGGCAGCGTGAAGTCGGGGGCGGTGTCGCCGGGGACGAGACGGTCGGTCATGGTGCTCCTGTTCGCGTCGTGCGCCCACGAGTGGTCGTGGGCGCGCGAAACCCATGCTATTGTTGATTCCCGTTGCGGCACGGAAGCCGGAACATGCACCTCTAGCTCAATTGGCAGAGCAACTGACTCTTAATCAGTGGGTTCTCGGTTCAAGTCCGAGGGGGTGCACCGTAGGACGAACGCCCCGGCTCATCGAGTCGGGGCGTTCGTGCGTTCCGGGGGTGTGGACGCGTCGACGTCGAGACACGCCCGGGGTGCGTCGAACCGGGGAATCCGGTCCACGGAGACGTCGGTCCGCGCGGACGTCAGTCCACGCGGAATTCAGTCCACGGGGACGTCGACGATCCGCTCCTCGCCGACGACGGGTTCGAGCGAACCGGCCGACGCGGCGGCGAGGTCGGCGGTCAGGGCTCCGAGCGCCTCGTGGGGGACCCACACCTCGAAGGTCGCCGACTGCCCGTACTCGGTCGGACCGAGCGTCGCGTGGTGGTGCCGGACCCAGTCGCGCAGCACGTTGTCGAGCCGTCCGGCGTCGGCGTGGTCGACGTCGAAGCGCACCTGCGTCAGGGCCTCGCGGCGGACGAGGACCGCCGTGTCGAGCGCCTCGGACACCGAGGTCGAGTAGGCCCGGACCAGTCCGCCCGCACCGAGCTTCACCCCGCCGAAGTACCGCGTGACGACCGCGACGACGTCGGTCAGGTCGCGGCGTCGCAGGACCTCGAGCATGGGGACGCCCGCGGTGCCGGAGGGCTCGCCGTCGTCCGAGGATCGGGCCTGGTCGCCGAGCACGCCGGTGACCATCGCCGTGCAGTTGTGCCGGGCATCCCAGTACCGCCGCCGGACCTCGGTGATCACGCGGTCGGCGTCCTCGACGCCGGAGACCGGTGCCACGGTGGTGATGAACCGCGACTTCGTGATGACGATCTCGTGCTCGACCGGTGCCGCGACGGTGGCGGGGAAGCGGCGGGGCATGCCCACGAGGGTAGCGGCGCGGGTGTCGGGCGCCCGCGCTAGCATGGCGTCCACGCGCCGGACCCACACCTCGCGCGGACACGGCTGGGGAGGAGTCCGACATGGACACGGGTGATCTGAAGGGCGGGGCGCTCGACGCCGCCGAGCTCGCGCGGCGCCTCAACCTGCTCCTCGACTTCGAGGAGTCGCAGCGTGGCGCCCCGGTGCCGTTCTCCTCGATCGAGGAGTACGTCGCGGCACACGGCGGGTCGCTGTCGCGGGCGAAGTGGACCTACATGCTCTCGGGCGACGGCCGCCGCAACCGCGACACCGAGCTCCTGCGCCTGCTGGCCGGGTACTTCGAGGTCGACGAACGCTTCCTGCTCGAGGACAGCGAGGTACCGGAACGGATCGGGGCCCAGCTCGCCCTCGTCCGCTCCCTGCGCTCCGCCCGCGTGAGCGGCTTCGCGGCCCGGACCTTCCCCGGTGAACTCTCACCCGACGCGCTGCGGCGCATCGCCGAGGTGCTCGAGGAGGAATCGCAGCGGGGGAGCGTCGCATGACCGACGCCCTCGTCGAGGCGTTCTGGGCTCGTGGCGCCGCCGAGGGGTGGTCGGACGTCGACCAGGCCGTCGCCGCCGCCGCCGACGTCGTCGGCAAGCCGATCGTGGTGCGCGAGGAGTCGTTCCTGGCCGCCGAGCCCGTCTGCGGCTTCGTGGCCACGCTCGAGCACGCGCACCTCGTGATGATCTCACCGACAGCCTCGCCGACGTTCCGGTCGTTCGTCATCGGCCACGAGCTCGGGCACGTGCTGCACCGGCACCAGGAGCACGCCCCGCAGAGCGCGTACATCCGCGATGTCATCCCCGACCTGCCCGAGTACAAGGTCGAGCGTGCGCTGGCCCGCGGCATGTTCTCGAACACGTACGAGCACGAGGCCGAGGTCTTCGCCGACCGCCTGGCCACCGTGATCCGCCAGCACCGCGGCCGCCCGAGCGCCTTCCGAGGGGTCTTCGGGTGATCATCGCCGTCGTCCAGGCGGTGCTGCTCATCGTCGGGACGATCGTGCTGTTGGTCCTGCAACGCGGGCAGGACCGCACGCTGGCGTTCACGTTCCTGCTCTTCGCCGCCACCATCGTGACGAACGTCGACCCGCTGTACCGGTGGCTCGACCCGCTGCTCGGCGGGTACAACGTCGTGACCGTCATCAGCGACTGCCTCATGGTGGCCGGCACGAGCACGCTGCTGTGGGGCGTGGCGAAGGCGGTCGGCGCGGCGCGGCCCTGGCTCCGGAACGCGGTCGTGGTGTCCTTCGCCGTGGTCGTCGTGGTGGTCGTCGTCGCGTTCACCGTGCTCGACAAGCCCGCGACCACGACGACCTTCATGCTCGACGCCGGCTCGCACCCGGCGGCCACCGTCTACTCGATCGCGCAGACCGTCTACCTCGGGGTGGCCCTCGGCGCGACGGGGTTCATCTGCGTGCTCCGGCTGCGCGAAGCCCGGACGACCACCGACCTGGTGGGGCTGTGGGTCCTGGTCCTCGGTGGGGTCCTCGGGGTCGTCCGCATGGTCGTGGTCGTCGTGATGGACGTCGCGCACGTCGCCGGTGACCTGGACGTCACGCACGCGCTCTCGCTGCCCTACGACGTCACCACGCCGGGAGCCGTGCTGTGCGTGGCGTCCGGCATGCTCCTGCTCGTCGTCGGGCACCGGATCTCCCGCCGACGCCGGGCCCGCCTCGTGGACGATGCGCTGCGCCGCCTGGCGCCGCTGCACGACCGGATCGGTGTGGACAACGCCTACCCGCCGACCGACGACCCCGCGACCCGGCTCAGTCGCCGCATCGTCGAGATCAACGACGGCGTGCGGGGTGCACGGGCGTCGCTGACCGACGCCGAGCGTGTCGCCCTCGCCGACGCCGAGGCCGCCCTCGAGACCGCGTAGTCCCTCGACGCTGCCGAACAGGCCGTGTACAGTCTGTAGCAGGTGCTACAGATCCTGTGGCCTGCCGGGTCGGGACTCGGCCGCGTTGGGGGCGGCCGAGCACCACCCGCCCGGCAACCCCGTACCAGCATCGTCGCCCCCGGCGTTCACTAGGATCGTCCCGTGCTCGTCTTCGCCGCAGTCGTCCTGTTCATCGGCGCCGTCTTCAACGTCGTCACCTGGCCGCGCTTCTTCCAGCGCGTCGCGAAGGACTCGCGTGCCCGCGACGCCGCAGGCAAGCCGACGACGTTCTACACGGTGCACCTCGTGCTCCTGCTCGTCGCGCTCGCGATCGCCGTCGCGTCCGTGATCGCAGGGATCCTGCTGCTGGTCTGAGCCGGCCGAGGCGGCGCGGCTCTGGTCCGGACCGCCACCGGACGGGAGGCCCGTGGCGCCGCCGCCACGGGCCTCCCGTCCGCCCCCGGTCACCGTCGCGAGCCGCGCTCGCGGGCCGCTTCAGCCCTGCTTCAGCGGGGCACGGCAGGATCGACCCCATGCGGGTGCTGGTGGTCGACGACGAGGTCCGGCTCGCCGACGGCGTGCGCCGCGGCCTCGAGGCCGAGGGATGGGCGGTCGACGTCGCGCACGACGGCGTGGACGGTCTGTGGCACGCGCGTGAGTTCCGCTACGACGCGATCGTGCTCGACCTGATGATGCCCGGCCTGAGCGGCTGGGCCGTGTGCGCGCAGCTCCGCTCCGACGGCGACTGGACCCCCGTGCTCATGCTGACCGCCAAGGACGGCGAGTGGGACCAGGTCGAGGCGCTCGACGCGGGGGCCGACGACTACGTCACCAAGCCGTTCTCGCACCCGGTGCTCGTGGCACGGCTGCGGGCGCTCGTCCGACGGGGTGCCCGCGAGCGCCCCACCGTGCTGACCCTCGGCGACCTGGTGGTCGACCCCGCGGCGCGCACCGTGGCGCGCGGCGAGACCCCCGTCGAGCTGACCAGCCGCGAGTTCGCCGTGCTCGAGTACCTCGCACGGCACCCGGGACAGGTCCGGTCGAAGCGCGACGTCATCGAGAACGTCTGGGACGTCGACTTCGAGGGCGACCCGAACATCGTCGAGGTGTACGTCGGACACCTCCGCCGGAAGCTCGACCGGCCGTTCGGGCGTGCCGCGATAGAGACGGTCCGCGGCGCCGGGTACCGCTTGGCGGCGGACGGTGGCTGAGCGGCCGAACCCCCGTGCGAGCGGGGCCGCACGAGGAAGGCCACGGCGCCCTCGGTCGGTCCGGGCCCGCACCACCCTCGGCGCCGGGGTCGTCGTCCTCGCGGCCCTGGTCATCGGTGCCGTCGCGTTCGTCGTCGTGCTGCGGCTCGTGCTGCTCGACGGCGTGCGCACCTCGGCCGAGGCCGGTCTCGAGCAGGTGTCCTCCCGGGTCGAGGCGGACGGTGCGGCCGCGGTGACCGGCTACGAGGACGTCCTGGTGCAGGTGATCGGCGACGGCGGGGCGGTCCTGGCGCACGGCGAGGACGCCGACGGCGCTGCCCTGCCCACCGCCGACGAGTCCCGGTGGACCCACGACGGCGAACGCTGGCTGCTCGTGGCGGACGACGTGGACCTGCCCGGCGGCGGCGAGGCGACGCTCGTCTACGGTGCCACGCTCGACCAGGCCGACACCGCGGTCCGCACCGCCGTCGTGCTCCTCGCCGTCGGGGTGCCCGTACTGGTGCTCCTGCTGGTCGCGGTCACCTGGGCCGTCACCGGACGCTCGCTGCGGCCCGTGGAGCGGATGCGCACCGAGGTCGAGACGATCCGGACGGCCCGTCCGGACGCCCGGGTCGAGGTGCCGGACACCGGCGACGAGGTCGCCCGGCTCGCGAGCACCATGAACGCCATGCTCGACCGCCTCGAACGGTCCGCCGAGAGCCAGCGGCGGTTCGTGTCCGACGCCTCCCACGAACTCCGGTCGCCGATCGCGTCGATCCGGCAGCACGCCGAGGTCGCCGTCGCGCACCCGGAGCGGACCGAGGTGGCCGACCTCGCCGACGTCGTCCGGTCCGAGGCGGTGCGCCTGCAGGACCTGGTCACCGGGCTGCTCGAGCTCTCCCGCCTCGACGAGGGCGGGATCCGCACGCGGCGCCCCGTCGACCTCGACGACCTGGCGTTGGACGCGGTGGCGCGGGCACGGTCGACGACCGGTGTCGCGCCCGCGCGGGACGGCGACGCCCCGGCGGTCCGGGTGGACGGTTCGGCGATCTCCGCAGCGCGGGTCCTCGGCGACGAGCGCGTGCTGGCGGGGGTGGTCCGGAACCTCGTCGACAACGCCGTCCGGCACGCGAGCACACGCGTCACGGTGTCGCTCACCGAACACGACGGGTCCGCGGTGCTCACGGTCGACGACGACGGCACCGGCGTCCCCGAGGACGAGCGCGAGCGCGTCTTCGAGCGGTTCGTCCGTCTCGACGAGGCCCGCAGCCGGGACGCCGGCGGCGCGGGGCTCGGCCTCGCCATCGTCCGCGACGCCGTGCGGGCTCACGGCGGCGACACGACCGTGGTCACGTCCCCGCTCGGCGGCGCGCGCTTCGTCGTCCGCATCGCACTCGGCGGCTGAACAGGCGGCTTCAGGGCTGCTTCAGCACCCCGACGCGATGCTCGTCCACATGAACCTCCGTACCCAGCACCAGAAGCCCTCCGCCCGCCGCATCGCCGCGTTCGCCGCCCTGCCGATCGTCGCGGCGCTCGCACTCACCGGTTGCGCCAGCGACGACTCGGACGACGACACCGGCTCGGCCGGCTCGTCGGCGACGGACTCGTCGGGCTCCGCTTCGTCTTCGGCCGGTGCGTCCGGCGCGGCGTCCGCCGGCTCGAACAAGGCCCTGCTCGCAGCGGTCGCCACCGCGCGCGGCGAGGTCGGCTCGGGCACCGTCATCTCGGTCGAGCAGGAACAGGGCGCCTCCGCCTACGAGGTCCTGGTCGTGACGAAGGACGGCACCGAGCACGAGGTGCACACGAACGCCGACGGCACCTCGGTCGCCGGCACCCCGCAGACCGAGGCCGCCGACGCGGACGACAAGGCCGAGCACGAGCGCTTCGTCGCAGCCGCCGACCTGAGCGTCAAGCAGGCCGTCGACGCATTCCAGGACCTGCACGCGGGGACCGTGACCGAACTCGGACTCGACGACCACGTCGGCACGGTCGTCTGGGAGGGCGACGTGCTCGACTCGTCCGGCACCAAGCACAGCGTGCGCATCGATGCCGGCTCCGGTGACGTCGTCACCGACCGCGTCGACACCGACGACTGACCCGGGTCCCCGTGGGCCCGGCACCGGCGTCCTCAGGACTCCAGCGGCGGGCCGAGCACCTTCCGGATCGCCAGCGCAGCGAGCTGCTCGTCCGGGGTGTCGAGCAGCACCCGGTAGGTGTCCGGCCCGGCGAGGAACTCGACGCAGACGGCGTCCTCGTCGCACGGTCCGAGGCGCCACCCCTGCACCGCGTCCATCGGCACCGCCGTGCGCGTCTCGCGCTGGTAGTCGGTCTCGGCCTCGAGACGATCCGCGAACACCCGGAGGCGTCCGTAGGCACCTCGCCAGCTGAGCTGCAGGTCGAGGGTGGGAGAAGCAGAACGGTCCGGCACCCGCTGATGGTAGCGACGGTGCCGGACCGCTCGTGTTCGGCGCTGAGGGCCTTGCGTTCCGGGGACAAGCGGAGCGTCAGCTCCCGTCGCCGTCGCGTCGCACCGAGGCGGCGGGGTCGCGGACACCGATCGGGTAGGGCCCCGTGACGCCCTCGCGCAGGGCGGCGATGCGCAGGATGCGGTCACGCTGCAGGAACCACCCGACGATGAGCAGCGGGATCACGATGACGAGCGACGCGATCGTGTACGTGCCGACGGGGTAGTCGATCGCCATCAGCACGATGACCGAGGCGAGGAACGCCAGGGTGAGCCAGGCGGTGACCGGCGCCCCGGGGAGCTTGAACGAGGGTTCCTTCGCGAGCCCCTGCTTGGCCCACTGACGCAGCCGCATCTGGCACAGGATGATCGTGCCCCACGCCGTGATGATGCCGAGGCTGGCGATGTTCAGGGCGATCTCGAACGCCTGGCTCGGCACGAAGTAGTTCAGCACGACGCCCGCGACGGTGAACGCCGCGGTGAGCAGGATGCCGGCGTAGGGCACGCCGCCCTTCGACATCTTCGTGGTCCACTTGGGCGCCGAACCGTTCATGCCCATCGAGTGGAGGGCTCGTCCGGTGGAGTACAGGCCGGCGTTCAGGGACGACAGGGCCGCGGTGAGCACGACGAAGTTCATGATGCCGCCGACGATCGACCCGACCTGCGGGTTGCCGAGCGACGAGAAGAACGTCACGAACGGGCTCTCGCCCTCCTTGTAGGCCGTGTACGGCAGCAGCAGGGAGAGCAGGATGATCGAGCCGACGTAGAAGACCGCGATGCGGAAGACGACGGAGTTGATCGCGCGGGGGATGACCTTCTCGGTGTTCTGCGTCTCGCCCGAGGCGGTGCCGACGAGCTCGATGGCCGCGTACGCGAACACGACACCCTGGATCACGATGACCGCGGGGAGCAGCCCGTTCGGGAACAGTCCGCCGTTGTCGCCCCAGATCGTGAACCCGGTGCGCACGGCCTCGCCGCCGGCCTCGACCGGGAACGCGAAGACGAGCCAGATGATCGCGACGACGAGGAACGCCACGAGCGCGGCGACCTTGATCAGGGCGAACCAGAACTCGAGCTCACCGAACACCTTCACGGCGACCATGTTCGCGGCGAGGACGACGACCAGGGCGATCAGCGCCAGCAGCCACTGCGGTGCGGCGGTGAAGGCCGACCAGTACTGCAGGTAGATCGCGACGGCGGTGGTGTCGACGATCGAGGTCATCGCCCAGTTCAGGAAGTACATCCAGCCCGCGGCGTACGCGAACTTCTCGCCGTAGAACTCGCGGGCGTACGAGATGAACGACCCCGAGGACGGGCGGTGCAGCACCAGCTCGCCCAGGGCCCGCAGGATGAAGAAGGCGAAGATCCCGGCGACCAGGTAGGTCAGCGCGAGCGCGGGGCCCGCGGTGTGCAGGCGTCCACCGGCACCGAGGAAGAGGCCGGTGCCGATCGCGCCGCCGATCGCGATCATCTGCAGTTGCCGGGGCTTCAGACCGTGCTGGTAGCCCTCCTGCTCGTGCGAGAAGTCGTTCGCCGGCGCTCGGCTGCCACCCGTGTCGTTCTGCGCTGTCATGCGCGACAACCTACATGCGCACCGGACCGGGCCGTCACGCAAACCCCGGTTCGATCGAACCGCAGCTGCTGAACGTCCGCACAGCCGACGGCGTCCCGATCCTGAACGACGACCGTCGTCCGTTGCTTGCATGGAGGGATGGACATCCTCCTCCGACTCCTCGTCGCGATCGGGTTCGCCCTGCTCGTCACCGCCGTCGTCGCCCTCGTCCTGCACCTGGTCCTCCGGGCGATCGCACGCCGGGAACGCTGGGCCGGCGTGCTCTCGCGCCGGACGAGGCACCCCTTCCGCACCGTGCTGCTGGTGGTCCTGCTCTGGATCGCCTTCACGTCGAGCATCCCGCGGAACGCCGACGCCTACCCGTGGCGCGACGAGGTGGTGCACGCCTTCCTCATCGTCACGATCGCGACCGGATGCTGGCTCGCGTGCCAGGTCGCGATCTTCCTCGAGGACCTCGGGCTGCACCGCTTCCGCATCGACGTGCCCGACAACCGGCAGGCGCGTCGCATCCGCACCCAGGTGCTCATCATCCGGCGGCTCACCGTCGCCCTGCTCGTCATCATCGCGGTCGGCGCGATCCTGCTGACCTTCGACGGGGTCGAGGCGGCGGGCGCGAGCGTCCTCGCCAGCGCCGGCCTCATCTCCGTGGTCGCGGGCCTCGCCGCGCAGTCCACGCTCGGCAACGTGTTCGCCGGCATGCAGCTGGCCTTCTCCGGGTCGATCCGGGTGGACGACGTCGTCGTGGTCGAGCAGCAGTGGGGCCGGATCGAGGAGATCACCCTGACCTACGTCGTCGTGCACCTGTGGGACGACCGTCGGTTCGTGCTGCCCTCGACGTACTTCACGAGCACGCCGTTCGAGAACTGGACGCGGACCGGCAGCGAACTGCTCGGCGCCGTCGAGTTCGACCTCGACTGGCGGGTGAGCCCGGCCGACATGCGGGCGGAGCTCGACCGGATCCTCGACACCTCGACGATCTGGGACCGCCGGGTCAAGGTGCTCCAGGTCACGGACGCCGTCGGGGGACTGGTCCGGGTCCGCATCCTCGTGACGGCACCCGACGCCGGCGGGCTGTTCGACCTCCGCTGCTACGTCCGCGAGGAGATGGTCGAGTGGCTCCAGCGCACCCACCCGGACGCCCTGCCGGTCCAGCGGGTGCAGCTCACCGAGCCGAGCGCGACGGCACCGCGCCGACGCGGACGCCCGGCAGAGGGGGACTCGCAGCTGTTCGGCGACGACGAGCGCGGTGCGCTCTTCACCGGACCGATCCAGACCTCCGGCATCCCGGAGTCCGAGCGCTGACCCGGTGACGGGAGCGGCGTGCCCTGCACGGCCAGGACGACGAACGGGAGGCACGGTGCCAGCTGGCACCGTGCCTCCCGTTCGTCAGGCCGGTCGCGTCGACGACCGCCTGCGTCTCGACCTACTGGCGCGCCTTGACCGCGCGGTCGTCCTCGACGACCGTGCCGATCGCCACGATCGTGGTGGCGAGCCACGCGACCCAGGTCAGCGCGAGCCGCCAGTCACGCGGTCCCTGGCGGGTGGTCTGCAGCACGCTGTAGCCGCTGATGAGCGAACTCCACACCGCACCGTTGAACATGAACTTGCGCACAGAGGCCTCCTGTCGTCGTGCTGACAACGCTACCGGCCCGTACATTGGAGCGCCGCCGGTCACCCTGGCGCGGTGTCTGCCGGAGGAGTGTTCGTGCGTCAAGCGGTCATCGGAGCAGCCCTGCTCGTGGTCGGCGCGGTCTGCGTCGTGTTCGGGCTGCTGCCCCTCGACGACCTCGCCGTGCTCGCCGACCGGGTCCTGCCGGTCCTCGGGTTCGTGCTCGGGCTGACCATCGTCGCCGAGCTGGCCGCGGACGCCGGGGTGTTCGACCGCCTCGCCGACGTCGCCGCCCGGGTCGGTGGCGGGCGCACCATCGGTCTCTGGGGTGCGGTCGTCGTGCTCGCCGTGCTCTGCACCGTCTTCCTGTCGATCGACACGACCGCGGTGCTCCTCACCCCCATCGTCATCTCGCTCGCACGGCGTGTGGGACTGCCCCCGATGCCGTTCGCCCTGACCACGGTCTGGCTCGCGAACACGGCCTCGCTGCTGCTGCCGGTGTCGAACCTGACGAACCTGCTCGCCGTCGACCGGATGGGGCTCGGCGGCCCGCTGCCGTTCGCCGGGCTGATGGCCTGGCCCGCGGTCGCCGGGGTGGTCGTGCCGTGCGTCGTCCTGCTCGTGGTGTTCCGGAGCAAGCTGTTCGGTCGCTACTCGCCGGTGTCCGTCCGTACGCCGAGCGACCCCGTGTTCTTCTGGGCGGCCTCCGGAGTGCTCGTCGCGCTGGTCGTCGCCCTGACGGCCGGGGTGACCGTGTGGATCGCTGCGGTCCTGGCCGCCGTGGTGCTCGTCGTGGTCGCGGCGTTCCGGTCCCCGTCCGAACTCCGGGTGTCCCGCGTGCCGTGGTCCACGCTGCTGTTCGCCGCCGGGCTCTTCGTGGTGGTCGAGGCGCTGCACACGACGGGCATCACCGACCCGATCGTGCACGCGCTGCAGGGCGGCACCGGGACCGGCCCGCTGCTGCTGCTCGGCGGGGCGGGCGCGGTCGCGGCGAACGGCATCGACAACCTGCCGGCGTACCTGGTGCTCGAACCGGCCGCCGGGCACGAGGCCGTGCGGTACGCGGCGCTGCTCATCGGCGTGAACGCCGGCTGTCTCATCACGCCGTGGGCCTCGCTCGCGACGCTCCTGTGGCACGCACGGCTGTCGGCGGAGGGCGTGCACCTGTCGTGGGGCCGGTACATGGCGCTCGGGTGCGTCGTCGCGCCGCTCACCGTCGTCGCCGGGGTCCTGGCGCTCGCGCTCTGACGTCGGCGGGGCCTCGCACCGTTCGGGTGCCGGAGCCGTGCGCGCGGTCAGAGCCAGTCGCGGGTCTTGAAGACGCGGTAGAGCACGAGCGACGACGCGGTGATGATCGCGAGCGATGCCCAGAGCCCGCTCCAGGCACCCTCGCCCGGGAACTCGACGTTCTGCCCGAAGAAGCTCGTCACCCCCGTCGGGATCGCGATGATCGCCGCCCAGCTCGTGACCTTCTTCATGACGGTGTTCTGGCGGTTCGACGCCAGGTTCAGGGTCGTGTCGAGCACGCTCGACACGGCGTCGCGGAGCTGTTCGACGGAGTCGGCGATCGAGACCAGGTGGTCCTCGACGTCGCGGAAGTACGGCCGGATGCCGTTCGAGATCGTCTCCGCGTCACCGTGCAGCAACGAGGCGACGCTGTCCCGCGTCGGGACGACCAGTCGCCGGAGCACCCCGAGGGTCTTGCGGAGCCGGAAGGACCGCCGCTGGATCTGCTGCTCACGGGGGTCGCCCGGCTCGAACAGGTCGTCCTCGAGCGCGTCGATCTGCCGCTCCAGGTCCTCGACGGTGTCGGTGGCCCGATCGACGACGGCGTCGAGCAGCGCCCAGACGAGCCACGGCACGCCGTGTTCGGCGATGTCGGAGTTCGCCGTGAGTCGGTGTTCCATCGGGGTGGTGTCGACGTCGGACCCGTGGATCGTGACGAGGGCCCGTTCGGTGACGAAGGCCTTGACCTCGTGCGTGATCAGGTCACCCTCGTCGTCCGTGCCGCCCACGTCGTAGACGACCAGGAACAGACTGTCCCGGTACCGGTCGAGCTTCGGGCGCTGTCCGTGCTCGACGGCGTCCTCGACCGCGAGCGCGTGGATGCCGAGCTCCTCCTCGATCTGCTCGAGGTCGGCCGGCGTCGGGTCGGTGTAGTCGATCCAGACGAAGGTGTCCGGGTCGGCGACGAGGTCGGAGATCCGGTCGACGGGGAAGTCCCGCTCGACCGTGTCGCCCTTGCACCACGCCCGTGTCCTGACCATGCTCGTCAGCCTACTGAGACGGCCGACCCGGAAGATCCCGGGACGGCCGTCGTGGTGCTGCGGAACCGCTCAGTCGGCTCCTGCTCAGTAGGCGGAGACGAGCTTGCCGTCCTCCACCTTCAGGTACTGGTTCACATCGAACGAGTCCTCGCCGCGCTTCTCGTCACCGAGGTACGACGTGTATGCGTACGAGACGCTCCCGTCCTTCGTGCTCGTCACCATCACGGTGCCGGCGCGGGACGCCTCGACCTCCAGCTCGGGCATCGACGTGACGTCGTACTGCACGCCGCCGTCGGCGTCGTAGGGGCCGTACCAGGGGCAACCGCTCAGGGCCCGGAGCTCGGTCTTCTCGGCGCAGTCGTCGATCAGGTCGGTCACGTACTGCTCGGCGTCCTGCTCGAGTGCCTTGGTCGCCTTCGGTGTGAAGTCGACGTAGCCGGACGTGGCCGCGCCCACGGAGACCTTCTCGGTGCCGCCGGTGAAGTACTTCGTCCCGCCGACCGAGACCTGGTAGGTGCCGGGGTAGGCGAGGGACGTGAACGTGCCCTCGCTGATCTTCCCGATCTCCTTGCCGCCGACGGTCACGGGTGCACCCTCGAGCACGTCGGAGGCCGTCAGGGTGACCTGCTGGGCGAGCGGCTGCGTGACGCGCCACTCGTCCTTCACCAGGAACGAGGTGCCCGTGCGCCGCAACGACACCTGGCCGGAGCGGTTCTTGCCGTCCTGCGTGTAGCTCAGGGTGGCGATCGCGGTGTCACCGGTCCGGGCGACCCGGCCGACGCGGATGTCCGACGGGCGGTCCTTCGCGCTCCCGAGCACCGTCGAGTCGAGCATCGCGGCGTCGTCGGGGACCTCGCTCAGGTCGGCGGCGGTGTCGGCGTCACCGCTGGCGATGGCCTGAACGTAGGACTCGACGGTCGGGGCCGGACCCCACACGCCGGCGCGGAGGACGCTCGTCGTGACCGCGCCGGCGATGACGACGACGATCACGGCGCCGCCGGCGATGAGCGAACGGACCAGGATCTTCCTGGACCGCGGGGACATCGGGGCCGGAGCGGGGGCGCCACCGCCGATGAACGGCTGCGACCCGGAGGCGGGTTGTGCGCCGTACGGGGGCTGTGTGCCGGAGGGCGGCTGCACGCCGGAGATCGACTGCACGCCGTCCGCGGGCTCCCGGCCAGAGCCGGACGGCGGGTACGGCGCCTGCTGGCCGGCGGCCGGGGGAGTGTTCCACGCAGCGGCGGCCGGAGCGTCGGCGGCGACAGGCGCGCCGGGCGCAGCGGGAGCACCGGGAGCTGTCTCTTATACACATCT
>NZ_QKLC01000008.1:0-161387 GCF_003224385.1 Curtobacterium sp. MCPF17_003 | reverse complement strand
GAAGCTAAGCCTCTCAGCGCCGATGGTACTGCAAGGGGGACCTTGTGGGAGAGTAGGACGCCGCCGGACTTAACGTATGAAAGATGTGGCCATCGGCCCTCCATCGAGAATTCGCAGGGGAAGCCCTCGTTCTCGGTTGGGGCCGGTGGCCATTTCTGTTTCTGCCGCCGTTCGCTCGACGCCGGCTCCGGTTCGTGATGGACTGGAAGCCGACGTCGGGCGACCGACGCGGCACCCAACACAACGACACAGCGGACGAACGCCCGAGGCACTGCACCGGGCACGCGATGAGGAGCAACGGTGGCGAACGACGACGATCAGCGGCGGAACGACGGGGACCGCGGAGATCGACCCCGACGGGACGGCGACCGGTTCCCCCGTCGCGACGGCGCTCCGCGGCGGGGCGGCCAGAGCGATGGTCGTTGGTCGTCGGGACCTCGCGAGTTCGAGCGCCGTGAAGGTGACCGTCGTGATCGTCCGCAGGGTGGAGACCGTCCGTTCCGTGACGGCACACCCCGACGGGACAGCGCGCCGCGTCGCGACGGCGATCGTCCGTTCCGATCCGGCGACCGGAACGACCGGCCGTCGTGGCAGGGCGACCGTGGTGACTCCGGTCGGCCGCCGCGCGGCGATGGTCCGCGCGGTGCCGATCGTCCGCGGCGCGATGGCGATCGTCCTCACCGTGGTGGCTCGGACCGCCCGGCTCGTGACGGTGATCGTCCGTTCCGTGGTGGTGGCTCGGACCGGCCGCGCCGTGACGGCGACCGACCGTTCCAGGGCGGATCCGACCGTCCGCGTCGTGATGGGGACCGTCCGTTCCGTGGCGGCTCCTCGGACCGTCCCGCTCGTGATGGCGACCGCCCGTACCGCGGTGGTTCGGACCGTCCCGCTCGTGATGGCGATCGTCCGTACCGTGGTGGATCGTCCGAACGTCCCGCTCGAGACGGTGATCGTCCCTACCGTGGCGGATCCTCTGACCGGCCGCGCCGTGACGGCGACCGTCCGTTCCGTGGTGGCTCGGACCGTCCGGCTCGTGACGGCGACCGCCCGTACCGCGGTGGCTCGGACCGTGCCGCTCGAGACGGCGACCGCCCGTACCGTGGTGGTTCGGACCGTCCCGCCCGAGACGGCGACCGCCCGTACCGTGGTGGCTCGGACCGTCCGGCTCGTGACGGGGACCGCTCGTACCGTGGTGGTTCCTCCGATCGTCCGGCCCGTGGTGGTTCCTCCGACCGTCCGTTCCGCGGCGGTTCGTCGGACCGCCCGGGTCGCGACGGCGGTGATGAACGTCGTCGTTTCGGGGACGGCAGCCGTCACTCCGGCGCCCGCTTCGGTGAGGCCGCGCGCGACGACTGGGAAGACCGCGACCCGTACGGCACGAAGTCGATCCGTCCGCGCCACGACGACCCGGAGATCCCCGAGGAGATCCAGGCGCGCGACCTCGACCCCGCGGCCCGGATGGAGCTGAAGACCCTCAGCAAGGACAACGCCGACTGGGTTGCGCGTCACCTCGTGGCGGCTGCGCTCTTCGTCGACGACGACCCCGAGACGGCCAACCAGCACGCCCTGAGCGCTGCTCGTCGTGCCGGTCGTGTCGGTGTCGTCCGCGAGACGGCGGCGATCACCGCGTACCGCCTCGGCGACTTCGCCACCGCGCTCCGGGAACTCCGCACCTACCGTCGGATCTCGGGTCGCAACGACCAGCTGCCGATGATGGTGGACTGCGAGCGTGGCCTGGGTCGTCCGGAGCGGGCACTCGAACTCGGTCGCTCGGTCGAGCGCTCGGCCCTCGAGACCCCGGTGCAGGTCGAGCTCGCGATCGCCATGTCCGGCGCTCGTCTCGACCTCGGGAATCCCACAGCGGCCCTCGGCGAGCTGGAGATTCCACAGCTGGACCCGTCGACCGCCTACACGTGGTCCCCGGCGCTCTACAGTGCTTACGCGGCCACGCTCGAGGAGCTCGGTCGACAGGACGAGGCCGACGAGTGGTGGGCCCGTGTGGACCGCGCGGCAGCGGCCCTCGCCGAAATCGCGGACGACAACGCTTGGGAGACAGTTGATGTGGTCGAGGAAACGCTCGAAGTCGAAGAACACGGAAACGCCGGAGACGACGACGCCGATGACCTCGGAGCCGACGACGTCGCGACCGACGAACTCGACGGCGACGACGAATCCGCCGACGACCTCGATGACGAACCCGCCCTCGACGACCTCGACGACGACACCTCCGCAGCCGACGAGCCCGGCGAGATCGACGACGACAACCCCCGCGACGTCGACGGCTCCGCAGCCGACTGAGCACTCGGCGGCCTTGACTGACGGCGTCGACGTGGTCCTCACCGACCTCGACGGCGTCGTCTACCGCGGCCGCAACGCCATCCCGCACGCGGTCGAAGCCCTGACCCGGGCATCGCTCAGGGCGCGGGTCGGCTACATCACGAACAACGCGTCGCGCCGCCCGATCGACGTTGCCGAGCACCTCGAGCGCTACGGTCTCGAGGTGTCCGAGGGTGACGTCGTCACCTCGTCGCAGGCCGGCGTCCAGCTGCTCGCGACCCTGGTGCCGGCCGGATCGACCGTCCTGGTCACCGGCGGGCTCGGCCTGTCGAGCATCGTCGAGGCAGCCGGGTTCACGGTCACCTCGAGTGCCGAGGACTCCCCGGCCGCGGTCATCCAGGGCTTCTCGCCGGACCTCGGCTGGAAGGAACTGGCCGAGGCCTCGTTCGCCCTGGCTGACCCTGACGTGCCGTGGGTGGCCACGAACATGGACTGGTCGATCCCGGTCGAGCGGGGCATCGCACCCGGCAACGGCACGCTCGTGTCCGCCGTGCACCAGGCAGTCGGCAGGATGCCCGTCGTCGCCGGCAAGCCCGAGCGGCCGATCTTCGACACGGCGGTCGAGCGCTTCGGCGGCGGTCGGACCCTGTTCATCGGGGACCGGCTGGACACCGACATCAAGGGCGCGAACGACGCCGGGATCCCGAGCGTGCTCGTGCTCACCGGCATCGACAAGGCGAAGCAGGTGCTCGCGGCCGACCAGCGCTCGCGTCCCACGTACGTGCTCGAAGACCTCCGGGGGCTGTCCCAGCCCTACCCGGAGACGGCGCGGCGCGAGGACGAGGACGGCACCCGGTACGTGACCGTCGGGACCTCGACGGTGGCGATGCGCGGGCACGTCGTCCGGGTGCTCGACGCCGGGACGGACATCGATCGGCTCCGTGCCGGCTCGACGCTCATCTGGGAGTCCGGGTTGGCCATCTACGGCCTCGACGTGGACCCGCAGCTGTACGGCGGCGAGTAGCGTGTCGGACGTGCCGAACCCCGAGCAGCCGTCCGCCGAACCCGAGCAGCAGGACGCCTTCGCCGCGCGCACAGCCGAGGCCGAGGCCCTGCCGCTCGCCGACCGTGCCGAAGCCTTCTCCGCCCTGCACGACGAGCTGCGGACGCGGCTCGAGAGCGGCGGCTCCGCGAGTGCCTGAGCCGGACGGAGCCGTGCACGACGCGTCGCCGGTCCGCCTCGACGCCCTGCTGGCCGCACGCGGGCTCGCACGGTCACGGACCGTCGCCAGCAAGCTGATCCAGGACGGCCGGGTGCTCGTGGGCGGCCGTGCCGTCCTGAAGCCGTCGACGCCGATCGCATCCGACGCGGACATCGAGGTCGACGCCGCGGACGAATGGGTCTCGCGCGCCGCCCGGAAGCTCGTCGGCGCACTCGACGCGTTCGACGTCGACCCCGCCGACCGGGTCGTGCTCGACGTGGGCGCGAGCACCGGCGGGTTCACCCAGGTGCTGCTCGCACGCGGCGCGCGCCGTGTCATCGCGCTCGACGTGGGCCACGGACAGCTGCACCCCACCATCGCGCTCGACGAACGCGTCGCCGTGGTCGAGGGGACGAACGCGCGGAACCTCACGCGCGCCGACTACCTGGCGCTCGACGGCGCCGCCGCCGAGACGAGCCTGGTGGTGGGGGACCTGTCCTTCATCTCGCTCCGACTCGTGCTGCCGGCGCTGGCCGAAGCCGTCCCCGCGGACGAGTTCGTGCTCCTGGTGAAGCCCCAGTTCGAAGTGGGCCGTGGCGGTGTGCGCGAGGGCATCGTGCACGACGCCGGGCTGCGGAACGACGCGCTCATGAACGTGCTGTGGGCGGCGTGGGACCTGGGCCTCGGCACCAGTGGGCTCGCCGCGTCCCCGATCGTCGGGACACACGGCAACCACGAGTACCTGGCCCGCTTCCAGCGCGGTGTCGGGGGCAATCCGACAGAATGGAGAGTCCGGGCGACCGAACTCACGGAAGGGTCTTCATGAGTGACGAACGGCACATCCTGCTCGTGTCCCACACGGGTCGCCGTGACTCGATCGACGCTGCGGTCGAGGTCTGTGACCTCCTGCACGCAGCCGGTCTCACGCCCGTCATGCCCTTCGACGAGTACGCCGACATCCGTCGTGCCGAAGCGTCGGTCGGCAAGGTCGACATCCTCGGCGTCGACGTCCAGCCGAACCAGCTCGAGATCGTCATCGTGCTCGGTGGCGACGGCACGATCCTCCGCGCGGCGGAACTCGTGCGGAACACCGGCGCTCCGCTGATCGGGGTGAACCTCGGGCACGTCGGGTTCCTGGCCGAGAGTGAGCGTGACGGTCTGTCCGAGACGGTCGAGCGCGCGCTGTCCGGCGAGTACAACGTCGAGGAACGCGTCACCCTGCAGGTCGACGTGGTCGTGGGCAACCAGATCGTCTACTCGAGCTGGGCGCTGAACGAAGCCACGATCGAGAAGGCCTCGCGGGAGCGGATGCTCGAGGTCGTGACCGAGGTCGACGGCCGCCCGCTGTCGTCCTTCGGCTGCGACGGCGTGGTCGTGTCGACCCCGACCGGCTCCACGGCGTACTCGTTCTCCGGCGGTGGCCCCATCGTGTGGCCGGACGTCGACGCGCTGCTCATGGTGCCGCTGAGCGCCCACGCCCTGTTCGCCCGTCCGATCGTCGTCGGGCCGGACTGCACGCTCGCGATCGAGGTCCTGCGGCGCACGAGCGGTGTCGGTGTCCTCTGGTGCGATGGCCGACGCACCCACGACCTGCCTCCGGGCGCCCGTGTCGAGGTCCGGCGTTCGCCCGATCCGGTGCGTGTCGCCCGACTCAAGGACGCTCCGTTCACCGACCGCTTGGTCGCGAAGTTCCAGCTGCCCGTCGCCGGGTGGCGCGGCCCCCAGAGCGACGAGGACGACCGTTGAGCCCGGAGGACGATCGATGAGCACGGAGGACGACCGATGATCGAGGAGATCGCGATCCGCGACCTCGGTGTCATCGGTGAGACCACGCTCGAACTCGGGCCGGGCTTCACCGTCGTCACCGGGGAGACCGGTGCGGGCAAGACCATGATCGTCACGGCGCTCGGGCTGCTGCTCGGTGCGCGGGCCGATGCCGGTTCGGTGCGCCGCGGCGCGTCGAGCGCCGTCGTCGAAGGCCGCTGGCACGTCCCCGAACAGGACGCGGTCGCCGAACGGGTCGAGGACGCCGGCGGCACCGTCGAGGACGGCGAACTCATCCTCACCCGCACGGTCTCCGCCGAGGGGCGCAGCCGTGCCACGGTGGGCGGTCGCAGTGCGCCCGTGGCGGTGCTCGGCGAGCTCGCCGACCAGCTCGTCACCGTGCACGGGCAGTCGGACCAGATCCGCCTGACCTCCGCCACTGCGCAGCGGGCCGCCCTCGACGGGTTCGGGGGAGCCTCGCTCGAGAAGGCCGTCGCCCGGTACGTCGCCGCGTACGACGCCTGGCAGCAGCACGCCGGTGAACTCGAGGTCCTGGTCCGCGACCGGGACGACCGGGTGGCCGAGGCCGAGCGGCTCCGCGCGGCCTCCGACGAGATCGAGGCCGCCGACCCGCAGCCCGGCGAGGACGTCGAGCTGGCCGAGCGCGCCGAACGGCTGGGGAACCTCGAGGAGCTCCGGTTGTCCGCGGCCCTGGCGCACGAGGCGTTGTCCAGCGAGTCCCTCGACGGCGTCTCCGACGTCGTCGGCCTGGTCGAGTCCGCACGCCGGGCCGTGGAGCGCGTCGTGTCGTCGGACAGTGCCCTGCAGCCGGTGCTCGAGCAGCTCACGGAGCTCGGGATCCAGGCGGCCGAGGCCTCGGCGAGCATCTCGAGCTACCTCGGTTCCCTGGAACCCGAGGCCGGGCACGACCTCGAGCTCATCAACGAACGCCGTGCCCTGCTGGCCGGCCTCACCCGCAAGTACGGCGAGACGGTGGACGACGTCATCGCCTACGGACAGCGCGCGAGCGACCGGCTGCTCGAGCTCGACGGCGACGACGACCGGATCGCGGCGTTGCAGCAGTCGGTCGAGCAGGACGAGCAGGCGCTCGAGACCGCCGCCGCCGCGCTCACCACGGCGCGCACCAAGGCCGCGGCCGACCTGGCGAAGCGCGTGACCGCTGAGCTGAAGACCCTCGCGATGGGTGGTGCGACCCTGGTGGTCGAGGTCACCGAGGCCGGCGAGTACCGCCGCCACGGCCGTGACCAGGTCACGATCCTGCTCCAGCCGCACTCCGGCACCGACCCCCGGCCGATCGGCAAGGGTGCGTCCGGCGGTGAGCTGTCCCGCGTGATGCTCGCGATCGAGGTCGTCATGGCCGGCAGCACCACGGTGCCGACGTTCGTCTTCGACGAGGTCGACGCCGGTGTCGGTGGGGCGGCGGCGATCGAGATCGGCCGACGGCTGGCGAAGCTCGCCGAGCGCACGCAGGTCATCGTCGTCACGCACCTGGCCCAGGTCGCGGCCTTCGCGAACAACCACCTCAACGTCGTGAAGGACGCCAGCGGGGCCGTCACGTCGTCGAGCGTGCGCCGGCTCGAGGGCGAGGACCGGTTGCAGGAGATGGCACGGCTGCTCTCCGGACTCGGCGACAGCGCCAGTGGCATCGAGCACGCACGCGAGCTGCTCAACGTGGCCGGCCAGCGGGCCTGACGACCAGGCACGCGGGTACTGTCCCCGGGACCGGACCCGGACCCGGCCACGGCCCGAGGACCCGGCCGCCCACCCGCGCAACGCCCACGGCGAACCGAGGTCGCGCCTCCCGGCAGTTCTGACGTACGATGGAATCCCGTGGCGGACACTCTCAGCGGCGGTACCAATTCTTCGATCTCGACCCCGAAGGTGACGAAGCAGATCTTCGTGACCGGCGGGGTCGTCTCGTCTCTCGGCAAGGGCCTGACGGCGGCCAGCCTCGGCAACCTGCTCACGGCTCGCGGCCTCAAGGTCGTCATGCAGAAGCTCGACCCGTACCTCAACGTGGACCCGGGCACCATGAACCCGTTCCAGCACGGCGAGGTCTTCGTGACCGACGACGGTGCGGAGACGGACCTCGACATCGGGCACTACGAGCGCTTCCTCGACATCAACCTGTCGCAGGCCGCGAACGTCACGACCGGTCAGGTGTACTCGACCGTGATCGCCAAGGAGCGTCGCGGCGAGTACCTCGGCGACACGGTGCAGGTCATCCCGCACATCACCGACGAGATCAAGCGGCGGATGCGCGAGCAGGCGCAGAACGACCCGCAGCCCGACGTCATCATCACCGAGGTCGGTGGCACCGTCGGCGACATCGAGTCGCAGCCGTTCATCGAGTCCGCCCGACAGGTGCGGCACGAGCTCGGCCGCAACAACGTGTTCTTCGTGCACGTCTCGCTGGTGCCGTTCATGAACGCCTCGGGTGAGCAGAAGACCAAGCCGACGCAGCACTCCGTCGCCGCGCTCCGCTCGATCGGCATCCAGCCCGACGCGCTCGTGCTGCGCAGCGACCGTCCGGTGTCGGAGTCGAACAAGCGCAAGATCGCGCTGATGTGCGACGTGGACGAGGACGCCGTGGTGAACGCCGTGGACGTCCCCTCGATCTACGACCTGCCGACGCTGCTGAACAACCAGGGCCTCGACCAGGTCATCGTCGACGCGCTCAAGCTCGATGCCGGTCCGGTCGACTGGACCGCGTGGACCCCGGTGCTGAAGGCCGTGCACGAGCCGAAGAAGGCCGTCACGATCGCCCTGGTCGGCAAGTACATCGACCTGCCGGACGCCTACCTGTCGGTCACCGAGGCGCTCCGTGCGGGCGGCTTCGCGCACGACGCCAAGGTGACGCTGAAGTGGGTCGTGTCCGACGACTGCACCACGCCCGAGGGCGCGGCGAAGCAGCTCGGCGACGTCGACGGCATCTGCATCCCCGGCGGGTTCGGCGTGCGCGGCATCGAGGGCAAGCTCGGCGCGCTGAAGTTCGCGCGTGAGCAGGGCATCCCGACGCTCGGCCTGTGCCTCGGCCTGCAGTGCATGGTCATCGAGTACGCCCGCCACGAGGTCGGTCTGACCGACGCGTCGAGCACCGAGTTCGACCCGGAGACCTCGACCCCGGTCATCGCGACGATGGCGGAGCAGGTGGACATCATCGCCGGCGGCGACCTGGGCGGCACGATGCGCCTGGGCCTGTACCCGGCGTCGTTCACCGAGGGCTCGCTGGCGGCGGAGCTGTACGGTGCGCCGGAGGCCTCCGAGCGGCACCGTCACCGCTACGAGGTGAACAACAAGTACCGCGAGCAGATCGCGGACGCCGGCCTCGTCTTCTCGGGCACGTCGCCCGACGGCACGCTGGTGGAGTACGTCGAGCTCCCTCGCGACGTGCACCCGTTCTACATCGCCACGCAGGCGCACCCGGAGCTCCGCTCGCGTCCGACCGATGCGCACCCGCTGTTCGCGGGGCTCGTCGCGGCCGCGATCGAGCGCCACGAGGCGTCCAGCCTGTTCGACCCGCAGACCGAGGAGCAGGTCGCGTAAGCGCCGGTCTCACGATCGGACGGGAGGCGCGGTGCCAGCTGGCACCGCGCCTCCCGTCCGTCGTGGGGTCGCGTCCACGGAACCTGGTTCCGGACGCGGAACCACGGAACGACGCGGTGCTGTGTCCGGAACCTGGTTCCGATGGGGGCGTCAGGTGCGCGCGTGCTTGGATGGAGACGTGACAGACGCACCGATCGCTGACGAGTCCGCCTCCTTCGAGGTCACCGAATCCACCGTCGTGTACGAGGGAGCCGTCTGGGACGTGCGCCGCGACACCGTCGCCTACAACGGCGACTCGATGGTCCGCGAGTACATCGACCACACGGGTGCCGTCGCCGTGTACGCCGAGGACGACGAGGGCCGCGTCCTGGTCATCCAGCAGTACCGGCACCCGGTGCGGCTGCGCGACTGGGAGCTGCCCGCGGGTCTGCTCGACATGGAGGGCGAGGACCACCTGACGGCCGCCAAGCGCGAGCTGGGCGAGGAGGCCGACCTCGAGGCCGACACGTGGGAGCCCCTGGTCCGCTACAACACGTCGTCGGGTGGCAGCGACGAGTTCATCCAGATCTACCGGGCGCGCGGTGTCCGGTCGACCGAGTCCGCGTTCGAGCGCGAGGCGGAAGAGGCCGACATCGTGACGCGCTGGGTCCCGCGGGCGGAGCTGCTCGAGGGGATCCTGGGCGGTCGGCTCAACAACTCGGCCCTCGTCGTCGCGACGCTCGCCGTCGAGGCCATCGAACAGCGCGGCAAGTGAGCGGGTCCGCGGCCGACGGTCTGCGCGACCTGGTCGCCACGGGTACGTGGACGCACGAGCCGGAGGCCGCCGAGTTCGACGGCGACGTGTTCCGCGTCACCGCGGTCGAGGGCAGTGACGCCTGGCGGACCACCTCGTACGGGTTCGTGCACGACTCCGAGCACGCGCTGCTGCAGCCGACGGACGGGCCGTTCTCGGTCGAGGCGTCGTTCGTGCTCGACTTCACCGAGCAGTTCGACCAGGCCGGGGTGTTCCTGCGCGTCGACGAACAGACCTGGATCAAGGCCGGCGTGGAGTTCTCGGACGGAGCGCCGCAGCTCGGCGCCGTGGTGACGCGCGGGTTCTCGGACTGGTCGGTGTCGCCCGTGCCGGAGTGGGCGGGCCGGGTGGTGACCGTCCGCGCGAGCCGCGATGGTGACGCCGTGACGATCCGGGCGTGGGCCGAGGGTGACGAGTCCCGCCTCGTCCGGGTCGCGTACCTCGACCCGGACGCCGACGTGTCCGCGGGGCTGCTGTGCGCCGGGCCGACGCGGGCCGGGCTGACCGTGACGTTCACCGGGTTCCGCGTGGGCGCGCCGGACGAGGCGTTGCACTGACGGGTGGGTTGCCCCGCGCCGGTTAGCCTGCTGAGGTGATGCCCCTCGACCGTGCCGTGGAGACGTACCTGCGGCACGTCGCGATCGAGCGGGGGCTCTCGCAGCACACGTTGTCCGCGTACCGGCGGGACCTCGCCGTGTTCACGTCGTGGTTGGCGGCCGCTCCGGTCGTCGAGTCCGACGGTGCGGACCGGGCCGGGGGGTCCTCGGCGCTGCGGGACGTGGCACGGTTGGCACGGGCGGACGTCTCGGGGTTCGTCGAGCACCTGGCGACTCGGCCGTCGGGCCCGCTCGCACCGCGGTCGATCGCGCGGATGCTCAGCTCGGTGCGCTCGTTCACGGCCTTCGCTGCGGGGGAGGGCTGGCTTCCGCTCGACCCCGGCACCGCCGTCCGGCCGCCGAAGGCCCCGATGCGGCTGCCGAAGGCGATCCCCGTCGAGGACATGGAACGGCTGCTCGGGGCAGTGTCCGTCGACGCCGACGACCCCGTCCAGCTGCGGGACAAGGCCCTGCTCGAGCTGCTCTACGCCACCGGCGCGCGGATCTCCGAGGCGGTGGGGCTGTCGGTCGACGACGTGACGACGCTGTCGGACGCTGACGGCGAGCTCTCCGTCGTGAAGGTCACCGGCAAGGGCAACAAGCAGCGGATCGTGCCGCTCGGCAGCTTCGCCCGGGCCGCGATCGACGCCTACCTGGTGCGCGCACGGCCGGTGTTCGCTGCGCGCGGGCCCTCCACACCGGCGCTGTTCCTCGGTGCCCGTGGAGCGCGGTTGTCACGGCAGAGCGCCTGGCTCGTGATCCAGGCCGCCGCTGCTGCCGCCGACCTGGAGGCGCACGTGTCACCGCACACGTTCCGGCACTCGTTCGCGACGCACCTGCTCGAGGGTGGTGCTGATGTGCGCGTGGTGCAGGAGTTGCTCGGGCACGCGAGTGTCGCGACGACGCAGATCTACACGATGGTCACGGCGGACATGCTGCGGGACGTGTACCAGACGGCGCACCCTCGGGCGCGGCGGTAGGCGCGCTCTGCGCGCTCAGAACAGGTGGAACTGGGCCGACGCGGCGATGACCGTCGTCGTCACCGCGACGACGAGCGCGCTCGCCGAAGCGCTCCGCGCCAGGACCGCCCAGGCGCCGACGGCCCCGGGACGGACGATGCCGATGACGCCGCACGCCACCGCGAGCAGTCCCGCCAGGCCCCAGGGGTTCGCGACGACCGAGACCACGGCGAGCAGCACCGCGAGCACCGTGAACACACCGAGCCGACGGTCGCCGGTGGTGCCCGATGCCCACGCGTCCGTCCGGATCGCCGCGGTCTGCACCGAGAACGACGGCCCCACCGGAGCGACGACGATCGGCGTGACCGGTTCCGTGGCGGCCGCAGGGACTCGCGTGGCTGCGCCCCAGGTGCGACCGTCCCACCAGCGCAGACGACGGGCGTCTTGCGGGTCCGGGAACCAGCCTGCGGCCGGCAGCGTCACGGTTGCTCCTCGAGGTGCGGGGTGGATCGACGCTCCCGAGCCTAGGAGCGCGGTCGGCCTCGCCCCAGTCCCCAGCCGGGTGTCAGCACAAGGGGGGACCGGGCCGGTGCACTACGGTCGGGGCGTGCCCTCGACGCTCGACGACTTCTGGACCGCGCGACGCCGTGAGCGTCCGAGTCTCCCGACGGCCGTGCCGGAGGCGTGGTCCTTCGGCGCGACCCCGGAGCAGGCGGACGCGCTCCTGCAGCTCGTGGTCGACGGGGTCAAGGTCGGCACGGCGTCGTCGCTCTGGGACTACGAGGCGACCGGTGACCCGCTGCCGGCAGCCGACGAGTTGGGCATCGTGACCGACGGCTCCGGTGCGCCCCGTGCCGTCATCGAGACGACGGTGGTCCGGGTGGTGCCGTTCGACCAGGTCGGCGCGGACCACGCCTGGGCCGAGGGGGAAGGGGACCGGACGCTCGAGCACTGGCGGACCGTGCATGAGGCGTTCTGGCGCGCACACTCGGAGAACCCGCGCGGGTTCGCGCCGGACATGCCGGTCGTGTGCGAGCGGTTCCGGCTGCTCTGGCCGAACGGCTGAGCCCGAGCCCGAGCCCGAGCCCGAGCCCGATCCCGATCCCGATCCGGGGTCAGGCGGGGACCGGCTCCGCGTCGACCTCGGTGAACACGTCCTTCACGGCGGCGAGCAGCCGGGCGTTGAAGTCCACGCCCAACTGGTTCGGCACGGTGACGAGCACGGTGTCGGCAGCACGGACGGCCTGGTCGGCCGCGAGTTCCGCGACGAGATGCTCGGGCTCACCGATGTAGGACCGGCCGAACCGGGCCAGCCCGCCGTCGAGGTGCCCGACCTGGTCCTGCCCCTCGACCTGCGCGCGCACGCCGAAGTAGTGGCGCGACTCGTCGTCGATGATCGGGATGATGCTGCGCGAGACCGAGACGCGCGGTTCGCGGTCCCAGCCCGACTCGGACCACACCCGGCGGAAGCGCTCGATCTGCTCGGCCTGCAGCTGGTCGAACGGCACACCGGTGTCCTCGGTCAGCAGGGTCGAGGACATCAGGTTCATGCCGTGCTCGGCGGTCCACTCCGCGGTGGCGCGGGTGCCGGCGCCCCACCAGATGCGGTCGCCGAGCGAGTCGGACAGCGGGGAGATCGGCAGGGACCCGACCGAGCCGGTCATCTGCGGATTGGCGTGGGCCATCGGCTCGCCAGCGATCGCGCGGCGGAACACGTCGGTGTGCGCACGGGCCATGTCACCGCCGTTCTCGTCATCGGCGTCGGGCACGTAGCCGAACTGCTGGTAGCCGGCGAGGGCGGTCTCGGGTGATCCCCGCGAGACACCGAGCTGCAGTCGCCCTCCGGAGATCAGGTCGGTGGCCGCGGCTTCTTCCGCCATGTAGAGCGGGTTCTCGTAGCGCATGTCGATGACGCCGGTGCCGATCTCGATCCGGCTGGTCTTCGCGGCGATGGCCGAGAGCAGCGGGAACGGTGCGGCCTGCTGCGGTGCGAAGTGGTGGACGCGGAAGTAGGCGCCGTCGACGCCGGCTTCCTCGGCTGCGACCGCGAGGTCGATCGCCTGTACCAGGGCCTCCCGCCCGCTGCGCACCTTCGACCCCGGCACGTCACGCCAGTGTCCGAACGACAGGAATCCGATCTTCGTCATGTCCATGCGAACGCATCCGGAGGCAGGGCCATTCCGCCGCGACTACCGTGGCCGGCATGGAGGACCCCCGCCCCGCGCTCGAGGCCGAACGCGTCCGCAACGCACGGCTGCTCGCTGCGGTCGAGCGGAGCATGCGCGACGTCAGCGACGCCCGGCAGGACGCGAACTCCGACGACGAGCACGACCCGGAGGGCGCGACCCTGGCCTGGGAACGCGGCTCGCTCGGTGCGGTCCGCGACGGCGCCCGGCTGCGGATCCGCCAGGTGGACGCAGCGCTCGCACGACTCGACGACGGCACCTACGGCCGCTGCGCGGTCGGCGGTGAGTCGATCCCGGAGGCCCGGCTTGCCGCCGTCCCGTGGGCGGCGACGTGCGTCGCGCACGCGTGAGGGGTACGCGATCGGTGCCGCCTGACGGCCGGGAGGCGCGGCCTGCCCCGGCCCCGTGCCTCCCGGCATGCGCACCCCGCGTCCACCGCCTGCGCCGCTGATTCCCAGCCGCGCGCCCTACGTTTTCGGCATGGACGGCGACCCGAACGACCGACCCGGCGACGCCCGGGCCGACGGCGCGCCACGCCAGCGCTTCCAGTGGTTCCACCGCCTGCGCACGTGGATCCACGCGCGGCCGCACGTGCACCTGCTCTACAAGGTGCTCGTCGGCATCGTCGGCGGGATCGTCGTCATCGTCGGGTTGATCCTGGTGCCGCTGCCGGGGCCGGGGTGGCTCGTCGTGTTCATCGGCCTCACGGTGCTGGCGAGCGAGTTCCACTTCTTCCACAGGATCATCACGTGGCTCCGGGCGCAGCTGCACCGCTTCTGGGACTGGGCCAAGCGGCACGGGCCGAAGCGCCTGCGCGATGCTGCAGACCGGGGCAAGGCCGACGTCGATGCTGCGCACACCGGTGCGGCGCGGACGGTCGGGGTGCGTGCGCGCACCAGGCGGACAGCCCGCTAGTCGGCGGAGGCGACCCGGATCGAGCCTGTTGCGGTGCGCTCGATGACCTCGGCGGCGTGCTCCTCGACCTCGGCGGCGTCCGTCGACGACATCTGCAGCACGAGGGCGACGACCGCGGCGAGCACGATGAAGCCGCCGTACCCGGCGATGACGGGGACCAGACCGACCGAGGGCTCGAGCAGGCCCCCGATGACCGAGGGCACCCCGAACGCCAGGTAGCTGACGACGTAGATCGTGGAGAGCAGTCCGGCGCGGTGGGTCGGGGCGGCGGTGGCGAGCAGCATCCGCAGCGGCGCCTGGAACCCGGCACCGAAGCCGACACCGGCGATGGCGCTCCCGACGACCATGCCCGGCAGGGAGTGCGCGAACACGAACGACACCGTGACGATCGGTCCGAGCACGAGCGCGACGAGCCCGAGCAGGACCGCGCGACGGGTGTCCATGCGCTGGATCGCCAGGCCGGTCAGGGCGCCGACGCCGGTGACCACGGCGATGAGCGCACCGGCGGCGAAGTGGTTCGTGATGCCGAACACCGTGCCGAGCGCCGAGGGGACGAGCGACAGGAACATGCCGCCGAGGGCCCAGCTGGCGACGAGCGAGCCGGCGACACCGCGGAACAGCCGGCGTGAGGACCGCGGCACGCTGATCATCGGGCGCAGGGAGCGGAGTGCGCCGGGGCGACGCTGCACCTGCTCGGGGACGACGAACAGCGCGAGCACCAGCAGCACGAGGAGCGCGCCGAACAGCAGGTAGACGAGCTGCTCCGGCGCCGGACCCCACTGCACCAGGGCACCGCTCGACATCGCGCCGGTGGCCAGGGCGATCGGCGGGATGACGCCGTTCAGCACGCCGGCCATGGTGGGGTGTCGTTCGAGGGAGTTGTCGATCAGGGCCGCACCGAGGGCGCCGATGAGCAGCCCGACCGAGACACCCTGCACGATGCGGTCGACGATGAGCGCGACGACCCCGTCCGCCATCGCGAACAGGCCGAGCGACAGCGCGACGCCCAGGCCGCCGACGACCAGCACGGGCTTGCGGCCGACGTGGTCGGACAGGCGACCCGCGACGAGCAGGCTCGCCAGCAGGCCGGCGACGTAGATGGCGAAGACCCCGGTGAGCATGAGCGGGGTGAGGTGCCACTCGGCTGCGTAGACCGGGTAGATGGGCGACGGCACGGCCGACGACGCGACCGAGACCAGGAGCATCGCCGCCAGGATCCAGAACCCGGCGACCGAACGAGCTGACTGGTGCATGCGCACCCCTTTCCATCTCCGTGCAGTACGACTGCATTCGTACCGCACTCGAACAGTACGACGCAAGTCGTACAGCAAGCCGAACGGTGGTAGCGTCCCGTCCATGCCCGCGCACGTCGATGCTCCTGAACGGCTGCCGCAGCCGTCCGTGGTCGAGATGGACCTCCCGGTCGTGATGGACGCCCTGAGTGACCCGATCCGGCTCGCGATCCTGCACCGCTACCTGGTCGACGCGGCCGGGGGTGAGCGCAGCTGCGGCTGGGTCGGCATCGACCGGCCGAAGTCCACGCTGACCCACCACTTCCGAGTCCTGCGCGAGGCCGGTCTGCTCGAGCAGCACCTGGAGGGCCTGACCCGCGTCAGCCGCGTCCGCGTCGAGGACGTGCAGCAGCGGTTCCCCGGGCTCCTCGACCTGGTGCTCGACTGGCAGGTCCCCGCGGCGCTGCTGCGCGAAGGGATCGCCTCGTGAGCGCCGGCGCGACCACCGGCGTGGACGCTGCGCACACGCTTCCGTCGATCGTCGCGGACCCTGCCGTCACTCCGGCGCTCGCCGCAGACCTGACGGCGGCCGGCTTCACCGTCGACCGGCTCGACTCGCTGTGGGGCGCCGAGGCCGCCGCATCGCTGCACCGCGGCTCGCGGGTCGCCGCCCTCCGTGCGCTCGCCGCCCGCGAGACCACGCCGCTCGGCACCCTGGCGACGCTGTTCGTGCTCGGCCTGCCGGTGGCGCGGGCCGAGGCCGCGGCGACGTTCCCGACCGCCGGGCTCGACGCCGTCATCGCCGCGGGCCTGCTGCGTAGTGAAGGCGAAGGCGCCGACACGCTCGTCCACCCCACCGTCGACCTGCGCCCCTACGCCTTCGTCGACGACCTCGGCGCCGGTAGCTGGTGGATCGTCTCCGACCTCGGCGAGCTCGCCCTCGGGCACGCCATCAGCGAGGAACACGTGCTCGGCATCGGTGGCGCCACCACCACACTGAGCGGCCTGCAGGTGCCCGTCCCGGTCGAGCGTGTGCTCGACCTCGGCACCGGGTGCGGCATCCAGGCCATGCACGCGCGGCGCTTCGCCGACCAGGTGGTCGCCACCGACATCTCGCGCCGTGCCCTCGACATCGCCCGGTTCAACGCCCGGCTCAACGGCATCGACGGCATCGACTTCCGGTTCGGCTCGCTGTTCGAACCGGTCGCGGGGGAGCGCTTCGACCGGATCGTCTCGAACCCGCCCTTCGTCATCACACCCCGTCGCGAGGGCGTCCCGTCGTACGAGTACCGCGACGGCGGCATGGTCGGCGACGCCCTGGTCGAGACGGTGCTCCGCGGCCTCGAGGCCCACCTGGAGCCCGGTGGCACCGCTCAGCTCCTCGGCAACTGGGAGTACCACTGGGGCGTCGACGGCCTGGACCGCGTGCGCACCTGGTTCGCCGACACCGACCTCGACGTGTGGGTGATCGAGCGCGAGCGGCAGGACCCGACGTCCTACGCCGAGACCTGGATCCGCGACGGCGGGACGAAGCCCGGCACGGCCGAGTTCGACACCCTGATGGGTGCCTGGCTCGACGACTTCTCGGACCGTCGCGTCACCGGCGTCGGCTTCGGCTACGTCGTGATGCGTCGCCCCCTGCCGGGAGGCCCGTCCGGCCTCCGCCGGTTCGAGCGCGTCCCCGAGACGCTCGGCTCCAACCCCGCGGGCCTCGGCGCGACGGTCGCCCGCGTCCTCGACGCGGCAGCCTGGCTCGCCGCGCACGACGACGCCGCGCTCGCCGCCGCCCACCTGTCGGTGGCCGGTGACGTCACCGAGGAGCGGTACTACTGGCCGGGCAACGACGACCCCACCGTGATGACCCTGGTGCAGGGTGGTGGACTCGGGCGCCGGGTGGACGCGGACACCGCACTCGCGGCGTTCGTGGGTGCGTGCGACGGCGACCTGTCCGTCGCCGCGATCATCGGCGCGCTCGCGCAGATCACCGGGGTGGACGAGCAGGCGCTCGCCGCCGACCTGCTGCCTGCGGCGCGCGACCTGGTGCTCGACGGGCTGCTCGTCCCCGCCGCCTGACGATCAGGCGCGGTGGTCGCGCCAGCTGTGCTCGGGCGTGTAGCCGAGGAGTTCGCGCGCCTTCTCCGACGACAGCAGCGAGCTGACGCCGTCGATGTCCGCACGGCGCTCGATGTCCGGCACGAAGCGTTCGACGAGCTCGATCGTCGGGGTGTCCATCACCGTGTCGGGGCTCGCGATGACGAACGCTTCGAACCCGGTGAGGTCGGCCTCGAGTGCCCGGCGGACGGCCTGGGCCCCGTCGCGGGAGTCGATGTACGACCACAGGTTGAACGTCTTCGCCTCGGGGGTGGCGTCCCACGGGAACGCCGGGTAGTCGGTCTCGTCCATCACGTTCGAGAAGCGCAGGCCGATCATCTTCAGTTCCGGGTCCCAGCGGGTGAAGTGGCGGGCCATCTCCTCTTCCACCGCCTTGCCGAGGGAGTACGACGACTGCGGGCGGACCGCGAACTCCTCGTCGACCGGCAGGTAGGGCGGGTGGTGCTCGCCCATCGGGATGCCGAGCAGGGTCTCGCTCGACGCCCACACGACGTTCTTGATCTTCGCGGCACGGGCGGCGTGGAAGACGTTGATCGACGAGGTCACGTTGTTCGTGATGAGGGCCACGTCGGGGACCTGCCCCGGGGCCGGCACCGCCGCGAGGTGCACGACGGCGTCGACGTGGTCGTACCGGTCGTCGATGCCGAGCAGGGCGTTCAGGACCTGGCCGTGGTCGGTCAGGTCGATCCGCACGAACGGGACACGCTCGGGCTTGTCGGGCGAGGGGACACGGTCGAGCAGGACCACGTCGTACCCGTGCGCATCGAGGTCGCGCACCACCGCTCGTCCGAGCTTGCCGCTGCCACCGGTCACCACTACACGCGTCATCGCGTCACTCCACATCGTCGTCGGAACACACCCTGGCGGGCACCGACCATCCTGCCCCGCCGCACCTGACGCGACCAGGCCCTGTCCGTACCCCGGAGCTGACACAATCTGTCATTGCAAATTTCAACGCTCATATGCCAGTGTGGGCATCGTGATTCGGCGAGGAACGATCGTTGCGGCGGTCGTGCTGTCATCGAGCCTTGCCGGCTGTTCGTCCGACCCGATGTGGGCACCGGCGGGTGAAGCCAGCGAGCGGACCATCGCGATCGTGGACGGCGGGATGACGCCATCCCTCGGGCGAACGGGTGCAGCACAAACTTGGATCGCGCCGAACCTTCCGGACGAGTCGCCTGATGGCCATGCTGACCTGCTCGCGGCGGCAGTTCTCGCCGAGTTCGGTGAGGGAACCCCATCACTTCTCGACGTACGAGTGGCGACGCCGAATCACCCCGCCACTCCGGACTCAATCGCCCAAGGCGTGGAATGGGCCGTCGGCAGTGGAGCCGACATCGTGTTGATCGCTCTGAGCAGTCGCTTCGACTCGGCCGCGCTTCGGGCTGCCTTGCGGAACGCGGATCGCAACGACGTCCTCGTGGTGAGCAGCATGCGAAACGAATTGATCGGTGCGAGGTCCTTCCCCGCTGATCACGAATCCGTGCTCTCGGTGTCCAGTGTGGATCACTCCGGGGCACGGGCGTCGACGTCGCCACGTGACGGCGACGTCAGCGCACTCGGTGTTGACGTCGACCTCGGCTCTGGCGGTGAGGTCTCCGGGACGAGCATCGCAGCCGCATCGGCCGTCGCCGCGGTGATCCGTTGTGCCGGGTGGCCTGTGTCCCGCGATGACTTGCTCCGCGACGCGCAGCGTCGTGGCGTCAAAGACGACCGCGGCGTTCCAGTGCTGCGGTGTACCGAAAGGAAGAACCAATGAAGCTCTCCAAGTGGACACCGCCCGTCGGCGTGTTGGTGACGGCAGTGATGGTGTTCAGCCTTGTCGCGCCCGCGTCTGCCGAACCCGTGGACCGTGATCCTGATGCGGCGGCCGTCGACATCTCCGTGGTGACGGAAGGGAATCCTGCTGGTGAGGCGTCCGTCTCCACCCAGATCGAGTCGGAACTCGGGATGGACGGTGAGGCTGTCGTCGCGATCGACGGCAACGTGATCGACACGGTGAGCGTTGAGACTGCCCAAGAGGGGGATGCGCTCGAGGACACGTACTCGATCAGCGACCTCACGATCGTCGACGACGAGAACTTCTCCGCGCTCCTCACCTCGGACTCGACAGGTGAGACGCACTTCATCGACACGACAGCCACCGAAGCGCAGGTTCTGCCGCTGATCCTGGTGGTGCTTGCTCGTGTGGGTATCCAGATGGCCATCCGCCAGTTCTCGAAGGCCGCGACCCAGAGCGCCGCGAAGAAGTACGCGCTGTCCCTCACAACGTCGAAGTGGACTCATATCATGGCGCGGAAGCACAACTGGCGGTACGTGGGTGGTACGACACGTGCAAAGGTCGCAGACCTCATGAGCAGGGCTGTCGCGAACGGACGTTCAGCGAAGGCGCGTGACCACATCGACTACACGTGGCGATACAGCGGGCGGACGATCACCGTTCGGACGTCGACCGGCGGTCACATCAGCAATGGATGGGTGAAATGAGCGAGATAGCGAGCCTCGTCGACGGGGGAAGGATCGGTGATGCCGTCCGAGCCGCCCGCGGGCTCACCCCTCAGCGGGTCCGTGAACTCCTCTTTGCTTCTGGTGGGTTCATGCAGGACTCTGGCCCGTACGACGAGTTCTTCCGCCGCTGGTACGCCACGCTCGAGAGCCCGTACCTGCGGGCCGAAGCAGCGGATTGGTTCTGCCAGGCGTACCTGACCGAACTGGCCGACGTTCCTGGTGCGGAGCACTACGGAGCGGCCTTGTCGACGGATTCGAAGCGAGCGGTGCGTGACCACCTCGCGCGGGAGATGCGGGGCCGGAACATCTCAGATTGGTCGATGTCTCCGGAGGAACCCCTCTCGAAGACGCAGGTCCGCGCGTGGAGCACCGCGGCGGACGAACTCGCTGCCGTGCGCTTGCCCTGACCACTTGGCCGGCGGGAGGCTCGGTGCGGACGTGCGCTGCGCCTCCCGTCAGGCGGTGGGGGTGACCTGGGCGATCGCGAGGCGGGCGACGAGTTCGACGTGCTCGGCCATGTCGCGGGTGGGGTCGAAGAGCCACTGGATCTGCATGCCGTCGGACACCGCGAGCAGGACGCTGGTGAGCTCGTCGGGGTCGATGTCGGACCGCAGCCGTCCGTCCTGCTGCATGGTGCGGAAGTCGGCGGACAGGTCGCGGCGGCTGCGTTCGTAGCGCTCGCGGAAGTACTCGTGCGCCGGGTGCTCGGCGTCGGTGGCGGCCGCGGCGGACAGGTTGACGAACATCTGCACCAGCCCCGGGACCTCGGCGTTGTGCCGCACGATCGCGGCGAGCAGGGCTGCCGGGTCCGCGGCCTGCCAGTCGTGCGCGAGGTCGAGCTCGTCACGGCGGCGGAGGATCTCGACCCAGAGCTCGTCCTTCGAGTCGAAGTAGTGCAGCAGGCCGGCCTGGGTCAGCTCGACGGCGTCGGCGATGTCCTTGATGCTCGTCCGCCGGAAGCCCTGCGACGCCACGAGGTCCAGCGCGACCGTGAGGATCTCCTCGCGCTTCGCGATGCCCTTTGCGTACGAACCCCGTCGTGCCATGGCCAGACTGTACCGCCCACAGGAGACCCAGAAAACCAAGCAACGGTTGGTTTTGGGTGGTACGGTGCAGGAGCTGCCAGCGCGGGCGGCGAACCCGGTGGATGGTGGGTGTGGGCGACGAGGCCCCGGCTGTCCAGGCGGCGCCCCGCGGCCCTGAACGAGAGGACCGACCACCGTGACCACCGTGAACGACGCGAGCACTGCCTCCAGTCCGGCGACGCCGATGACCGAGCGCATCGATGCGCTCCTCGGCCAGCTGACCACCGACGAGAAGGTGCAGCTGCTCACCGGACGTGACTTCTGGACCACCTGGCCCATCGAGAAGATCGGGCTGCGCCGCATCCTGATGTCGGACGGTCCGTCGGGTGTGCGCGGCGAGGTGTGGGACGAGCGGGACCCGTCGCTGAACCTGCCGTCGGCGACCGCGCTGAGTGCGTCGTGGGACCGTGCGATCGCGAAGCGCTACGGCGCCGCCGCCGCGGTGGAGGCCCGCCGCAAGGGCGTCGACGTCGTGCTCGGCCCGACCATCAACCTGCACCGGTCCCCGCTCGGTGGCCGGCACTTCGAGGCGTTCAGCGAGGACCCGGTGCTCACCGGCGACCTGGCCGCGTCGTACGTCGACGGCGTGCAGGAGAACGGTGTCGCCGCGACCCCGAAGCACTACATCGCGAACGACTACGAGACCGACCGCTTCACCGCGTCGACCGAGGTGTCGGACCGTGCCCTGCGCGAGCTGTACCTGCTCGCGTTCGAGAAGGCCGTGACCGAGGCGCACGCCTGGGCGATCATGTCGTCGTACAACGCGATCAACGGCGTGACGGCGTCGGAGAGCGACCTGCTCGAGACCCCGCTCAACTCGGAGTGGGGCTTCGACGGGATCGTCGTGTCCGACTGGACCGGTGTGCGTTCGGTGGACTCGGCGAAGGCGTCGCAGGACGTCGCGATGCCCGGGCCGAACCCGTGGTGGAGCGAGGGCCCGCTGCTCGCAGCCGTGCAGTCCGGCGAGGTGCCGATGGCGGCGATCGACCGCAAGGTCCGCCGGATCCTGACCCTGGCCGCCCGCGTCGGCGCGCTCGAGGGCTTCGAGCCCGTCGCCGCGTCGCCCGTACACGTCGAGGACGGCATCGCGTTCGTGCGCGAGGCCGAGGCCGAGGGCACGGTCCTGGTCCGCAACACCGGTGTCCTGCCGCTCGACGCCCCTGCCGTGTCACGCATCGCGGTGATCGGGCACAACGCCGACCAGGCCCGCACGCAGGGCGGTGGCTCGGCCACGGTCGTGCCGTCGCAGGTCGTGTCACCGCTGGACGGCATTCGTTCAGCGTTCCCCGGCGCGAGCGTGGACTACGCGATCGGCGCCGTCGTGCAGGAGGGCATCGCAGAGTTCCCGCTGTCCACCATCACGAACCCCGGCACCGGGGAGCCCGGAGCCCGGATCGCCTTCGTCAAGGACGGCGAGGAGCTGTTCGTCGAGGACCGCCGCGCGACGGCGTTGTTCTGGTTCGGCGGCGACGCCCCGACGCGCGAAGCCGACCGGCTCGACATCACCACCACCTACACGGCGGAGTCGACCGGGACCGTGCGGTTCGGCATCGGTGCGGCCGGACGGTCACGCATGTGGATCGACGGCGAGCTGCTGCTCGACGAGGACGTGCCGTTCGAGGGTGACCAGCTCGGTGCCGCGTTCCTCAACCCGCCGGCGCGGTCGGTGCCGGTCGAGGTGACGGCGGGGCAGCAGGTCGCGATCCGCATCGAGTACGACGTCGTGCAGGACGAGACGCTCGGTGGGGTGCTGGCGTACCAGTTCGGCACCGAGCCGTCGGACGACGACCCCGCCGTGCTCATCGAGGCCGCGGTGGACGCAGCCCGTGGTGCGGACGTCGCGGTCGTCGTGGTCGGCACGAACTCGAAGGTCGAGTCCGAGGGCTACGACCGGTCCTCGCTGGCACTGCCCGGCCACCAGGACGACCTGGTGTGCGCCGTCGCCGCGGCGAACCCGAACACGATCGTCGTCGTCAACGCCGGGTCACCGGTCGAGATGCCGTGGCGGAACGACGTCGCCGCGGTGCTGCTGACCTGGTTCGGCGGGCAGGAGTACGGCAACGCCCTGGCCGACGTGCTGACGGGGGCGCAGGAGCCCGGCGGTCGCCTGCCCACCACGTGGCCCGTCGCGATGGCCGACGTCCCGGTGCTCGACGTCACCCCCGTGGACGGCAAGGTCTCCTACGACGAGGGTGTCCACGTCGGCTACCGAGCCTGGCTGCGGGCCGGCACGGAGCCCGCGTACCCGTTCGGGCACGGCCTCGGCTACACCACGTGGTCGATCGAGGGCGTGTCCACGACCCCGACCGTGCGCGAGGGTGACGCCGTCATCGTCACGGCGACCGTCGCGAACACGGGAGACCGCGCCGGCAAGCACGTCGTGCAGGTCTACGCGTCCCGTGCGGAGTCGGGGGTCGACCGCCCGGTGCGCTGGCTGGTCGGGTTCGCCCCGGTCCGGCTCGCCGCGGGCGCCTCGACGGAGGTCTCGATCGAGGTCCCGGCGCGTGCCTTCGCCCACTGGGACGGCTCGTGGCAGTACGAGTCGGGGACCTTCACGCTGCACGTCGGCGCCTCGGTCGTCGACGACGCCGGAACCGCGTCCCTCGAACTGGAGTGACGAAGTCGTCCGGTTTCCGCGTAGCTCCCAACTCCATTCAGTAACATCGTTCTGCGCGAGTCGGCTGGTTACCGTCCGCGCACGCACCGACTACGGGGTCGCTGGGTGAGCGACTCGGTCTCCTGATCCGGCCGTTGTTGCCCTGGCCTCCCCGGTGCGTCCCAGAATGCGTCCCCGCGTCCGCGCGGGGACGCATTCGTCGTTCCGGCGCGGAACCGCCTCGGTGAACCGGTTGACGCACTTCGTCCCGCATCGGAAAAACGAGTGACACTTGGTCAACTTTCTACGTCCCGGGTGCGCGGATCGGTGTGACAAACCGCTCGGTAGGTGGAACGATGGGTGCACCATCTCGTACGGATCAGGGACGAGATGGTCATCCGGTCGGGCTCTGTGAGACTCACCAACTCGTCCAGAGCCCACCGGATGCCCTTGACTCTCGGTGGCAGGCTCGCAGTGATCAGGCCGGCGGTGCCGGTGCTCAGGCCCGCAGGGCGGGTGCGATCTCCTCGGCCACGATGCGCAGGATCCGCTCGTGCGCCGCACGGTCGCCGTTCGCCGGCAGGGTGATGACGAGTTCGTCGGTGGCGGTGACAGCCGGGTCGGTGAGCAGTGCGTCGACGATGGCGGCCGGCTCGCCGGACAGGACCTTGCTGAACCGGAACGGTGGCGTGCCCGAGAGCGGCCGGCCCTCGTCGTCCATGCCCGATGCGTAGCCGGTCAGGAACTCCTGGTGCACGGCGCGGTCGTGGTCGTCGAGGAGCGGCACGACGATCCGGCCCACGGCGACCTTGGACTCGCGCTGCGGGTGGAGCTCGGCGAAGCGGTCGCGGTAGGCGGCGATCTGGTCGGCCTGCGCCTGGGCGAACGGCGCACCGGTGTCCTCGGTGTTCAGGGTCGAGCAGTGCAGCAGGAGCCCCTTCTCGGCTGTGCGGACCGCCGTGCCCATGCTGCCGCCGCCCCACCACACGCGGTCGCGCAGGCCCGGACTGAGCGGCTGCAGGGTCAGGTCGGCCCCGGCGGGGATGCTCTCGTAGCCCTTGCCGGCACTGCCGAGGGGCTCACCCTGCAGGACCTCGAGCAGGCGTGCGGCGCGCGCCTCGGCCTCGTCGCGGAAGCTGCGGTCGACCGTGCCGAACACCGGGTCGAGGATCGGGCCGTACCCGGCGATGCCCGTGCTGATGCCGAGCTGCACCCGGCCGCCGCTCAGCAGGTCGACCGTGCTGGCGTCCTCGGCCAGGCGCACCGGGTCCTCGTAGCGCATGCCGAGCACGGCGGTGCCGAACGCGATGCTGCTGGTGCGCTGCGCTGCGGCCGCGAAGAAGGTCATCGGGCTCGTCAGGTACGGCTCGAAGTGCCGTCCGCGCACCCAGCCCGTCCCGTAGCCGAGCGACTCGGCGGTCTCGAACAGGCGCAGCCCGTCCTCGAGGGCGCCGGCGGCGCCCCCGGTGCCACCGTGGTTCGGGACGAAGGAGAGGAAGCCGAGTTCGCGCATGACGCGAGTCTATGCGCACGTATCGAAATGGGCCCGAGTCGGTGACCGGGCGGACGGGAGGCCCGTGGCGGCGCCGCACCGGGCCTCCCGTCCGGCACATGCGCACCTGGGAGGATGGGCACATGACCGACGTCACCACCGTGCCCCCGCTCGTCGCCGCGATCCCGGCGGCGGTGGACGGCGTCGTCGACCCCGACGAGGTCTACGAGGCCTTCGCGGACTGGGCCGCCGAGGGCGGCCGGCCGCTGTACCCGGCGCAGGACGAAGCGGTCATCGAGCTCGTCTCCGGCGCGAACGTCGTGCTGAGCACGCCGACCGGCACCGGGAAGTCGCTCGTCGCGGCCGGCGCGCACTTCGCGGCGCTCGCCGAGGGCAAGCGGAGCTACTACACGGCGCCGATCAAGGCGCTGGTGTCCGAGAAGTTCTTCCAGCTCGTCGAGCTGTTCGGTGCGCAGAACGTCGGCATGGTCACCGGTGACTCGAGCGTCAACGCCGACGCGCCGATCGTCTGCTGCACCGCCGAGATCCTGGCGAACCTGGCCCTGCGGCAGGGGCCGGACGCCGACGTGGACGTCGTCGTCATGGACGAGTTCCACTTCTACGGCGACCCCGACCGCGGCTGGGCGTGGCAGGTGCCGCTGCTCGTGCTCGAGCGTGCGCAGTTCCTGCTCATGTCGGCGACCCTCGGCGACGTCACCACGATCGCTGACGACCTGTCCCGACGCACCGGACGGCCCACCGCCCGCGTGACCGGTGTCTCCCGACCCGTGCCGCTCGAGTACCAGTACGTGATGACGCCCGTGCAGGAGACGGTGGAACGGCTGCTCGAGGAGGGCAAGGCGCCGATCTACATCGTGCACTTCGCCCAGGCCGCAGCCCTCGAACGGGCGCAGTCGCTGATGTCGGCGAAGGTCGCCACGCGCGAACGCCGTGACCAGATCGCGGACGCCATCGCCGGCTTCCGGTTCAGCGCCGGGTTCGGACAGACCCTGTCGCGCCTGATCCGGGCGGGCATCGGCGTGCACCACGCCGGCATGCTGCCGAAGTACCGACGGCTCGTCGAGCAGCTCGCCCAGCGCGGCCTGCTGCCCGTCATCTGCGGCACCGACACCCTGGGCGTCGGGATCAACGTGCCGATCCGATCCGTGCTGTTCACCGGGCTGACGAAGTTCGACGGCACGAAGATGCGCCAGCTGTCCGCGCGGGAGTTCCACCAGATCGCCGGTCGTGCCGGACGCGCCGGGTACGACACCGAGGGTGACGTCGTCGCCGAGGCACCCGAGCACGACATCGAGAACGCCCGCGCCGTCGCCAAGGCCGGCGACGACCCGAAGAAGAAGAACAAGATCAAGCGGAAGAAGGCGCCCGAGGGCTTCGTGTCCTGGGGGCAGGCGTCGTTCGAACGGCTGATCGCAGCCGAGCCCGAGCCGATGGTCTCGCGCATGCGGATCACGCACGCGATGGTGCTGTCCGTCGTCGCCCGTGGCGGGGACGCCTTCGCGGACGTCCGGTCGCTGGTCTACGACAACCACGAACCGCGCTCCCGGCAGCTCGCGATGGCCCGGCGGGCACTCGTCATCGCCCGGACCCTCATCAACGCCCGGGTGATCGAGAAGGTCGACGGTGGCTATCGTCTGACCGTCGACATCGCGCCGAACTTCGCGCTCAACCAGCCGCTGTCACCGTTCGCGCTCGCCGCGTTCGAGTTGCTCGACCCTTCTTCTCCCACCTATGCGCTGGACATGGTGTCCGTCGTGGAGGCCACACTCGACGACCCGCGAGCGATCCTGTCGCAGCAGCAGTTCAAGGAGCGCGGCGAGGCCGTCGCCCGGATGAAGCAGGAGGGGATCGAGTACGAGGAGCGGATGGAGCTGCTCGAGGAGGTCACCTGGCCTCGCCCGCTGTCCGAGCTGTTGGAGGCCGCGTACGAGGCCTACGCCGCAGAACAGCCCTGGGTGCTCGACTTCCAGCTGTCCCCGAAGGCAGTCGTCCGCGACATGTACGAACGCGCGATGACCTTCGGCGACTTCGTGCGCTTCTACCAGCTCACCCGCTCCGAGGGGCTCGTGCTCCGCTACCTGTCCGACGCGTACCGGACCATGCGGCAGACCATCGCCGAGGAACAGCGGACCCAGGAGCTCGACGACCTGATCGAGTGGCTGGGCGAGGTCGTGCGGCAGACCGACTCCTCGCTCGTCGACGAGTGGGAGGCGCTGCTCAACGGCGACGTCCTGCTGGCCTCCGAGGAGCACGAGGAGATCGCGCCGCCGCAGCCCGCACGGCTCACCGGCAACCCGCGGGCGTTTCGGGTGCTCGTGCGCAACGCCCTGTTCCAGCGGGTGCTGCTCGCCGCCGCCGACGACATCGACGGGCTCGGGGAACTCGACGCGACCGTCGGCTTCGACCGGTCGGCCTGGGACAACGTGCTCGAGGAGTACTACGAGGAACACGACACCATCGGCACCGATGCCGACGCGCGCTCGATGCAGTACCTGGTGCTGGACGAGAGTGGTGCCACGGCGTCACCCCGGGTCTGGAAGGCACGGCAGATCTTCGCCGACCCCGAGGGCGACAAGGACTTCGGGTTCTCGGCGACGATCGACCTGGACGCCTCGGACGAGGTCGGCGAGGCCGTCGTGCGGGTCACCGAGATCGGGCGGTTCGACGGGTGGGCCGAGGTCGACGTCGACTGAGCGGGGCGGGGCGTGTCGGCTCGGGGCTCGGGGCCGCTCCGGCGTGGGGGTCGCCGCACCACGACCACCACGCGCTCGGGCGTCGACCCGGCGTCTGGGGACCAGATCACGCAGCAGGAACGGCGCGACGGGACCTACTGACCGCCCGGAAGGGTCAGAAGAGGGTCGCGGGCGGGGTCGCGTCGGGCAGCGCGGACGGCTCCGCGACTTCGGCTCCCGGCCAGCCCGGACCGTGCGGCACGTCGGTGCCGTTCTGGAACGCGGTGGCAGCGCCGCGGGCACGGACGTCGGCAGCTTCGTTCATCTCGTGACCGACGTGGCCGCGGACCCACTCGAACGTGACCTTGCGGCCCTGCAGTTCGGCGTCGAGTTCCTTGATGATCTCGACGTTGAGGACCGGCTTGCCGTCGGCCTTCCGCCAGCCCTTGCGCTTCCAGCCGGCGAGCCACTCGGTGCAGGCCTTGATGGCGTACTGGCTGTCGCACAGGATGTGCAGCGGCTCACCGGTGTCCTTCGTGGCGCGGAGCAGCTGCAGGACGGCGGTGAGCTCGCCGATGTTGTTCGTCGCACGGGGCCAGCCGCCGGCCGCCCACCGGTCGTCGTCGACGTACCAGGCCCAGCCGGCGGGGCCGGGGTTGCCGAGGGCTGAGCCGTCTGCGGCGGCGACGATCGTCACGATGGGACCTCCTGGTGGTGCCGAGTGCTGGTCAACCGTAACGGACCGGCCCGGCCCCTCGGCTCAACGCCGAGCGGGGTCGATGTTGAGCGTGCTGCCCTCGAGCAGCCAGTCGTCGGCGCGTTGCTCCATGTAGGGGTTCATCCACTGCACCTGCGCCGGCGTGACGCCGAACCGCTCCGCGACCGTCGAGAGCTCGTCGCCGTGGGCGACCAGGTAGTTCGCCGGTCGGCCGTCGACGTCGGTGACGATGCCGTAGGCGCCCGGTCGGTCCTTGCCGACGGTGACCCGGAGGTCGGGGTAGGGGTTCGGGATCTTCCACGTGAGGTCAGCGGCGGCGAGCACCGATCCGGCCCACGGGCGCGCCGTCGAGTCCTCGTCGGCCACCGTCGCCGGCACGAGGACGACACTGCGCAGGTAGTCGGGCCGCGGGCCGGACTGCCCCATCGTGAACGAGGCCGGAGGAGCAACCGAGGCGTCCCACTCGACGAAGTCCCGTACCAAGCCGTCCTCGCCGTCGAGCGGCTTCGCGGGCCGGTGTCGGAACTCCAGACGCATCGGCTGTGGATTGGTCGTCCGGTAGTGGGACAGCTGCGCGTCGAAGGTTCCGTTGTCGTTCGCCACGACGCGGACGTGGATGCTCGTGTCACCGCTCGGCGAGACGACGTCGGTCTCCGCCGCCACGGTGCCGGCGGGCAGGGCCTGCTCGGGCTCGTGCTCGGGCTCGGTCTTGGTCTCGACCCGATCGGTGTCGCGCGTCGGATCCGGCGCGGGCTCCGCCGTGCGTTCGGCCGCCTGTCGCGTCGGCGTCGGGATCGCGTCGTCGCCGCCGAACGCCGTGCACCCTGTGAGCAGCAGCCCCACCAGGGCGGAGACGATCACCGCGGTCGTCGCGGTCCGTGTTCGTCCCATCGTTCCCCCTCGTCGGCAGCGTAGCGGGCGCGAGGGGCGTCATCGAGTGCGGGGAGCGGACCGAGCCGGACTCGTTACACGGGCCGAGGACTAGCGTCCGCTGCAGGAGGAAACACCATGAGCGACAGCATCCCGAACGCCCCCGGCCCCGAGCCGTCCGACGACCGAGCACGCAACGACGCGCTCCGCGACGCCGCTCACAGCGACGACGTCGACGGGGTCAGCGACCGCGAGCAGCGGGCAGCCGACACGTCGTACAGCCCGTCGAGCGAGCGTGAGATGGACGCATCCCAGACGAAGCAACGCGACGACGCCGACCTGCGTGAGGACGGCATCGACCCGTCCAGGGTCATCGCGGCCCCCGGGACCGGCGGTGCGGACGACGCCGGCGACGTGGAGCCGGAACCCGGTGACCTGCACCTGCCGTGGCAGTCCGAGGAGGACCGCCGGGGCTAGCTCGGCTACGACACCGAGTCCGGGTGGGAGCCCGTCCGCTGCCCGGACTCGAGCGTCGCGATCGCCGCGAGCTCGTCGTCGGTGAGCTCGAAGCCGTCGACGTCGAGGTTCGACCGGATCCGTGACGGCGTGACCGACTTCGGCAGCACCACGACGCCTTGCTGCACGTTCCACCGCACGAGCACCTGCGCCACGCTCACGCCGTGCGCGTCGGCGATGCCCGTCAGCACCGGCTCGTCGATCAGGCGCCCACGACCGAGCGGCGACCACGCCCCGGTGACGATGTCGTGCTGCTCGTGGAACGCGATGAGCTCGCGCTGCGGCAGCCACGGGTGGCGTTCGACCTGGTTCAGCGCCGGCACCTCGCCGGTCTCGTCGATGAGCCGCTGCAGGTGCGGCACCTGGAAGTTCGAGACACCGATGCTCCGTGCCCGCCCCGACTCACGCAGTTCCACCAGCGCACGCCAGGTCTCGACGAAGCGGTCGTTCGCGGCGGCCGGCCAGTGGATCAGGTAGAGGTCGACGGCGTCGAGCCCCAGCCGCTCGAGGCTGCCGTCGAACGCCCGCAGGGTCGTGTCGCGCCCCTGGTGGTCGTTCCACACCTTGGTCGTCACGAAGACGTCGTCACGGTCCACCCTGGAGGCGCGGATCGCGTTGCCGACGCCGGTCTCGTTGCCGTACATCTCGGCGGTGTCGACGTGCCGGTAGCCGGCGTCGAGGGCGAGACCGACCGCCGTCTCTGCTTCGGCATCGTCGACCTTGTAGACGCCGAAGCCGATCCCGGGGATCGAGCGGCCGTCGCGCAGGGGGACTGAGGTGACCATGCACCCATCCTGCCGGTGCCTGGCGGGCGCGCGCCGGGCCTCCAGGCCATCTGTGGAGAACGCGACCCGTGCGCCGGGCGCACGTTCCTTCCCATACCGACCGCGATGGCAAGTGGAAACGGGCGTACCTGGTCAGAACTTTCGACCAGGTACGCCCGTTTCGACCAGGTACGCCCGAACAGCCCGCCGCTCAGGTCGGCAGGTGCACCGGCTCGGTGTCGGGGAGCGGGCTGGCGTCACGGCCGCGCAGGTCGGGCAGCCAGCTCCGCATCGCCAGGGGGAGCAGCACGCCCAGCCCGGCCATCACTGCGCCGACGGTGAAGCCTCCGACGGGGCCGCTGCCGTCGATCAGGAACCCGGCGATCGCCGAACCGCCTGCGGCACCGATCAGTTGGCCGGTGCCCATCCAGCCGTAGGCCTCCGCCGTGTCGGAGAACTTGACGGTGGCGGAGACCGAACCGAACATCACCGCGAGGGCCGGTGCGATGCCCACACCCGCGATGACCAGGGCGAGGCAGAGCCACCAGAAGCCCGTGCCGCCGAGCGCCAGGGTGAGGCCGACGAAGACGACCGCCATGCGAGTCCACAGGGTGTTGCGCGAGATCGGGCGGTGGCCGAACGCCAGGCCGCCTGCGAGCGAACCGACCGCGAACACCGCGAGGACGATGCCGGCGTTCGGGCTGCCCTCGCCGAAGACGCTGGTGACGCTCGCCTCGACCGCGGCGCACGCCCCGATCAGCAGCAGGCCGGTCAGGGTGGCGACGACGACCGAGGGGCGCTTCAGCACGACACCGAAGGCGCGCTTCGATCGGGGGATGCGGACGCGGCCGAGCTCGGGGGAGGCGATGAACCACGCGCCGCCGACGACCAGGAACACCATCGCGACGACGATCGCCTCGACCGTGCCGACCTGGGTGGCGACGAAGGTGGTGATGACCGGGCCGGCGACCCAGATGAGCTCCTGCGCGCTGGCGTCGAGGGAGAAGAGGGGCGTGAGCTGCGCCGACGTCACCATCTTCGGGTAGATGGTGCGCACCGCGGGCTGCACGGGCGGGACCGCCAGGCCGCCGAGGAACCCGACCACCACGTACCCCCAGAGCGGCATGTACACGAACGCGATGACCACCATGCTCACGAGCGCGACGATGCTCGTCAGGATGAGGACGGGGCGCATGCCCCAGCTGCCCATCCACCGGCTGGTCAGCGGCCCGGCGATCGCCTGCCCGATGCTCGTCGTCGCGAGCACCAGCCCGGCGGCGCCGTAGGAATCGAACACGTGCTCGACGTGCAGCAGGTACGCCAGCGACAGCATGCCGAACGGGAACCGTGCGGTGAGCTGTGCGGCGATGACACGACCCACGCCAGGGGTCTTCAGGAGGGGCCCGTACGTACTCACGAGACGAGTGTACGGACCGGCCGGACGGGGCTGTCCCCCGTCCTGGGGAGGGGCGGTTCGCGACACGCCGATGCGCTGATTCCACACATGTGGATCGGGACTGTCCACCGGTGTGGGGAAGTGTCGGTGGTCGGCCGGAGACTGGCGGAAACTCGGGCCTCCCGGGAATCCACAGACTGTGGAGGACGTTGTGGAGAACTACATGGCTGTAACACTTCCTCTTGTGGTCGGTGCTGCGGCTAGCCACTAGATGTAGTGTGGAGGCATCGCAGCGGCCCCTCCCGGACACGACTGCGGACAGACATCAGCACCACCTCCACAGCACAGCAGAAACCAGTAGGAACCAGGGGAGAACATGGCCGTCACCGTCTACACCAAGCCGTCCTGCGTCCAGTGCACCGCGACGTACCGGGCCCTCGACAACAAGGGCATCGAGTACGAAGTGCACGACGTCTCCACGGACGAAGCAGCGCTCGAGCACGTCAAGAGCCTCGGCTACATGCAGGCCCCCGTCGTCGTCACGGACGACGACCACTGGTCGGGCTTCCGCCCCGACAAGATCGCGACCCTCAGCGCCGAACTGGCGTAGTCGCCTTCCGTCCTGCGGACGGTCACCCCGGTCCCGTTCAGGAGGCCCGGCGATCGCCCGCAGGACACCCCCGGTCCGCCTGTTCCGCACCTTCTCCAGAGGAGCGCACCATGAGCCGATTGGTCTACTTCTCGAGCGTGTCCGGGTACACCGCGCGCTTCGTCGAGAAGCTCGGCCGCGACGCGGACCGGATCCCGCTCTACCCGAGCGAACCGTTCCTGCACGTCGACGAGCCCTACGTCCTGGTCCTGCCCACCTACGGTGGCGGCAACGGCGAGGGTGCAGTCCCCAAGCAGGTCATCAAGTTCCTCAACGACGCCCACAACCGCTCGCTCATCCGCGGCGTGGTGGTGGGTGGCAACACGAACTTCGGCGAGGCGTACGGCCTCGCAGGGGACGTCATCGCGCAGAAGTGCAACGTCCCCCTTCTGTACAGGTTTGAACTCTTCGGGACCCCTGACGACGTGTCGGCGGTCAACTCAGGATTGGATGCATTTTGGACGCAGCAGTTGCAGACGTCGATCTGACGTCGCCGCAGACGGGGATGGACTACCACTCCCTCAACGCGATGCTCAACCTCTACGACGCGGACGGGAACATCCAGTTCGACAAGGATCGTGAGGCCGCCAAGCAGTTCTTCCTGCAGCACGTCAACCAGAACACCGTCTTCTTCCACAACCTGAAGGAGCGGCTCGACTACCTGGTCGAGAACGAGTACTACGAAAAAGCCACGATCGACATGTACTCGCTGGACTTCATCCAGCGACTCAACGACCTGGCGTACTCGAAGAAGTTCCGGTTCCAGACGTTCCTCGGCGCGTTCAAGTACTACACGAGCTACACGCTCAAGACGTTCGACGGCAAGCGGTACCTGGAGCGCTTCGAGGACCGCGTCGTCATGACCGCCCTCGGCCTGGCCCAGGGCAACGAGCAGCTCGCCATCGACCTGGTCGAAGAGATCGTCGCCGGCCGCTTCCAGCCCGCGACCCCCACGTTCCTCAACACGGCGAAGGCACAGCGCGGCGAGCTCGTCTCCTGCTTCCTGCTCCGCATCGAGGACAACATGGAGTCGATCTCGCGCGGCATCAACTCCTCGCTGCAGCTCTCGAAGCGCGGCGGCGGCGTGGCCCTGCTCCTCTCCAACATCCGCGAGGCCGGCGCCCCGATCAAGCAGATCGAGAACCAGTCCTCGGGCATCATCCCCGTGATGAAGCTGCTGGAAGACTCCTTCTCCTACGCGAACCAGCTCGGTGCGCGTCAGGGTGCCGGCGCGGTCTACCTCAGCGCCCACCACCCGGACATCATGAAGTTCCTCGACACCAAGCGCGAGAACGCCGACGAGAAGATCCGCATCAAGACGCTGTCCCTCGGCGTCGTCGTGCCTGACATCACGTTCGAGCTCGCGAAGAACAACGAGGACATGTACCTGTTCTCGCCGTACGACGTCGAGAAGGTCTACGGCGTCCCCTTCGGCGACGTCCCGATCTCCGAGAACTACCGCGCGATGGTCGACGACTCGCGCATCAAGAAGACGAAGATCAAGGCGCGTGACTTCTTCACGACCATCGCCGAGATCCAGTTCGAGTCGGGCTACCCGTACATCGTGTTCGAGGACACGGTGAACAAGGCCAACCCGATCAAGGGTCGGATCAACATGTCCAACCTGTGCTCGGAGATCCTGCAGGTCAACACCCCGACGACCTTCAACGAGGACCTGTCCTACAAGGAGATCGGCAAGGACATCTCCTGCAACCTCGGCTCGCTGAACATCGCGCTGACGATGGACTCGCCGGACTTCGGCAAGACCATCGAGACCGCCATCCGCGGGCTGACCTCGGTCTCGCAGATGTCGCACATCACCTCGGTGCGTTCCGTCGAGGACGGCAACGACAAGTCCCACGCCATCGGCCTCGGCCAGATGAACCTGCACGGCTACCTCGCTCGTGAGCGCGTCTACTACGGCTCCGAAGAGGGCATCGACTTCACGAACATCTACTTCTACACGGTGCTGTTCCACGCCCTTCGTGCGTCGAACAAGATCGCGATCGAGACGGGCGAGACCTTCGACGGCTTCCGCGACTCGAAGTACGCGTCGGGTGAGTTCTTCGACAAGTACACCGACCAGACGTGGACGCCCGCGACCGCTCGTGTTGCCTCGCTCTTCGACAACGCGAACATCACGATCCCGACGCAGGACGACTGGAAGGCGCTGAAGGCGTCCGTCCAGGAGCACGGCATCTACAACCAGAACCTGCAGGCCGTCCCGCCGACCGGTTCGATCTCGTACATCAACCACTCGACGTCGTCGATCCACCCGATCGCGTCGAAGATCGAGATCCGCAAGGAAGGCAAGCTCGGCCGCGTCTACTACCCGGCGCCGTTCATGACGAACGACAACCTGGACTACTACCAGGACGCGTACGAGATCGGCCCGGAGAAGATCATCGACACGTACGCCGCGGCGACGCAGCACGTGGACCAGGGCCTGTCCCTGACGCTGTTCTTCAAGGACACCGCCACCACGCGTGACATCAACAAGGCGCAGATCTACGCATGGCGCAAGGGCATCAAGACGATCTACTACATCCGTCTCCGCCAGCTCGCGCTGGAGGGCACGGAGGTCGAGGGCTGCGTCAGCTGCATGCTGTAGAGCTGCCACTCTGCTCCCTGGAGGCGCGGTGCCAACCCGCACCGCGCCTCCAGTCCGTCACTTAGTCACCATCTCTGTAAGGAACACACGTTGGTCGAGAAGCTGAAGCTCATTGATCGGGTCCAGGCCATCAACTGGAACCGCATCCAGGACGACAAGGACGTCGAGGTCTGGAACCGTCTCGTCAACAACTTCTGGCTGCCCGAGAAGGTGCCGCTGTCGAACGACGTGCAGTCGTGGAACACGCTGACGCCGGCCGAGCAGACCCTGACCATGCGTGTGTTCACCGGTCTCACCCTGCTCGACACCATCCAGGGCACCGTCGGCGCCGTGTCGCTCATCCCCGACGCGATCACCCCGCACGAGGAAGCCGTCTACACGAACATCGCGTTCATGGAGTCGGTGCACGCCAAGTCCTACTCGTCGATCTTCTCGACCCTCGCGTCGACCCGTGAGATCGACGAGGCCTTCCGCTGGTCCGAGGAGAACCCGAACCTGCAGAAGAAGGCGTCCATCGTGATGGACTACTACCAGGGCGACAACCCGCTGAAGCGCAAGGTCGCCTCGACGCTGCTCGAGTCGTTCCTGTTCTACTCGGGCTTCTACCTGCCGATGCACTGGTCGTCGCGCGCCAAGCTCACGAACACCGCCGACCTGATCCGCCTGATCATCCGTGACGAAGCCGTCCACGGGTACTACATCGGGTACAAGTACCAGAAGGGCCTCGAGACCCTCACGCAGGCCGAGCGCGACGAGCTCAAGGACTACACGTTCTCGCTGCTGTTCGAGATGTACGAGAACGAGGTGCAGTACACGCAGGACCTCTACGACGAGGTCGGTCTGACCGAGGACGTCAAGAAGTTCCTGCACTACAACGCCAACAAGGCGCTGATGAACCTGGGCTACGAGCCGATGTTCCCGAAGAACATCACGGACGTGAACCCGGCCATCCTCTCCGCCCTGTCGCCGAACGCGGACGAGAACCACGACTTCTTCTCGGGGTCCGGGTCGTCGTACGTCATCGGCAAGGCCGTCAACACTGAGGACGAGGACTGGGACTTCTGACCCTGGTCTGACTCGTGGGGACGCCCCGCTGGCTTCGGCCTGGCGGGGCGTTTCCGTGTGCTTCGAAGCCGAGGCCCCTGGACGACGCCTGCAACGCAACAAGAGGATGTTGCTTGGGTTGCTGATCGTGCCGGCAGCGTTTACCAAACAGCCTCAACCGAGCGGCCGGCATCGCCGAGAGCTGTGCGTCGGGCTCAGGCGGATCTGGGGGTCTCGCCAACCGAGTTTGGGATCCCTATGGGACTCCCGGACGAGTGACAGCTCGGCGGAGACCTGGCGCCGCGAAGTGGCGTATGCATACAGCGCCACCCGCCTTCCGCGCGGCGTGATAGGTCTGAAGTGGGGCCTAGTCCCTGCTTCCCTGACGTCATCCTCGGTCTTCCGGTCTTGCCACTGGTTGAACTCGGTCCGTTTGTCGAGCCGGTCAGATGCTCGGTGTCCAGGAAAGACTGCGCGAGCCAGCGAAGTCGCCGCTAGCGTTCGAGCGCACGGCGCACAACACACGACCACGCTTGGCGACCGCAGCGAAGACCGTCGTGAAGTCCGCTGACTGTTGCCGATCACTCCGCTCGGCGAAGAGCACCTCGCGACCGCGGACGGTCCCTGGAACTGAGCGTCGTCAAGCACCGGGGTGACGCCGCCGCGACGTGACCGGTGGGGCGGGCCGCGGCCGTGCCTCCAGTCCGGGTCTGGAGGCACGCCTCCAGCGGGCGCGACGGCGCGGGCCGACAACCGCTCACGCTGGCGGCGTCGTTCCCGCGCCCTCGGTGTCGTCTGCGCCCGCCGGGCCGGTGTCGGCCTGGTCGAGGTTTTCGCGCGGGTCGCCCATGTCACCGGTCGCCTTGCCCGCGGGGGACAACCCGAAGTGCTTGCGGACGGCGTTCGCCTCGGTGACGGACAAGGTGTTCCCGGCTCCGGCGGACGGCGCACCCTTGACCGCGCTCTTCGTGTACCCGACGTGCAGGTCCGTGCCGTCGAAGGTGGCGTCCTCGACCGGGACGAGCGTGGTGTGACCCCCGCGGAGTCCGGTCGTGACGCTGACGAACGCGGCGCTGCCGTGCTCGTCGGAGGGGAACACCTGCGCGACCTTGCCTACCGACGCGCCGTCGCGGTCTCGGACGGTCGCGTGCTCCACTTCGTGGATCTGGTCCTTCGTGATCATGTGTGCAGTCAACGCCCTCGGCCTGACGCCGGTGAGTCAGTCTGCGCGTCCTCGTGACCGGTCTGATCCTCGAGCGCCGCTCGGCGTACCGCGAGGTGGGCAGCAGGAACGGAGAGGGCTGCGCCGCCCACGAAGATGACCGACGCGACGATCACCGGGGCGGGGGTGCGGAGCGCGGGCACGAGGATGCACACCGCGCACCAGAGGACGGTGATCACGCCCGAGATCAGCGTCGGAGGCAGCGCCGCTCGGTGCCCGGTCCGCCAGGCGTCGTCGCTGGACATCGTGGCGCGTCCGGACGCCGGCGAGGTCGTTCCGGCCGAGCTGCCCGGTCGCAGCTCGCCACGTCAACCACATCACGAGGACCGATCCGCCGATCTCGAGGGCGAGTGCGGACACCATGGCTCCGGGCATGGTGACGACGCTAACGCCCTGGAGCATGAACGGCAACATTCCGGACGCTCGGTGGCGAGCGAGCGTCCCGACGCTGATGGCTGGGGACCGGCCGCGAGCCGACTCGACTGAACGTCGAGAGATGGCTGCCCGAGAGGGGAAGCATCACGAAGGGGCTCACCGGACGACGGCTGCGCTCTCGCTGGAACTGGATCGGCCGGTCGTACGCTCCCTCCCGGGCGGGTCCGATCCTCAGACGACCGTCGCTGAACTGGCCCATCGCACCTCCGGATTGCCGCGAGGTCCGACGAGGATCCGCGATGCCCGTCGACCGCCTGGTTGCGCAGGGTCATCGGCCGTCCAGTAGTGTCGTAGAACAGATTGCGGTCCACACGGGGGTGTGCGTGACGATTGTGTTCGATGACGGGGCAGCAGATGCCCTCATCGCTGCTGCGGAGGGGGCTTCCGGGGACCTGCGGTCGCAGGCTATGGCGGATCGGGTGCGAGTCGAGGCGGCGGTTCGGGACTTCCGCGGCAGCTACGCGACGCTCTTCACGACCGACAGCACGATCCGGTCGGAGGACACGCAGCGTCTCGCCGGTGTCTTCGCTGACCTCAAGACATCGATCGATCGGGCGAAACGCGAGGCTGAATCCGAGCGGCGCCGACTCCGGGAATCGCGCGATTGGAGTGCGCGTGAGGAGGAGCGTGAGCAGCGTCGCGCGTCCGGGGATCCGCTCGCTGTGGCGTCGGCCTACATCGACGGCGTGATCGACCGACGTCCGGATGACACGGCTGTGCACCCGACCCCCGGTCACGGCAACGTTCCTGCCGAGGGCGCGCCCGCGCACGGCTGGCGGGAGCTCGGGAAGCACGTCCTCCGCGGATCCTGATGCGCTCCTGACGTTCGTCGGGGCCAGCAGAGCGGCCGACGGCAGCGCTGGGCAGCACCTGATCCGGGTGAAGAACGCCTGGACCCGCTTCTGCTCGGCTTGCTCGTGGGTGCCGGTCCAGGGTTCGACAGTCGTGGCGGGGTTCGACCAGCTGATGGCCGAGAACGCCCTGGAGGCGAGCTGGATCGAAGGCATCGCGAACGCCTTCGACCGCGCTGGCGGCGGCGCTCTCCCGGACCTGACGCTCGACGCCGTGGCGACGGTGACCGCGTCGCCAGCGCTGTCCGAGCTGCTCCGGCCGGGTCTGACCCCTGCCGAGGTCGCCGCGGCTTGGGCGAAGGTCCCGCAGACGGACGAGTACATCGAGTCCTTGCCGTTGGCGACGCAGTACCTGCTCGCAAACCTCGACGGCATCCCTGCTGCGAAGCGCGACATCGCGTCACGAGCCGTGCTTGCAGCGGCGGTGCGGGATCCGGAGCGCGTGTACACGCTCATGGGCTTCGGCGAGAAGCGCATCGGCCGGTCGGACTTCGAGGAACAGGTCAACGCGCTGCAGGAGGCCGTCGACGCGGCCGACCTCAGCGCTGAGACACTCCCCGGCCCTGCGGCGTCCAAGACGGCGCAACTCGTTGGATTCGGGGAGCACGACGGTGCGCTGGTCGCCGCCGTGTCGCTTGGGAACCTCGACAAGGCGAAGAACGTGACGGTGAACGTGCCGGGGATGAACTCGGACGTGGCTGGCATGGGCGAGCGCGTCGTGGCCGCCGAGGGATTGTTGCGCCAGGCGCACAGCGATGACCGATCGCAGACCTACGCCGTCGTTTCCTGGGTTGGCTACCACGCGCCGAACCCGGCGGAGGTGGGCGCACCCGACCGATCGGAATCCGGCGCAGGCCAACTGGCCTCCTTCGTGGACGGTGTCTTCGACAGCAGGTCGGACGGTGGCCCCGACACCTTCACGGTTGCAGCGCACTCGTACGGCTCCACCACCGCGGTGCAGGGGCTTCAGTTGACGGAACACCAGGTCGACTCGTTCGTGTCGTACGGGTCCGTCGGCTTCCCGCGCGGGACCGAGATCGACGACGTCCACGCCGCGAACGTGTACGTGACGGCCGCGAAGGACGATCCGTTCGCGCCGGTCGGTCAATGGCTGGGCGTGGCGACCCGGGCAGATCCGCTCGGGTTCGACGGCGTGCAGGAGTTCTCCTCGGAAGCAGCCGAGGGTACGAGAGGGGTGACGGGCCACGACATGTGGCACGACTCCGATTCGGACGACGTCGGGTACCTCTCGAATGACTCGACCACGCTCCGCACGCTGGCGCAGATCGTCGCAGACGGGAAGATGGGGCCATGAGAGTCAAGATTCGTCCCCGACTGCGCGGCGCGATCGTGACCATGCTCGCGGCCGTGGTGCTCGCGACGACCGGATGCGTCTCAGGCGGCGCAAGCAGAGGAGGCGACGTGACCGGACAGGACGCGCAAGACGCAGCAGGCAAGACTCAGGCGCAGGTAGCCGATCTCTCGTTGCAGGACGAGTTCGAGCTGGCTGGCGAGCGGTACGAGCACGGGCAGGCCGTGCTCGCAGCCGCACAACGACAGATCTCGGACGGCACGTGGTACTGGAACGGCGGAGACGTCCGTCCTCTGCCCGCAGGCGACGACGCGTTCGGCAAGGCGCCGGAGGGTGCGACCGACGAGAACTCCTACGCGTTCCGAGCCGTACGGATCATCGAACCGGAGGGTGCGACCGGCGCGGTGGAGGACCTCGATCCGATGCAGCGCTACTTCGATGAAGAAGGGTGGCGCTGGAGCAGCGCGAAGGTCGGTACGGATCACGAGGTGCGGGCCGACACCAGTGACGGATGGTGGGTGACCTGGAACGTGCGGCCGAACGGGCAGTACTCGCTCGGGGTGTACAGCGAGGCGTTCTGGGCACACGATGCTCCGGAGCTCATCAAGGCGATCGCACTGCGCGACCCCGCCGACTTCCCCGATGAATCCGAGCCGGGTGTCTCGGAGCCGTTCCCGAAGTGGAGCGATCCTGTCCGGCAGCGCTGATCTCCGGACGAGGGTGCGCCTCGCAGACGCCGACCGGTCTGCGAGGAACTCCCGCGTGGCACTCACTCGGTGGAGGGCCGTCACCGGCCGCCGAGCGACCGCAGCCGCACTGCTCATGGTGGTCGTCCTCTCCGGCTGCAGCGCCGGCATCGGGAAGACTCCCGAGCAGGCGAAGGAGTCCATCGCCACGTTCGTCGAGGGCTCGACCGACGTGGTGGGGGACGGCTGGGAAGTAAGCGACGGTCCGGGGCTCGGGAAGTGCGGCCGGGGTCTGGGGCAAGGGGGCGTCCAGTACGTCTACGCCATGGTCCGCTCCGCGAGCGCTGACCCGAAGGCCGACGTCAAGGCGGTGGAACAGCACTGGAAGGAACTCGGGGTCACGACCGAGCGGTACCAGACCGGCGGCGAGGACCCGATCCTCGGCGTCCGGGGCAGGGGCGGTCCGGTGAGCTCCTCCGACTTCCGCGCGGATCCCCGCGGGTACACGATCGACGGCAGCTCGCAGTGCGTCGCGGGGGACTTCGAGAAGATGAGCCTCGACAGTCAGGAGTGACGACCGCAACCTGACCACCGGAACCGAGCCGCGCCTCCAGACCTGCCCGCGACGCGAGCCCCTGCCGGGCGCGACATGGAAGACGGCCCGCCCCGTTGCCGAGGCGAGCCGTCCGGTCGGACCGGGACGCTAGCGCGCAGCCGGCACCGCCACGCGAGCGAGCTCGGCCCGCACGATGTCCGCCCCAGCGGACAGCGCACTGAGCTTGTCCAGCGCTGCACCCCGCGCCAGGGGAGCCATCCCGCAGTTCGAACTGGGGATGAGCTTGTCGGCATCGACGTACTCGAGCGCCCGCCGCAGCGCCTCCGCGACCTCTTCCGGGGTCTCCACGGTCTCGGTCGCGACGTCGATGGCCCGAGCATGACCTTCTTCCCACGGATCAGCTCGACGAGCTCGAGCGGGACGTTTGAGTGGATGCACTCCAGCGAGACGATGTCGATGGACGACTGCTGCAGGAGCGGGAAGGACTGCTCGTACTGCCGCCACTCGGCGCCGAGCGTTTCCTTCCACTTGTTGTTCGCCTCGATGCCGTAGCCGTAACAGATGTGCACGGCGGTCTCAGCGTGGAGTCCTTCGGTGGCGCGCTCGAGCGCGGCCACGCCCCAGTCCTGCACCTCGTCGTGGAAGACGGTGAAGGCGGGCTCGTCGAACTGGATGATGTCGACGCCCGCGTCCTGGAGCTCGCGCGCTTCGTGGTTGCAGATCGTCCACCTCCGCAGGCCCTCTCGCTGAGTCCGGAGACGACACGCCCGGGTCACTTCTGAAGTTGAATATCTGATGTATTGGTGAGTTGACTGCTCATTGTCGGCAACGCCGCCGACGACGAGACCCGGCGTTGGGGCCGGAGAGTGAGGGGAAGTTTCATGAAGCAGTCGACCTACGGGCGGATCGTCTCGATCGGCGCAGTGTGCGCCGTCGTCGCCACCTCCATCATTGGTGCCGCGCCAGCCAACGCCGCGGCCGCACCGCCCGCCGCCGGTGACGTTGCCGCTCCGCGAACGCCGTCTGCAGTGTTGTCGGCTATCCGCGCCGACCTCGTTGCTTCCGGAGCCTCGTCTGACGTCGCGGCCTTCGACCACCTCAACGCTGAACAGCGACACGAGCTCGCCTCGTACTTCTTGGATCCGGCTGTTGCGTCTGCCGCAACTGCCGCCTCCGACGAGAGAGTGCTTGGCCCGGCGACCGTTCGCACGAGCGGGGACTTCGAGTGGGGTGAGGTGGAATCGTCGGGGGCCGAGCGAAGCGAGGATGGCGTCGGGGTGGGGACCAGGGCGGCATCGCGGTCGTCCTGGGGCACACAGTGGTTCGCCTTCGCTGGAATCAGGCTCACCGAGACGAAGGTTTCGATGTCGTACGAGTACAGCGGTACTACGGCGAGGAAGATGCTCGGATACTCGTGCACGGTCGTCAGGAACGTGCAGCCGTTCACTCAGGTGACGACCTCCAAGAGCAGCGGCTACATCAGTGGCGGACAGGCCACCGCGAAGTGCAAGGTCGTCGTGAAGCGTGGCGTGCCGACCCCATGGGGAACGATTGCGTGGAGCACGTACTCCGCGGTCCAGCGGCTCAGCGCCAAGGGCAACGGCGCGATCACCTACAACCGCTGGGAGTGAACGAATTGACGTCTTGGACGGAGGAATAGACCATGAACCCGCTCGTTCCGACAGCGCTCGACGGAGTGCTGATGACCGTGTCACTCGTCGCTCTGTTCCTCGCACTCGCAGCGTTCATCTCGCTGATGCGATCCGGGTCGACCTCCGGCCGTCGCTTGATCGCATGGACCCTCGTCGTCCTCTTCATCCCGATCATCGGGCCGGCAACGTGGTTCGTAGCACGGCGCCGCGAGCGGTCGACCGAAGTCAACGGTGATGGGTTCGGCTCGTAGTGGTCGGAGCCGTCGCGCGAGATTCACGGACGCCATCTGGACACTGGCGCGCGAGTCTTCGCGCGGCTGACGGCTGGCGAACGGTCCGTGAGTCCCGAGGGCCGTACGACACCGCCTCGATGCTCGAGTGGGGGAGCATCACGAAGGGACTCGTGGGCACGACGGCCTGGGTCACACTCGAGGTCGAGCGGCCGGTCGTGCACTACCTCCCCGGTGTGCCCGCTGCCGAGATGACCGTTGCTGACCTCGTCCACCACACCTCCGGTCTGCCCCGGCTTCCGGCCATGATGCGCGACCGCCTCTTCGGCGACCCGTACCGAGTGTCTGTCGGGGTTCCTCTGGATTTGACGGCTGCGATACCGGCCACGCCCCGAGGCCAGTTCGTGTACTCGAACCTGGGGTACGCCCTCCTCGGTGCGGTACTCGACGAGGTACACGGCGACTGGTTCGCCGCTGTACGCCAGCACGTCCTCGAGCCGGCGGGGATCAGCTCGGCGGTCCTCGTGCCAGCTCCAGCAGACCGGGTGGTGCCGAAGCTCTTCGGTCGCGCGATCAAGCCGTGGGCGCTCGGAGAATCGTCGTTCGCGGCGGCAGGCGGCGTCTGGTCGACGTTCGACGATCTCTGTCGCTACGCCGATTGGGCGCTCGAACCCGGAGCAGGGCACTCCCGCGCGGTGAGCTGGCAGCGGGAAGGAGCATCGATCTGGATCAACGGAGAAGTGCGAGCGGGAGGAGCGGTCATCGCCAACGCGGCAGGGATCACCGCGGTGGTGCACACGCTCGCGAAGGCCCCACGCGCGGCCGACGCGATCGCCACGGCGCTCATCGAGCGGGAAGCGCGGGAGACATGCAACGGCTGATGAACGAACCGATGGCCAACGCCCGCGGCCGACGCAGGCGAGCGGGGATCTTCGCTGCCGTCGTTGCCGCGTTCCCCGTCGTCGTCGAGGTTGCGCTCACCAGCGCCTGGTGGGATCGACTACCCGAACGGATCGCCACGACGTTCGGCCCCGACGGCAGCCCGAGCGGGTACGGAACACCGTTGGGAACCGCGATCCTGCTCGCGGCGATACAGGCGCTGTGCCTCGTGGCGGCGGTCGGCTCCGCTTTTGCTCGAGATCGGCGCAGAGGTCGCATCTCGTGCGCGGTCACCGCAGGGTTCGTCGCGGCTCTCGCGATGAGCTGGCTGATCATCGTGGGATTGGCGTCTTCGACGTTGAGTCCTACTGCTTGGTGGCTTCTCGCGGCGGCGCCCGCATGGGCCGTTGTTCCGTACTGGCTGCTTCCCCGACGAGGGACTGAAAGCGGATCGCTGAGGCAGTCACCGGGGTCGAGGGGCGGTAAAGGGCGAGGGCGTTACGAACGCAACCTCGCAGCCGGACGGCAGCCGTGCCTCCAGGCCGGGTCGAGAGCCGCGCACGCGGCGGACGCAACACGAACGGCGGCTCTCTTCCGATCGGAAGAGAGCCGCCGTGGTGTTTCGCGGCGATCAGCGGGCCGACGGCACCGCCACGCGAGCGAGCTCGGCCCGCACGATGTCCGCACCAGCGGACAGCGCGCCGAGCTTGTTCAGCGCCGCACCCCGCGCCAGGGGCGCCATCCCGCAGTTGGAGCTCGGGATGAGCTTGTCGGCATCGACGAACTCGAGCGCCCGACGCAGCACCTCCGCGACCTCCTCCGGCGTCTCCACGGTCTCGGTCGCGACGTCGATCGCCCCGAGCATGACCTTCTTGCCGCGGATCAGCTCGACGAGTTCGAGGGGGACGTGGGAGTGGATGCACTCGAGCGAGACGATGTCGATGGACGACTGCTGCAGGAGCGGGAAGGACTGCTCGTACTGCCGCCACTCCGCCCCGAGCGTCTCCTTCCACTTGTTGTTCGCCTCGATGCCGTAGCCGTAACAGATGTGCACGGCGGTCTCGGCGCGCAGGCCCTCGGCTGCGCGTTCGAGCGCGGCCACGCCCCAGTCCTGCACCTCGTCGTGGAAGACGGTGAAGGCGGGCTCGTCGAACTGGATGATGTCGACGCCGGCGGCTTCGAGCTCGCGAGCTTCCTGGTTGAGGATCGTGGCGAACTCCCACGCCAGCTTCTCACGGCTCTTGTAGTGCTGGTCGGAGAGCGTGTCGATCATCGTCATCGGGCCGGGGAGCGCCCACTTGATCGGCCGGTCGGTCTGTGCGCGCAGGAAGCGAGCGTCGTCCACGAACACGGGCGCCCGGCGGCTCACGGCACCGACCACGGTCGGGACGGCCGCGTCGTAGCGGTCGCGGATGCGGACGGTCTCCTTGCGCTCGAGGTCGACGCCGTCCAGGTGCTCGATGAACGTCGTGACGAAGTGCTGGCGGGTCTGCTCGCCGTCACTGACGATGTCGATGCCACGGCGCTCCTGCTCGTGGACGGCGGAGCGGAGTGCGTCCTGCTTGCCCTCGGTGAGCGCTGCCCCCTGCAGGTTCCAGGGGGACCAGAGCTGTCCGGGCTCGGCGAGCCAGGACGGTTTCGGCAGGCTGCCGACGATCGAGGTGGGGAGGAGGGACGTCATGCGGGTGCGGGTCCTGTCAGGAGGGAGCGAGGTCAGAGGGAAACGGCGGCGTCGGCAGCGAAGCGCGAGAGGAGCGCGTGGTGCGGCGTCACAAGGTGCTCCTCGGTCCACCGGCCCTGCGTGATCCCGAGGCGACTGCGCTCCTCACGGTCGTAGGTGACCGGGGTGGGCGTGAAGTCGGTGTGGTCGAGGGTGGGGCGGTAGGTGCTCCCGGCCGGGGCGTTCGCGGCGTAGATCTCCGGGCGGTAGATCTTCTGGAACGTCTCCATGGTGGCGATCGTGCCGATGAGCTGGAGGTCCGTGTAGTCGCCGGTCAGGTCGCCGCGCGTGTAGAACGCGAGCGGGGCAGCCGCTCCGGCGGGCTGGAAGTACCGGACCCGCATGCCCATCCGGCCGAAGTAGTCGTCGGTGAGCGAGGAGTGCTCGTGCTCGTACTCGGCGCCGAGCACCGGGTGGACGTACCCGTTCCGGCGGTAGGTCTGGCTCGTCGAGACGCTGATGCAGACGACTGGCTCGGCACCGAACTGCGACCCGAACACGTCTGACTCCAGGAAGCGCTGGAAGAGCGCCCCGTGCAGCTGTCCGAAGTCGGACGGGATGCCGGACGACGCCGAGGGCAGCAGGACGGAGAAGTCGTAGTCGCGCAGGTACGACGAGAAGTTGTTGCCGAGGATTCCCTGGTGGCGCTCGCCGGTGTGCTGGTCGAGGATCGTGACGTCGAGCATCTCGAGCAGCGGGAACTCCGCGTCCGACCCGCTGTCTGAGAACTCCAGCGCCACCGAGACGATGTCGAGCTGCAGACGGTAGCGGTCGTGCGCCGCGGCCAGCTCGTTCGCGCGCCCGTCGATCATCGTCAGCGCAGCACGGAGGTTCTCCTGACGGTGCTCGCCGCGTGCCAGGTTGGCGAAGTTCGTGGTCAGCCGGGAGCTGTCGGCGGGGGAGTAGTCCTCGTCGAAGCGGGTCCTGGTGATGCTGAAGGTGAGGTCGTTCGCCATGGTCGGCAATCTGTTCGTCGAGCGCCCGTGGGTGCTGGGGAAGGGGTGCCTCGATCATGGCGGGATACCCGGGCCATCAGGTAATACCGAGACGCTATGCACCGGTATAGCCTCGTCCTATGGCTCGGGTCTCGAACGACATCACCCTGCAGCAGCTCCGGTACTTCATCGAGGTGGCGACGGAGGGCTCGATCAGCGCAGCGGCCGATCTGCTCTACGTGTCGCAGCCGACGATGTCCGCGGCGATGAAGGACCTCGAGACGCGGATCGGGCGCCCGCTCTTCACCCGATCGGCCAGGGGCGTCGTGCTCACCGTCGACGGCGTCGAGTTCCTCGGGTACGCCCGGCAGGTCGTCGAGCAGGTCTCCCTGCTCGAGCAGCGGTACGTCGGCGGCCAGCGGTCGCGTCGGCTGCTCGGGGTGTCCGCCCAGCACTACTCGTTCGCGGTGGAGGCCTTCGTCCGGATGGTCGAGGCCGCGGCTGCGGACGAGTACGAGTTCTCGCTGCGCGAGACGCGCACCTGGGACATCATCGAGGACGTCCGCACCCTGCGCAGTGAGGTGGGCATCCTCTACCGCAACGACTTCAACAAGCAGGTGCTCGGCAAGTTGCTGCGCGACGCCGGCGTCGTGTTCACACCGCTGTTCGTCGCACAGCCGCACATCTTCGTGGCCAAGCGGAACCCGCTCGCGTCGCGGGAGCGTGCGACCCTCGAGGACCTCGCCGACCTGCCTCGGCTCACCTTCGACCAGGGTGCGAACAACTCCTTCTACCTGGCGGAGGAGATCCTGTCGACGATGTCGAGCAAGCGGGAGATCCGTGTCTCGGACCGGGCGACGATCTTCAACCTCATGATCGGCCTGGGTGGCTACACGATCTCGACCGGGCTCATCAGCGACGACCTCGACCCCGAGATCGTCGCCATCCCCCTCGACGTCGACGAGCGCATCGAGATCGGCTGGATCGCCCACGCCTCGGTTCCCCTCACCGTGCAGGCGCAGACGTACCTGGACGAGTTGCGTGCGGTGGTCACCAGCTATGGCGTCGAGCCGCTCGGGTAGGCAGGCGGCGGGTCCGGCGGTTCCAGCGATCGGCCTGGAGGCGCGACATGCGTCCGTCGGGAGGCTGCGGTCCCGAGCATCGCCGTCACGTGCGGCGCGCTCCACCACAGGAGCGCGTCAGCAGGTGAATCCTTCAGGTCCTCACCCCAGATCGCGACGACGGCGCCCGACATCGGAGCCGCGAGAAGCGAACCGGAGTCGCTGTCCCAAGCCCGGAGTGACCAGTTCTCGCGGAGATCGGCGACGTGTACTCGCTGTCCGCCGGGTCGAGGTCGGTCGGCACCTCGTAGAGGTAGTACGAGTCGTAGTTGAGCAGGTCGATCCCGGCCTGCTGCAGGTCGACCGCACTCGCCCGCCGCGCTCGGCGTTCGCGCCGCTCCGCTGCGTCCTCGGTGTCGCCGTCGAAGCTCCAGTACGTGACGTGGATGCGCGGATCGAGTCGCCCGACCGCAACCCGATCGATCCCGTCGTTCCAGGCCCGGACTTCGCGGTTGCCGAGCGTGACCGCCATCGCGTTCATCCAGGCGACGCGTTGGGCGGCGGTGACGTCGTCGTCCCATTCATCACCGCCGATGTGCACGGTGCGGCTGGAGGGGAAGGTCCGCTGCACCTCTGATCCCGTTCTGGGTCAGTTCTCCAACCGCAGCTTGTCCGGCATGCCGTCGGAGCACTTCGAAGTGGCAGAGATCTGATAATTGCCGGGATAGGCGTTGAAGCTCGCGGAAGTCACCGGACCGCCTCGACCACGAACTCCGGGCACCGGATCGGCGCCTCCGCTCTGGTACTCCTCGACATTGATGCCAAGGTCCTGCCAGTGCTTGCTCACCAGCTGTATGTCGCTGTCCGCATCGGCCCCCGCGGTGTCCGCGCGCTTGATGACGTACACGAAGGCCGTCCCTGTCGCGCCACCCTGCTGCTCACACTCTCGAACGCCTGGACCGCTCACGTGCTCCCAAGTCCCGCCTGCTGCCGTGGAGGAATCTTCGACGAAGTCGACCACGGATTGCTTCGCTTCTGATGGTTGCATGCCGGGTTCTCCAGGATCATTGCTGCAGCTGGACAGGAAAAGCACGGAGCACCCAAGGGTCATCGCGATAGCGATCGACCTGTTGCGCTGGGAGCGCCTCGTCGTCACGGTTGCCCCTGCATCTGCTCGAGCACGCTCTTCTCGTACCACGTCATTCCTTTGGGCTCGTGACGGGTCATTGCCTCGGGATGCCCCGTGGTGGCCTGACCAATGTTGTACAGCGATTCCGTGTCGGTATCGAGGTAGCCGCGGTGATCGTCCGTGAGGACATTGTGATCATCCACGGAGTGCTTCTTGCCATCTCCCGGAACGCCGTCGGTGCCGAACGCGGTCGCGCCGAATGCAGGAGCGTTGGGATCTTGACCGTGCGTCGGACTCAGTCTGCCGGTCTGTGCCCAGCGGTCGCCGCGGCCGGGCTCGATGGCCCAGATGTTCTGGGCTTGACCCGTGGCCCGCGAGTCGGCCTGTGCCCCGGATCTGACGGCTCGGGGCGTGCGGACGACAGTGGTGGAGTCACTTGGGTGTACGTGAAGCAGCGCGAGGGCGCGGCCGACCCGAGGGACGATCTCCGGAAAGTCGAGGCGCTGTGGAAGAGCCTCGGCATGACGACCGAGCGGTATCGGAGCGGCGGCGACGATCCTGATCTCAGGGGTCCGGGGCCGCGGTGGTCCGATCGAGACGATCGACTTCCTCGCTTCCACAGTGGGTGGCTACAGCATCGACGCTGAATCGCAATGTGCCGACGGCCATTACGGAGAGATGACCGGGAGCGGCTCGACCAGCTGATCAGGGGCTCATCAACGGACCTCCGCTCGACCACAGCTCGTGCGTAATCCTCCGGCTGCTGCATGTCCGAGATGACCGTGTCCTGCGCGAAGGGCACGCTATCCGTGTGGTGAGTCGGAAGAAGCGGGCGGCAGGTCGATGGCAGGCTCCCTCGGCCGCAACCCGAGCTCGGCAGCAGCCGTGAGGTACGCGCAGTACACCTCGCCGTACCGAGCGGTCGCGCGAGCCGCACGAGCGACGTCCGTCGGGGCGCTCGACGTTCGTCTCGTACCCGATCGTCCGGCGCTCCGCTGCCTCGTCAGCGACCGCTACCGACCACCGCCAGATGTCAGAATTCGACGCAGCCGGCGACGCATGCTGCAGCACCTCGTCTGGTACTGGGACCACTCGACGGTCGGGGGCGGCGCTGCGGAAGAAGGTGAAGAGCATCGCGGGGACGGCGACGACGCCTCCACCGAGGACCACGCCGGTGAGTCGGGCAATGATTGGCTCGTCTCCGGGCAGCAGCGGCGGCGCGACCACGAAGCCGAACGCGCCGCCTGCCATCTACCCAATCGCGAAGGCCGCCAAGGCGGACGCTGTTGCGAGCCGGGCCTGACGGCGCACGCCAGCGGGGTCGTGGAGTCGGCGCCACCGAGACGCGGTGTCGGCAGCGGGGCCGTCGCGGTCGACGTACACGCGGCCGTCGGGGGCCCGGAAGAAGGGTGAGTCTGCACGCTCCGGATCGATCACGGGACTCCGTCAGCCCTGGTCATCGCCCCTGTGGTCAGCATCCGAAGTCCGGGCCCTGGTGAGTCTGACCCTTGGCCAAGGAGCATCCGGCCAGCGACCAGCGCAAGCGTGGCCCCGAACACGCAGACGAGCACCGGCGTCCACCTCGTGATGCGTCGAGCGCGATGCTTCTGCGAGTTCACACCCTCAAGCTACGGCGTGACGCCGCCAGCTTCCGCTGCTATGTTTGCGCGCACAACAAATCCCGGACGACGATGTCGGAGGACGCGCGATGACGCACGCAACAGAGCACCGCTTCGGTGAGACGACCCTGACGGTCGTCGATGCCACCGGCGTACCCATCCCCGATGCCGACATCACGGTCGAGCAGACCCGCCACGCCTTCGCCTTCGGCAACATCGGCTTCGACTTCATCGGACTCGCCAATGGCGAAGCAACCGGCGAAGCAGGCACCGAGCACCTCGCCGACCTCTACACCGACGTCTTCAACACCGCGACGCTCCCGTTCTACTGGGGCCGCTTCGAGCCCGAGCGCGGAGCCCCGGACACCGCCAGACTCCTGACGACGGCGCAGTGGTTCCGCGACCGGGGCGTCGCCCTCAAGGGTCACCCGCTCGTCTGGCACACCGTGCAACCCGATTGGCTGCTGGGGCTCCCGCTGGACGAGGTCGAGCAGCTCCAACGCGAGCGCATCCGCCGCGAGGTCTCCTCCTTCGCCGGCGCGATCGACACCTGGGATGCCATCAACGAGGTCGTCATCATGCCGGTGTTCGACAACGGCGACAACGCGATCACCCCGCTCGCCCGGGCGAAGGGCCGCATCCCGATGATCCGGATGGCCTTCGAGGAGGCCCGCGCCGCCAACCCGCACGCCACCCTGCTGCTCAACGACTTCGACCTGTCGAGCGCGTACGAGTGCCTGATCGAGGGCGTGCTCGAGGCCGGTGTGCAGATCGACGCCATCGGGTTGCAGACCCACATGCACCAGGGCTACTGGGGTGAGGACACGATGCTCGCGATGGTCGACCGGTTCGCCCGCTACGGCCTGCCGCTGCACCTGACCGAGACCTCGCTCGTCTCCGGTGACCTCATGCCCGCGCACATCGTCGACCTCAACGACCACCAGGTGGCCTCGTGGCCGTCGACGCCCGAGGGCGAGGCGCGCCAGGCCGACGATGTCGAACGGCACTACCGGAGTCTCGTGGGGCACCCTTCCGTCGAGGCGATCACCTACTGGGGCATCACCGACGCCGGCGCCTGGCTCGGCGCCCCGATCGGACTCGTCCGCGCCGACGGCACCCCGAAGCCGTCGTACGACGCGCTCCGCCACCTGGTCAAGGAGGAGTGGTGGCTCGGTCCGACGGTGCTGCGGACCGACGACCGCGGTCGGGTGCAGATCCGGGGTTTCCGCGGCGACTACCGCGTCGACGCGCGTGGCACGTCCACGGCGTTCGCCGTCACCGACGTGCCCACGCAGGTGCAGATCGTCGCGTGACCACCTGACGGCCTGGAGGCCCGGTGCGGCCCCGCCCCGCGCCTCCAGACCGTCACCTGGTCGCGCGTCCTGCCGCCATCACGCCCCAGAAGGCTCCACCGACGAGGATCGCGGCGCACGCGACGAACGCGGGAACGTCGTCGGCGCGTCCGAGTGCGATGGAGACCAGGCTCACGACCACCGTCGCGCCGCCGGCGATGCTCGTCGGGACGATCGCTGCTCCGTGGCCGAGGACCCAGCTCTCGTCGCTCCGCATGGTCGCCCGGGTGCGGATGCCCACGAGCCCGTTCCGGCCGATGATGCCCCGCGCCGGCAGTGCGACGAAGACGATGGTCAGGACGGCGGCGGCCATCTCGATCGCGATCACGTGGTCTCCTTCTGGGTTGGTCATCGCGCTCGCGTGTGCAGTGAGCCTGAGCTCGGAGCGCGTCAGTCCAAACCTGCCGGTATCCGGTGAAATACGCAAGCGGCAGCGGAGTCCACTACCGCCGCACGTACCGGTGCTCCGGCCGTCCCGCAGCCCCGTACCGCAACTGCATCGCCACGGTCCCGTCCGCCGTGAGCTGCGCCAGGTACCGTTGCGCCGTCGCTCGTGACACCCCGATCGCCGCAGCCACCTCGGCGGCGGATCGTTCCTCACCAGCGACGAGCTGCTCGAGCACCAGCGCCGCGGTGGCCGCCCGGGACGGCGACGCTCCACCGCTGTCGCCGGCGTGCAGGATCCGGAACGCCCGCTCGACGGCCTCCTGGTCGAGGGTCGACCGCTCGTCGAGCACGTTCCGCGACCGCGCGTACGCCTGCAGCCGCTCGGCCAGCACCCCGGCCACGAACGGTTTGATCAGGTAGGCGAGTGCCCCGCTCCGCATCGCCCGACGCACGGTGCCGGAGTCCGAGGCGGCGCTCAGCACGAAGGCGTCGGTGTCGATCGACCGCAGCAGGTCGAGGCCGCTGCCGTCGGGCAGGTACACGTCGACGAGCACCAGGTCCACGGTCCCGCTCGACAGCGCGGCGCGGGCGGCTGCGAGGGTCCCGACGGGTTCGAGTGCCCGGAACCCCGGTACCTCGTCGACCTGCCGCCGGTGCAGGTCGGCGACGTGGAAGTCGTCGTCGACCACCAGCACGGTGAAGACGGAACTCACGAGACCACTCCTTCCAGTCGGGCGCAGAAGACCGCGCCGTGGTCGTCACCGCCGGGGGAGGCGAGCCACACGTCACCGCCGTGCCGCTGGGCGATCTCCCGCGACAACGGCAGTCCGATCCCGAGCCCGTGCACCTGCGAGACGTCCTCCGACGCAGGAGCAGCCGCCGGCCCGCGGACGAACAACGAGTCCGCGGCGTCGGCCGGTACCCCCGGCCCGGAGTCCATCACCGACAGGTGCAGGGTCGTGCCGTCGTCGAGCACCTCGACCTCCACCCACGGGGATCCGCCGTCCCGCGACCGCTCGTCCCCGTCGAGGGCCGCCGACACCGCGTTGTCCACCAGGTTGCCGAGCACGGTCGTCACGTCGCCCGGTTCGGTGATCGTCCCCTGCACGAGCGTCTCCGCCCCGATCCGCAGCAGCACGCCCCGCTCCGCGGCCTCGACGCCCTTCGCCCCGAGGAACGCCTGCAGGTACGGCTCGGTCAACCGGTCGGCGTGCTGCACCGGGTAGCGCAGCGGCCCGCGCTCCTGCACGTCCGCCAGGTACGCCCGCGCTCGCGCGGTCTGGCCGATGTCGAGCAGGCCCGAGATCGCGTGCAGCCGGTTCGCGAACTCGTGGCGCTGCGCGCGGAGCGCCGTGCTCATCGCCCCGACGGCGTCGAGCCGCCGGGTCAGGGCCTCGACGTCGGTGCGGTCGCGCAGGACCGCGACCCGGCCCAGGTCGCGTCCGTCCCGGAACACGGTGCGGACGTCGACGAGCAGCACCCGGTGCCCGGCGACGATCGTGGCGCTCGCCGAAGCGGCCGGAGCCGCGGGGGACGCGGCGAGCATCGACCCGAGCGGTGCGGGCAGGTCGAGCGACGTCACGGGTCGACCGACCGGGTCGGTCAGTCCGAGCAGTCGCACGGCTTCGGGGTTGCAGACGGTGACGACCCCCGATGGGCCGATCGCGATGACGCCTTCACCGACGCCGCCGAGCACGGCCTGCTGGTTCTGCACGAGCGTCACGAGCTCCTCCGGTTGCAGCCCGAGCGTCAGCCGCACCAGCCGCCGCCGGATCAGCACCGAGGCGATCACCGCGAGCAGGACCGCCGCCAGCCCGGCACCGATCACCGGCATGCTGTCCTCGACCAGGGTGTCGTAGACGCGTGCCCGGTTGAACCCGACGCTCACCTCGCCGACGACGGGGGACTGCCGGGAGGCCCGGCTCGCCTCCGCCCCGCCGGCCGCGGGCGCGGAGACGGGCACCTTCGCCCGCGCCGACTCACCGAGCGTGCCGCGCGCCCAGGACACGGTCTCGCGACCGGCGAGTGCGGCGTCGGGGGAGGTGCTCACCATCTCGCCGATCCGGTCGACGTCGGGGTGGGCCAACCGGATGCCCCGGTCGTCGGTGACCACGACGAAGAGTGCCCCGGTCCGGCGCTGGGCCGCGACGGCCGCACGCTGGACGGGTCCGTCGGCGAGGACCGCGGGGTCGAGGTCGGTGCCGTCGACGCTCAGCCGGGCGACCGCGGCCCGGACGTCGGACTGCGCGGCGACGCTCTGTGCGATCGCGAGGGCGGTCCCCTCGGCAGCGCGCTCGAGCCGGGTGACCTCGATCCGGACGAACACGGCGCTGGTCAGGGCGACGACGGCGACGACCACGGCGAGCTGCAGCACGAGCACCTCGGTGGCGAAGCGGAGCCTGGGGCGCCGTGAACGGTCGTCGGTCACGACCCCAGCGTACGGAGGGCGAGCGGACGTGCCTGCGCACAATGCGCAGAAAGCGGTCAACGCGCGATGGTGCGCCAATGTGCAGAAGCGCGCCGCGCCTCCAGGCCGGGTCGTAGCGTGCCCGGACTGCCAGACACGGACGAAGGAGTCCTGATGCTCGTCATCCTCGGGTACGCGATGGTCCTGACCTTCATGGTCCTGATCATGACCAAGCGCATGTCGCCCATGCTCGCGCTGATCATCGTGCCGACCGTGTTCGGACTGTTCGCGGGGGCGGGTCTGGGACTCGGCGACATGGTGACCGAGGCGATCGGCACGCTGGCACCGACGGCCGCGCTCCTGATGTTCGCGATCATGTACTTCGGGCTGATGATCGACGTCGGCCTGTTCGACCCGCTCGTCAGGTTCATCCTGCGGGTGACCGGCAACGACCCGGCGAAGATCGTGCTCGGGACGGCCCTGCTGGCCGGCGCAGTGTCGCTCGACGGAGACGGCTCGACGACGTTCATCGTGGTCACGGCGGCGATGCTGCCGATCTACCTGAAGCTCGGCATGAGCCCGGTCGTGATGACGTGTGTGGCCGGGCTGACGAACGGCACGCTCAACATCGTGCCGTGGGGCGGTCCCACCGCCCGTGCCGCCGCCGCGCTGAAGATCGACCCGACGGACATCTTCGTGCCCCTCGTGCCGTCGCTCGTGGTGGGGCTGCTGCTGTGCTTCACGTTCGCGTGGACGATGGGCCTGCGGGAGCGCAAGCGCCTCGGGCTGATCGAGTTCACCGAGGCCACACGGGGCGCACGGGTGCCGGAGCGGGCGAACGCCCGAGCGGGGTCACGGGTGCTCGCGGCGGTCGGCGGGACCGGCGGCGGGATGTTCACCAGCCCCACGGTGGCCCTCGGACTGCGCGGCGGCAAGGCCGACGGTCGGCGTGCGGACGGCGATGGCGTGGACGCCGTCGGGTCGGGGGACGAGAGCACGGGCACCGGCACCATGGCCGAGACGATGCTCGACCCGAACCGTCCGACGCTCCGTCCGAAGCGCATCTGGTTCAACCTGGCGCTGACCGTCGCGGTGATGGTCGCGCTCGTGCTGGGGCTCCTGCCGCTGCACTTCGTGTTCATGATCGGCACGGCGATCGCCCTGCTCGTGAACTTCCCGCAGCTCAAGCAGCAGACCGCGCAGATCGTCGCGCACGCCCCGAGCATCGTCGGTGTCGTGTCGATGGTGTTCGCCGCCGGGGTGCTGATCGGGGTGCTCGACGGCACCGGGATGGTCGCGGCGATGGCCGACTGGCTCGTCGCGGTGATCCCGGACTCGATGGGCCCGTACCTGGCGGGCATCACCGGTGTGCTGAGCATGCCGCTGACGTTCTTCATGAGCAACGACGCGTTCTACTTCGGGATCCTGCCGGTGCTGTCCGAGAGCGCCGCGGCGTACGGGATCACGCCGGCCGAGATGGCGCGGGCCTCGGTGGTCGGGCAGCCGGTGCACATGCAGAGCCCGCTCGTCCCCGCGATCCTGCTGCTGGTGTCGCTGGCGAACGTGAACCTCGGCGACCACCACAAGAAGGTGCTGTGGCGGGCCGCCGTGGTGGCCATGGCGATGCTCGTGGTGGCGATCGTGGTGCGGGTCATCCCGTTCGGATGAGCCGGCGGACGGTGCCGGTCCGGCGCGCGCCGGGCCGGCACCGGGCCGGGCGGCTCAGGCGGCGTCGAGCTCCCGCGTCAGAGCAGCGACGAAGTCGTCGATGTCCTGCTCCGAGGTGTCGTACGCGCACATCCACCGCACTTCGTTGCGGCTGGCGTCCCAGTCGTAGAACCGGAAGTGCTTCCGCAGCCGCTCGGCCACCCCGGCGGGCAGGGTCGCGAACACGCCGTTCGCCTGGGTCTGCTGGCTGAAGCCGACACCCCGGATGCTGCCGTCGGCGATGCCGGCCTCGAGTGCACCGCGCAGTCGGGCGGCCATGGCGTTGGCGTGCCCGGCGGAGCGCAGGTACAGGTCGTCGCTGAGCAGGGCGATGAGCTGCGCGGAGACGAACCGCATCTTCGACGAGAGCTGCATGTTCATCTTGCGCAGGTAGTGCAACCCCTCCGACGCCGAGGGGTTCAGCACGACGATCGCCTCGCCGTAGAGCATGCCGTTCTTCGTGCCGCCGAAGCTCAGCACGTCGACACCGGCGTCGGTGGTGAAGTCGCGCAGGGGCACCCCGAGGGATGCTGCAGCGTTGGAGATTCGGGCGCCGTCCATGTGCAGCTTCATGCCGAGCGAGTGGACGTGGTCAGCGATCGTCCGCACCTCGTCCACCGTGTAGGCGGTGCCGAGTTCGGTGGTCTGCGTGATCGACACGACGAGCGGCTGGGCGCGGTGCTCGTCGCCCCAGCCCCAGGCCTCGCGGTCGATGAGTTCGGGGGTGAGCTTGCCGTCGGGTGCCTCGACCGGCAGCAGCTTGATGCCGGCGACGCGCTCGGGCGCTCCGGCTTCGTCGGTGTGGATGTGCGCGGTCGCGGTGCACACGACCGCTCCCCACCGCGGCAGCATCGACTGCAGGCCGACGACGTTCGCGCCGGTGCCGTTGAACACCGGGAACGCCTCGGCCTGCGACCCGAAGTGGTCCCGGATCACCTCGTTGAGACGTGCCGTGTAGACGTCCTCGCCGTAGGCGATCTGGTGGCCGTCGTTGGCCGCGGCGATGGCGGAGAGGATCTCGGGGTGGACGCCGGCGTAGTTGTCCGAGGCGAAGCCCCGCAGGTCCAGGTCGTGCAGTCGGAGGGTCACTCGTTCATCCTAGGTTCGAGGGATCGGGCGCCGTGAGCGGGATGCGGGCCCCGTTGACGTCGGCCGGTGGGGTGTCCCAGAGCCGGACGACCTCGGCGCCGAGCTGCGCTTCGAGGCCGGACAGCGCGCCGACGACGAACACGGCGGCCGCCGCGGTCTCCGGCGCCTCCTTCCGGAACCCCTGCGCGACGGCACGGACCCAGGCGTCGGACGCGGCCTTCGCCGCCGCGTAGTTCGCGGCGCCGGCGGTGGGGGAGTCGACCGCGGTGGACGACACGAACGCGAGCCGTCCGGCAGGGGACGCCACCAGGTCGTCGTGGAAGACCCGGGTCGTGTTCCGCAGGGTCCGGAAGGCACGGTCGAAGAAGTCCCAGTCCGCGTCGGACTGACCGACGATGCTGCCACCGCCGCGCCACCCGCCGACCAGGTGGACCAGTCCGTCGACGCGGCCGGCGTCCGCGTGGACGTCGTCGGCCAACGCGGTGACCGCACCGAGGTCCGACAGGTCGCACGTGCGGGTCGTGACGCCCGGGACGGACGCACGCAGGGCCTCCAGGGCGTCGGGTCTGGTGCCGACCGCGACGACGGCCGCACCGGCGGCGGTGAGTGCGCGCGCGACGGCCGCGCCGCTGGCACTGGTCGCACCGGCGATCAGTACCAGGCGACCGGCCACCGAGGCGTCGGTCACGCGGCGGCCTCGCCGACGAGCTCGGCGTCCGTGGTGCCGGTGATGCCGGCCGTGGACGCGATGACGGTCGCCATCTTCTTGTCGAGGGCCTCGTAGAACATCGACAGCGGGAACTCGTCGTCGAGCACCGCGTCGGTGTAACCGCGCGGCGGTCCGGCGAGCGTCTCGTCGGGCAGGCCACGCGCCCACTTCGACGCCGGGTGCGGCGTGAGCGTGCGGGTCAGCATCTCGTACGCGGCGAGCCAGTGCGCCGACTTCGGCCGGTCGATCGAGCGTCGGTAGAGCTCGTTGATCTCGTCACTCAGGGCGATGATCACGTCCGGTACCTCGGGCCAGTCGATCGTCAACTGCGTGTCCGTCCAGTGCAGGACGCCGTGCTGGTGCATCCAGGCGAACAGCAGCTGGCCGCCGAGTCCGTCGTAGTTGCGGACGCGGCTGCCGGTGATCGCGAAGCGGAAGATGCGGTCGAAGACGACCGCGTACTGCACCAGGCGCGCGTGGTCGCGGATGGCGCGCTGCGCATCCTGGAGGCCCGCGTCGGGTCCGGCGGACAGCTCGCGTTCCAGACGCACGGACTCGCGGAACGCGGTCAGGTCGCAGCGGAGCTCCTCGAGCGAGTAGAGGAAGAACGGCATCCGCTGCTTGATCATGAACGGGTCGAAGGGCAGGTCCCCGCGCATGTGCGAACGGTCGTGGATGATGTCCCACATCACGAAGACCCGCTCCGTCAGCTGCTGGTCGTCGAGCATCGCAGCGGCCTCGGCCGGCAGCTCGAGCTTGGTGACGTCGGCGGCGGCACGGACGACCCGGCGGTAGCGGGCGGCCTCGCGGTCCTGGAAGATCGCGCCCCACGTGAAGGCGGGGATCGTGCGCATCGCGACGGTCTCGGGGAACAGCACCGCCGAGTTCGTGTCGTACCCCGGGGTGAAGTCGACGAACCGCAGCGCGACGAACAACGCGTTGCCGTGGTCGCCGGCCTCGAGCTCGGCGATGAACTCCGGCCAGATGACCTCGACCAGGACCGCCTCGACGAACCGCGAGGTGCTGCCGTTCTGCGTGACCATCGGGAACACGACGAGGTGGCCGAGCCCGTCGACGCGGTGCTGCTGCGGCTGGAACGCGGTGAGGGAGTCGAGGAAGTCGGGGACCCCGAAGCCCTGCTCCTGCCAGCGAGCGAAGTCCTGCTGCAGCACCTGCAGGAACGCGGCGTCGTGCGGGAAGTGCGGCGCCAGCTCGGCGACGGCCGGCACGATCACCGCGACGTGACCGGCGGCAGCGGCATGGTCCGACGGTTCGGGGACGGAGCCGTCCCGCGTCTGCAGGGCCTGCAGGCCGACGACTGCACGCTTGAGCCGGAGCCAGGCGGGGTGGGCGGCGATCTCGCGCACCGACAGGTGGTCCTCGACGACCTCGGGCTCTCCGACGATGGCGTCCTGCGAGATCTTCTGGACGAACTGGGACATGTCGAACCTCCCGTCATTGGGGTCGGCCGCGGATCTGCGGACGAGTGGTGCGCGTTACCGGATCGTCTCGAGCCTAGGGAAGTTCGGGGGACGCAAAGTTGCCCATGTCCGGTGGAATCGTGCGTCGTCACGGCGCTCGCGCGTGGATCCGACTGCTGCGCACACGGAACCGTCGCCAGTCGTGCGTGGGCGGTCAGCGAGGTCGGAGTCAGCGGCGCTGGGCGGTTCACCCGGAGTCGATGTCCCCACGGGTCGCCGAGTCGATGTGCTCACGCTTGGTGACGGCATCGATCGCTTCGCTCACCGTCGAGTCCGGATGGGTCTCACGCCAGCTCCGCACCTGTGCCGGGTCTGGTGCTGACCCCGGGGGGATCGGCGTACTCCCGACGATGCTCGGAGCGAAGGCGGCGTAGGTGATCGTCGCGAGCGCTGCCAAACACGCGTAGAGCAGATCGAGCGAGAGCCAGGCGCCGACCGTCGACACGATCCCGAAGAGCACGATGCAGGCCGGCGCCCGGCGCCTCATCGGAAGCGCCCTCGCTTCACTGCCGCGATGCCGAGGAGCTCAGCCCCAGCGCAGCCGCAGCCCCGCCGAGGGCCCGGATCTTCTCCCAGCTGAAGGACGCGCCCCACATGATCCGGACTGCCTTCGTGACGCCGCCGAGCGAGTTGATCAAACGCTTGATCCTCACTTCTTTCAGTCTCTTTTCCTGGGTGTTGGCCCGGTGTGGGCCGCCGAGAGATGCATCACCGCGGTTCTGCGCGGAGCTGTCGGAACCACCCGAGCGCGAGTGGAATCGCGGTCCAAACGACGAACGACGTCATTGCGGGGCCGACGCCGACGCGGGTTTCCGAGGCGATCGTCCAGTCAAGACCAGGCGCCGCGAGCCACGACGCGAAGGCGTATGGATTCAGCCAGTTGAGGAGGGCTGGTGTGAACGCGAGGCCGATCGTGAGGAACAACGGACCGAACACAGCGATGACGAGTGCGGGCGCTGTTCGTAGCACCAGGCCCGCCACAGCCGTCGCGGTGAGCGTCGCGGCGATCGTCGTCGCGAGCATCTCCCAGAACTGCCGGAGTACCGCGATGTCGAAGACAGAAGCGGCTGAGGTGGGCCGTGTGACGGCAAAGACCACGGCAGCGAGGAGATGGATGACGACGAGCGTCGAGACGCCGAGGATCAAGACCGCGACGTAGCGGGCGCCGAGGATCCGCTGGCGTCGTGGCGTGATCGAGAACGTCGTCAACGCCGCACGCGTGGTCCATTCGGCCGTGAACGCCATGACAGCCAGGAGACCCATGAGCAGGGGAAGAGCCACGCTGAGTCCCGCCACGAAAGCGACGAACGTCTTCGTTTCCCACCCGATAAGGAAGGACAGCACCACTCCGCTGACAGCTGCGACTGCGAATGCCCATCGGGGACCGCGTGTGTCGAGAGCGCGTCGCATCTCGACGAGCACCAAACGGATCACACCATCCTCCCCTCGTACTCCGTGGCGGTGAGGGATGCCAGGTACGCGTCGAGCCGGATGTTCTCGCTCCTGAGCTCGAGGAGCGCGATTCGTGCATCCCGCGCAGCACGACCGACCTCCTCTGGTGCAAGGTCCACGAGCAAGCCTGCTCCCGTGGGGAAGGGATGGCTGCCGACGCGTCGGAGTGCCTCCTCAAAGCGCGGAAGATCTTCAGCGACGACGAAGGTGCGTCCGGCTTGTGTCCGAAGATCATCGAGTCGGGTTTCATCCACGATCCGTCCGCGGGAGATCACCACCAGGCGGTCGGCGGTCCGTTCCACTGCCGCGAGTTGATGAGTGGAGACGAGGACTGTTCCTCCCTGCTCCGCGAAGTGGAGCAGCAGGTTGTCGAGCCAACGCATTCCTTCGGGATCCAGGCCGTTGGACGGTTCGTCCAGCACGAGGGCACGTGGGTGCCCGAGTAGCGCGTGCGCCAAACCGAGTCGCTGACGCATGCCAAGGGAGAGTTTCCCGACTCGTCGGGCGGCAACCTCTGACAGGCCAACCATCTCGAGACACTGATCGACCCTTTGGAAGGGCTCGCCGATCGTGAAAGCTGTGAGCCGAAGAGTTTCGCGGACGGATCGACCTGGGTGGAAGGCTGACGCGTCCAGCAGGCAACCGAGGAAGCGGGCCGGATCGGAGAGCTGTTGGAGTTCCTGCCCGTTCACGAACGCGGCTCCGACATCGGCTCGGGTGATTCCGGTGAGGATCTTCAAGGCGGTGGACTTGCCGGCGCCGTTCGGCCCACAGAACGCTGTGATCGTCCCCTCGGGACAGGAGAAGGAGACGTCATCGAGCGCGATGCGTTTGCCGTAGGTCTTACCGACCCGACGGAGTTCGATCGGATCGGTCACGACATCAGCTGATCGAGCAGAAGTGCTGCCCCGATCGCTCCGACGCAGACCAAGAAGGCGGCGGGTGCCACCTTGCTCCTCGGTTCGACGATGCCAGCAAAGCCCGCTGCGCTGAGGCCGGCCGCTCCGGCCGCCACCGAGAGCGGCCACCCGGCGGCAACGAGGACGACACAGGTGGCCCCGAGCAGGACGGCCATCGCTGCGAGTCCAGCGCTGAGCAGTGGTCGTATACGAGATTTCCTTGCAGCCACAACCCCTCCTTACGTTGGGGCTTCGAAGGGGTGGTGCAGCCACCACCCCTTCGAAGCTGGGTCAGTTGAAGTACTTCCAGATGTCCCAGGCCGTGATGAGCGTGCTGACCGTCCCTACGGCAGCCTTGATTGCGGGCCACGCAGTGCGCTGGAAGGTTGCGAACGACTTCTTGACACCGTCCGAAAGCTTCTTCCACAGCGCGGGGACCTTCTTCAACGCATTGATCGCAGTGCGGATGAGCGATATCCAGCTCCGCTCGGTCTCGCCGACACGATCGGATGACCCCGCCGGTGCTGCGGTGTTGGAGAGGGGCCGCGCCCAAGCGGGGGCACCGGTCGCGGCCGCGCTGCGAGTGGTTGTCGGGCCGTGGGTCGGTGCGCTGCTCGACGCGGAGACCGGCGTCGATGCCGGGGCCACCGCAGCCGTCGCGGGCACGGATGTGCCGAGGACAGCTGCTGCCGTGACGCAGGCTACGACTCCTGTCGACGCTGCCCAGCTCCGCCGCTTGCGCTGATACATGATTGCTCCTTCGCGATCCGTACGTGCCGGTCCTGGTCGACCGGCAGGCTGTACGGGCAGCACGCTACCAACGTTTCACCCGCTGATGTGTAAAGTCTTGAAATATTACGAACGCGCTCATCGATCGGTACGGTGGTGGCCATGGCCCGATTCACGCCCCCAGCCGCCGACGCGATGCGCGCCCGGCTCCTGCTCGCCGCGCGGGACGAGTTCGCCGCGGTCGGACTGGCCGCCGGCAGGGTCGAACGGATCGGTGCCGCAGCGTCGAGCAACAAGGCACAGGTCTTCCACTACTTCGGCAGCAAGGAGGGGCTCTTCGACGCGCTCGTCGCCGACACCGTGACCGAGACGTTCGCCGAGGCACCGCTCGACACCGCCGACCTCGCCGCCTGGGCCGGCCGGGTGCACGACTCGTACGTCCGTCGCCCCTGGGCACAGCGGCTCGCGACGTGGCACCGGCTCGAGCGCGCCGACGTCCCGCTCGAATCCGTCGCGACGAGCTACGCCGACGCGGTGGCCGAGGTCGAGCACGCCCAGCGTGCCGGGGTCCTGCCGCGGGCGTTCCGGCCGGCGGTGCTGCTCGGACTCGTCCTGCACACCGCCGCGTTCTGGAGCGCGACCGCTCCGGAGTACGAGCCGCTGGTGCAGGCCGTGACGCCGCCACGGCGTCGCCAGGTCGTGGTCGACGCGGTCACGGCGCTGGTCCGCGGGAAGTCCTGACCGAGGGGCCCCGCGGACCAGCGTGAGCGTGCTCGGACCGAGCGTGCGGGACGGAGCCGCGCCGGGCCTCCTGGGCGTCCCTCAGTCGGCTGCGCCGGCGGCGACCCGCAGCGTCCGCTCCGCATCGTCGAGGTAGTCGGCGAGCAGCGCCGAGGCGGCGTCCTGGTCGCCACCGCGCAACGCGGACACGATCGCGTCGTTCCGGTCGACGAAGTCGGCGTGGAACGACGCCGGGTCGTCGGTGGTCAGGAAGGCGAGTCGCATCTCGGCGAGCAGCCCGTCCATCAGTGCGTGGATCCGCTCGCTCGGCACCGCGCGCACGAGCTCGGCGTGGAAACGGATGTCGGCGGTGCCGACCGCGCCCCACTCGCCCGCGGACGCTGCTGCCCGGGCGTCGGCGACCGCTGCTGCGGCCTCGGCGAGTGCCGGTGCGTCGGGGGTGCAGGCACGGACGGCCGCCTCCTCGAGCACCCGCCGAGCCGCGTAGAGATCGGCGACGTCGGCAGCGGAGAGTCGTCGGACGAACACCCCGCGGTTGAACACGTGCTCGACAAGGCGGTCGCGGGCGAGTAGTCGGAAGGCCTCGCGCAGGGTGTTCCGTGACACCCCGAGCTGGTCGCTCAACCGTTCCTCGGACAGCTGCGCCCCGGGGGAGAACCCACCCGACGCGATCATCGTGCGCAACCGCGTGGCCGTGGAGTCAGCGCCGCCGACGGTTCGGGTCATGGCACCGATCCTGGCACGGGTGGCGTTTGTGAAGGGCGTGTTACAGAGCGGAACCGGCTCTTGCGATTGTTGAACAATGCGGTCCAGACTGTCCCGCATGTTCGTCCTCATCGGCGTCGCCGTCGTCATCGTCGGCTTCGCGCTGCGCATCAACGCGCTCCTCGTCGTCACGGTCGCGGGCATCGTGACCGCGGCCATCGGCGGGATCGGTCCCGTCGGCATCCTCGACGCGTTCGGCAACGGGTTCGCCTCGAGTCGTTCCGTCACGACCTTCGCGCTCGTCCTGCCCGTCATCGGCCTGATCGAGCGCTACGGCCTGCAGGACCAGGCGAAGCGTCTGATCGCGAAGCTCGACAAGCTCACGACGGGTCGTCTGCTCGCGGGCTACCTGGTGATCCGCCAGGTCACCGCGGCGGTCGGCCTGACCAGCATCGGTGGCCCGGCGCAGACCGTGCGCCCGCTGGTGTACCCGATGGCCGAGGGTGCGGCGACCAAGAAGTACGGGCGGATCGACGACCGGATGCGCGAGAAGATCAAGGGCTACTCGGCCTCGTCCGACACCGTCGGCGTGTTCTTCGGCGAGGACGTCTTCGTCGCGGTCGGTTCGATCCTGCTCATCACGACGTTCGTCGACTCGACCTACGGGCTGTCGCTCGAACCGATCGACCTGGCCCTGTGGGCGATCCCGACGGGCATCGCGGCGCTCATCGTGCACGGCGGACGCCTGCTGCTGTTCGACCGCCGACTCGACAAGATGGCGGCGGACGCCCGTGCCGACGCCCCGACCCTGGGGGCAGCAGCGTGATCACCAGCGAATGGCTCTACTGGCTCATCGGCGCGTTCTTCATCGCCGTCGCCGTCCTGATCGTCACCGACACCGCGCACGCGAAGCGCCTGGGCAACGCGGCGTTCTGGGGCATCCTGGGCCTGTCGTTCTTCTACGGCACCTTCGTCGCCGCCGGCACCGTGCCGGCCTGGACGCTCGGGATCGCCGTCCTCGTCATGGTCGCGCTCGCCGGACTCGGCTTCACGGGCACGACGAGCCGCACCCGGGTCGCGAGCATCCCCGGCGCGGGCACGGGTGCCGAGACCGGCCCCGCCGAGCCCACCGGGGTGACGCAGAAGATCACGAACGCCGGAAGCGGCAGCGGCAGCGTGCTGGCCACCACCAGCCCGGACGAGCGCGCCGCGTTCGCGACGAAGTACGGCAACCGGCTCTTCATCCCGGCCCTCGTGGTGCCGGTGGTCGCCGTGCTGGTCGCGACGCTCGGCCCGCTCGTCTCGTTCGGTGGCGAACCGCTCCTCGCCGAGGGCAGCGCGACCCTGACCGGCCTGGGCATCGGTTCGGTGCTCGCCGTCGTCGTGGCCGTGTTCGTCCTGCGCCCGCCGAAGATCGCCACTCCGATCCGCGAGGGTGGTCGGCTCCTGCAGGCGATCGGCTGGGCGGCGCTGCTGCCGCAGATGCTCTCGACGCTCGGCATCGTCTTCACCCAGGCGGGGGTCGGTGACGCCGTCGGCACGATCATCAAGTCGGTGCTGCCCGACGGCTCGCTGCTCGCCGCCGTGGTCATCTACTGCCTGGGCATGGCCCTGTTCACGATCATCATGGGCAACGCCTTCGCCGCCTTCCCGATCATGACGGCCGCGATCGGCTGGCCCGTCCTGGTGCAGGGCTTCGACGGCAACCCCGCCGCGATCTTCGCGATCGGCATGCTCGCCGGCTTCTGCGGCACGCTCGTCACCCCGATGGCGGCGAACTTCAACCTGGTGCCGGCCGCCCTGCTCGAGATGCGGGACAAGTACGGCCCGATCAAGGCGCAGATCCCCACCGCCGCCATCCTGCTCGTCGTCAACATGGGAGTCATGTACCTTGTCGCATTCTGATGCCGCCCCGATCGACCTGACCCGGGCCGCCTGGGCCGACCGCTTCGCGGCCGTCGCCGCGGACAACACGACCCGCGAGTACCCCTACGCCGCGCACCACGCGACGTCCGGACCGGACGACCGAGCCCTGCCCGTCGAGCTCCACCCCGCCTTCGCCACGTCGTACGACTGGCACTCGTCGGTGCACATGCACTGGCTCGCGGCGCGCCTGGTCGCGCACGGCCTGCCGACCGACCTGGAGGCCCGTCTCACCTCGATCCTGCAGGCGCACCTCACGACGGATCACCTCGCGACCGAGGCGGCCTACCTGCGTGAGACGCCGCACTACGAGCGCCCCTACGGCTGGGCCTGGCTCGCACGGCTCGCCGCCGAGGTGTCAGCGTCCGAGGCACCCGCCGTCCGGGCGCTGGCACCGGGGTTCGCGCCCGTCGTCGACGTCCTCGAAGACCTGGTCGTCCGGTGGATCGACGGCGCCGCGCACCCGGTCCGGCACGGCGTGCACTCGAACTCGGCGTTCGGGTTGCTGCTCGTGCTCGAGGCCGCCCGGTCGCTCGACCGTCCGGCCCTGGCGGCTGCGGTCGAGGGGGCTGCGAAGGACTGGTTCGGCGCGGACGCCGGGTGGCCGTTCGCCTGGGAGCGGAGCGGGCACGACTTCCTGTCCGCGGGCCTCGCCGAAGCCGACCTGATGCGTGCGGTGCTGCCCGCCACGGAGTTCGCCACGTGGGCGCGCGGCTTCTTCGCCGCGGTGCAGCCGGGCGACGCGATCCTGCGGTCGACGGTGGTCCGTGACGAGAACGACCCGCAGCAGGTGCACCTGTTCGGGCTCGACCTGTCGCGGGCGGGCTCGGCCCGGCGCATCGCGGACGCACTCCGCGCCGGGGCCCCGGACGACACCGGGATCGCCGACCTGCTCGACGACGCGGCCGATCGGCTGCTGGCCTCCGGGCTCGCGGCGAGCGTGGGCGAGGAGTACTACTCCACCCACTGGCTGGCGAGCTTCGCGTGGGACGCCATGGAGGCCCGGGAGCACGCCGCCCGCTGATCGTTCGTCGGAAGGTCGGTCCTCTCCGGACACAACGAGGATCCGGAGGTACCTTCGGGGCCATGAGCGATCCGAAGGACGACGAGACCCTCGACGACTTCCGCGAGGCGCAGGAGACCGACTACGAACCGGAGCCGACCGTGCTCGACCCCGACGACCTGCCGGTGGTCGACGACGCGGACGACGAACTGCTCCCCGACGACGACCGACCGGTGCCGCTCGACACCGACGACGACGCGATCTGAGCCATCGCGCCGCCGTCGTGCAGCGGCGTCGGCGTCGGCGTCGGCGTCGGCGTCGCCTCAGTCGAGCGGGAGGGTCCGCGCGAAGGTGCGGGTGACCGGTGTCGCGGCGAGGAACGGTGCCATCGCCGGAGCGCCCTCCGGCGTCGCGCGCCAGGCCACGTAGGTGTCGTGGTCCTCGGCGGTCGTCCACGACTCGACGACGACCATGCGCGCCGGGTCCTCGTCGTCGACCAGGACCTCGAGCGACTCCAGGCCGTGGAACGACGCCGTCTGTTCGAGCGTCTCGCGGATCGCACCCTGCAGTGCGTCGGAGGGGGCATCGCTCTGGAACTGGACCTCGAGCAGGACGGTCATCGACATGGGGAGCCTTTCGTCAGCGGTGTCCAAGCCAACCCCTGACCCCCTGCGCTTGTTCCGGGTCGGTCAGTCGACGATCCGGAACCGGAGCGGATCGCCCGGACGGAGCTGTGCAGCGAGGTCGATCGACGCCGGCGTCAGGACCGCGACGACCGGGTACCCGCCGGTCACCGGGTGGTCGGCGAGGAACAGCACGGGGAAGCCCTCGGGCGGCACCTGCAGTGAACCGGTCTCGACGCCCTCGCTCGGCAGCTCGCGTGCCACGGAGCGGACGAGCGGCTTCTCGGCCGTGGTGCGGACCCCCACGCGGTCGCTGTCCGCACTGACGGAGAAGTCCTGACCGGTCAGGGTCGTACGCCACTCCGGGGTGAACCAGTCGTCGCGCGGTCCGGGCACCACGTCGAGCACGACCGGCTCGTCGGGCCACCGCGGCTCGGGCTGCGGCACCGCGTCGACGATCGGCCACGACACCCGGGCGTCACCGACGGGCAGGACGTCACCGGCCGACAGCGGCGGCGGACCGAGGCGCGCGAGGGAGTCCCACGAGCGACTGCCGAGCACCGGGTCGACCGCGAAGCCCCCGAGGACCGCGACGTAGGCGCGCAGGCCCACGGTCGCGGTGCCGATCCGGAGCGTGTCGCCCGGGGCCAGGAGCAGCACCTCGTGTGACGCCGCCCCGCGGACCGACCCGTCCGCCCGCTCGACCTCGACGGGGCAGGCCGCGCCGGTGGTGGCCGCGACCACGTACGCGTCTGCGTGGAGCGTGACGGAGCCGAGCAGGGCCTCCAGGACGGCCGCGTCGGGACGGTTGCCGACCAGTCGGTTGGCGAGCGCCGCGGAGCCGCGGTCGGCGGCCCCGGCCGCGCCGAGGCCCATGTCGCTGAAGCCCGGGCGCCCGAGGTCCTGCGTGGTCGCGCCGTAGCCGACCTGCACGACGGTCAGCGCGCTCATCCCGCACTCGCCACGACGAAGCGGACGAGCGTGCCGGCGGGCGCGAGCGCCGGGGATGTGCGTTCGAGCGACCACATCGGCACGTCGGTGCGACCGATGAGCTGCCAGCCGCCGGGCGAGGTCCTCGGGTAGACGGCGCTGAACTCGCCGGCTACCGCGACGGCCCCGCTCGGGACCGCCGTGCGGGCGGTGCTGCGGCGGGGCAGGTCGAGCGGTCGATCACTGCCGGTGAGGTAGCTGAAGCCGGGTGCGAAGCCGCAGAACGCGCTCGTCCAGAGCTGCCCGGTGTGCCATGCCACGAGCTCGTCCCGCCGCATGCCGGTCAGCTCGGTGACGGTGTCGAGGTCCTCGCCGTCGTAGGTGACGGGGATGACGAGCGGCTCGGTGTCGTGTGCTTCGAGCGCTGCGCTGACCGGGCTGACCTGCGTGAGCTCGGCGCGGAGCCGCCCGGCGTCCGTCGTGGTCGGGTCGAACCGGAGCAGCAGTGTCCGGGCGCCGGAGACGATCTCGGTCAGCCCCGGCAGGGCGGCCTGCGCGAGCCCGGCGCGGAAGGCGACGACGTCGGCGAGGGACTCGAACGTGGCCAGGAGTGCGCTGCCGCCCGCGGAGCGGACCTCGGGGCCCGTCACGGTGCGAGCGGCGGGGACGGTGCGAAGGGAGCGATCGTCACGCCGTGCTCGGTCAGCAGCGCTCGGATGGCTCGGGCCATCGCGACCGCGTCGGGGGAGTCGCCGTGCACGCAGACCGAGTCGGCGCGCACGGCGATCTCGGACCCGTCGACGGCGGTCGCGACGCCGTCGGTGACCATGCGGAGCACCCGGGCTGCGACCTCGTCCGGGTCGTGCAGCACCGACCCCGGCTGCTTCCGTGACACCAGTGAACCGTCGGGTTCGTAGGCGCGGTCGGCGAAGGACTCGCTCACCGCGCGGAGCCCGTGGCGCTCGGCCGCCAGCAGCAGCTCCGACCCGGGCAGCGCGAGCACGGCGAGGGACGGGTCGACGTCGGCCACGGCTCGGACGACGGCCTCGGCCTGCACCGGGTCGGCGCAGGCGGTGTTGTACAGGGCGCCGTGCGGCTTGACGTAGGTGACGGCCGTGCCGGCGACGTGCGCCGTGGCGGCCATCGCGCCGAGCTGGTGCACGACGTCGGCGTACAGCTCGTCGGGCGTGACGTGCACTGGTCGGCGGCCGAACCCGATCAGGTCGCGGTAGGCCACGTGTGCGCCGACCGCCACCCCGCGCTCGGCGGCGGCGCGGGCGGTGGCGAGCATGATCGTCGGGTCGCCGGCGTGGAACCCGCACGCGACGTTGGCGCTCGAGACGACGTCGAGCATCGCGGCGTCGTCGCCCATGGCCCAGGCGCCGAAGCCCTCGCCCAGGTCGCTGTTCAGGTCGATCGTGGTCACGGGTGCTCCCTGTCCTCGCGGGTTGTTGAACAATCTACCGATCGCCCCGGTCCCTGTCACCCGCTGCCTCCGACCGGACGGCGGTTTCCGAGGTGCGCCACGTACTGTCCGAGTCCTCAGTACCACCGGCGGCAGTGCTGCCGGATCGATCTCTGCACTGGAGCAGCTCATGACCGACAGTGACAACACGCACGACGCCCCGAAGAACGACTCCGAGGGCACCGAGAAGCCGGGCGGCCTCGGCGACGACAACACCATCCCGAACAACCCCGACGGCCTGGCCGCGGGCCACACGGGTGACGACTCGCACTTCAACCCGGAAGAGGACGGCGAGCACTAGCGGCTCCTTCCGGCCTGCGGGTCGATGCAGAACGACACCGTCGTTGTCCTCCGACAGCGGCGGTGTCGTTCTGCGTCAGCACCACGTCCGTCAGCACCCGACGAAACATGCGCGACAAAACCTTCCGGCACGAGGTTTCCGGTGCTACAGTCCCGATCACCTAGCAGCACTAGGGATTCAGCGGGCGCCGAAGCCCCCTGTGACTCGAGGAGGAGTCATGTCGACACCGACGTCGAAGGAAGAACCCACGCGGGGCATCGCCGGGACCGCGTCCCCAGCGGTCACCGCAGCCGCCGGAGCCACCGCCACGGACGCCGCGGCGTCCCGGGCGTTCTCGGTCGAGGGCATCACGCAGTCCGTCAGCACCGTCCGGGTGGGTCGGGGGTACCTCTGGGGCCTCAGCTTCGCCCAGTTCGGTCTGTTCGTCGCCCTGCTCACCCCCGTCTTCGTGAGCATGTCGATCAAGGCGACGGAGCTGAACCCGACGAGCCCCGAGACCGTCGTCGGCTCGGTCCTGCCGTTCGGAGCGCTCGGCGCCCTGTTCGCCAACCCCCTGTTCGGCGCGCTCTCCGACCGCACCCGGACGCGGTGGGGTCGTCGTCGCCCCTGGATGGTCGGCGGTGTCGTCGTCTTCGTCGGTTCCCTCGCCTGGCTCGCGTTCTCGCCCGACGTGCTCCAGCTCACCCTGGCCTGGGTGCTGGCGCAGGTCTCCGCCAACGCCGTCCTGTCCACGCTCACGGCGAGCTTCGCCGACAACGTGCCGGAGTTCCAGCGCGGCAAGGCGTCGAGCGTCATCGCCCTGGCGCAGAACATCGCGATCCTGGCCGGGCTCTACCTGGCCGTGTACCTGGTCGGCAACCTGCCGCTGCTCTTCATCGCACCGGGCGTCCTGGCGATCGTCGCGGTCCTCGTCTACTCGTTCGTCGCCCGTGACGACCTGCCGACGACGCCGGTCAAGCCCTTCAGCTGGATCAACCTGATCAGCTCGTTCTGGACGAACCCGATCAAGCACCGCGACTTCGGGCTCGCCTGGTGGGGCCGCTTCCTCATCACCTTCGGCACGTTCATGTTCACGACGTACCGACTCCTCTACATGCAGGACCGCATCGGACTCCCGCAGGCCGAAGCGGTCGGGGTCGTGGCGTTCGGCGTGCTCCTCTACACGATCGCCCTGCTCGTCAGTGCCGCCGTCTCCGGCTGGGTGTCCGACCGGATCCAGCGTCGCAAGGTCTTCGTCTGGGGTTCGACGGCCATGACCGCCGTCGGCCTGGTGATCCTGGCCCACGTCGACAGCGTCGGAGGGTTCTACTTCGCCGAGATCGTCCTCGGCTTCGCCTTCGGCATCTACGCCGCCATCGACACCGCGCTGATCGTCGACGTGCTGCCCGACCCGGAGCGCCCCGGCAAGGACCTCGGTGTCATCAACATCGCGAACGCCCTGCCGCAGTCGCTCGCTCCCGCCGTCGGCCTGTTCCTGCTCGGCATCGGTGGTGGCCAGAACTACACGCTCATGCTCTGGGGTGCCGGCGTCGCCGTCATCCTCGGTGCCCTCGTGATCCTGCCCGTCAAGTCGGTCCGCTGACCGACGCGACCGCCTGGAGGCGCGACCCGCGCCCGCGACGCATCCCGCGCCTCCGGACGGTCACCTCCACCGCACGTGCCCGGCTCCGCGGGCGCGGTGACGGGCAGGGGTGGCGTGGTTCAGAGCTGCGGTGTGCGCTTGCCGAACAATGCGTCGAGGAACCGCGAGAACCGCGACTCCGGTTCGTGAGTGGTCTCGATCGAGCGGGTCGGCGAGCGGAACGCCAGGTCGTGCAGCATGTTCCGCTTCGACCCGTCCCAGTTCGCGAACAGGTAGGTCCCGCCGATGAAGGACATGCTCCGGACCGGCGTGCGCTTCCACGAGTCGGCAGCCACGTAGTACCCCGCGTGGCCGGCGCGGATGTGCTGGATCACAGTGTCCACGTCGATGACACCGGTCGGTGTCACGACGGCGGTGATGCCCGTGCGGTCGCGGGCGACGTACTCGATGAGGTGTTCGGTCACGATGGAACTCTTCGTCACGGTGGTGAGGCGCCACGGCAGGGAGCGTGGCGAAGGGGATTCGGAACCGCCGTTGCTTCCGTTTCCAGAGTACGTCCGCGGCGGGCGTGCCGTTCCCGGATGTCCACCGTTCGCAGACGGACGAGCGTTCAGCGGATGGGGGTCCGGACGGCCCACTCCGCGATGCGTTCGATCGTGTCGCCGAAGTCCCTCGTGCCGGGTCTGTTGAGGAACGCGTGACGGCTGTCCGGCAGGACGTGTCGTTCGACTTCGATGCCCGCGGTCTCGAGCTCGTCCGCGAAGCGCTCGCCCGAGGCGCGCATGACGTCTCGCTCGGCGTCGATCACCAGGGTGCGGGGAAACCCGCCGAGGTCGTCGGACGCCGGGTAGACCGCAGCGGGGCGGCCGCCCGCGTACGCCCGGTTGCTCAGGTCGAGCAGCAGCGGCACGTGCGTGAGCCGCCGGTGCCCTCGGACGAGTCGCCGCACCGCCGGGTCACGGGGGAGTCGGGCGTGGAAGAACCCGTAGGTCAGCACGAGGCCGGCCAGCGGCGGGGCGCTCGCGACCGCGGACGCCGCCAGGCACGCACCGGCGCTCGCGCCGCCGAGCAGCAGGCCGGACGGTGCCTCGTCGTGCAGGTGGCGGAGCACGGCGACGGTCTCGTCCCGCGCGTGCGGTGCCCGTCGTCGCCCTCGCGGTCCGCCCCGGCCGAGCCAGGGCAGTCCGGGCAGCGGTCCGAGGCGGTAGTCGACGGTCACGACCGGCAGGCCGTGCTCGGTGAGTGCCCGTGCGACGGCGTCGGACTCGGGCAGCTCGAGGTCGCCCCGGAAGAACCCGCCACCGTGCATCCAGACCAGGGTCGGGGACCCCGTGCCGCCGCTCTGCTCCGCCGGTCGGTACCGCCGGATGGGGACCGGTCCGTGAGGTCCGTCGATCCTGTCGTCCGCGACCTCGATCGCGTCCTGGTGCATCCCCCGCATGGGAGCAGTGTCGCAGCACGCGGGCGGGAATCAGGCTCACGGCGCTTGAATAGGCATACTTTTGTAGCGGCCAAAGGGGCACAGCCCGGAAACCATGCGTCAAGGCGGACGAGGCCAATGCGGACGCCTCGGACGGCACCACCGCGACCTTCACCTGGAACGGCGAGACCGGCCGCGTCGAGATGACGGGGGACACCCCGCCCGAGGGCAGATCGCGGCTGCACGACCACGTCGTCACTGTCGGTCGTGGGTGATCCATACGCCGAAGTCGACGCGCTGGCCGCGGGAGTCGCAGTGCTCCACCGTGCCGTCCTGCCCGTCGCGGCCACCGATCGTCCGCGGGCGCGTCATGCTGTTCCCATGCAGTCCGTCCGTGCCGCCGCCCCCGGTGTCGCCCTCGCCGTGGCGATCGGCATCGTCGCCACTCTCGTCGGCCGTGTCGTCCCCGTGGTCGGTGGTCCCGTCCCCGCCGTCATGATCGGTGCCGTCGTGGGGTGGCTCGTCCGGCGTCGCACCGGTGGCTCACTCGCCGCACTTGCTCCCGGGGTGAAGTTCTCGTCCAGCCGGGTGCTGCAGTTCGCGGTGGTCCTGCTCGGCGCGCAGCTGTCCATCGGTGAGGTCCTTCGCATCGGCGGTGAGACCCTGCCGGTGATGCTCGCGACGCTCGTCGTCTGCCTGGTGGCTGCGTGGGGGATCGGCCGACTGCTCCGGGTCTCGGGCGCGCTCCGCACCCTGATCGGCGTCGGGACCGGCATCTGCGGTGCCTCGGCGATCGCCGCCGTGACACCGGTCATCGGCGCGGTCAGTGCGGACGTCGCCTACGCGATGTCCACGATCTTCCTCTGCAACATCGCGGCCGTCTTCGCCTTCCCGCTGCTCGGGCACGCCCTGGGCCTCAGTCAGCACGCCTTCGGCGTCTTCGCGGGCACCGCCGTGAACGACACGTCGTCCGTCGTCGCCACGGCGACGGTCTACGGCCGCCAGGCGACCGACACCGCGGTCGTCGTGAAGCTGGTGCGCACCCTGATGATCGTCCCGATCGTCATCGGGCTGGCCGGACTGGAGGCCCGCCGCGCCTCCCGCGAGCAGCTCGCCCCCGCCTCGGGGCCGGGCCGCGGGTTCCGTGTGTTCCGGTTGGTGCCGTGGTTCCTGATCGGGTTCCTCGTGGTGGTGCTGCTCCGGACGGTCGGGGCCCTGCCCGCGTCCGTGGCACCGGGGTTCGCGACGGCCGCCTCGTTCCTCATCACGGTGGCGCTCGCCGCGATCGGCTGCTCGACGGACTTCGCCGCGCTCCGCCGTGCCGGGTTCCGGCCGATGCTGCTCGGCATCGCGCTCTGGGTCCTGGTGGCGGGGACGAGCCTGGGCATGCAGGCGGCCTTCGGTCTGCTGTAGGGCTTGCCGAGGTCCTCCATATCGTTTATCGTTGCATCGAAATTCGATGGTATCGATGATCGACAGGGAGACAGTCATGACCACACCCGTCTACGAACCGCCCCGCGGGCGGAACTCCTACCTGGCCTACGTCGTCTCGTGCGCGATCGGCATCGCGATCGTCCTGTGGCGGTACGTCGACCTGCTCGTCCACTCGATCACCTCGGGCACGGTGGCGGTGCCGATCCGGATCCGTGAGACCAGTGCCGTCCCGCAGCCTCCGGGTGGTGCGACGGTGACGTCCGACCAGCTCGTGCTCCGGGCGCCGATCGCCGACGTGCCAGGTGGTGCGATCGGGTACATCCGCGTCGGCGACGCCCTGGAGGCCCTGCTCGTCAGCGCCCTCATCGCCCTGGTCGCGGCGGTGGCCTGGAAGATCTCGCGCGGCGGGCTCTTCGACCGCTCGACCACCCGGATCCTCGACTGGCTCGCCGGCGCGGTGCTGGCAGCCGGGTTCCTGCCGTCGTTCGTCCGCCGCATGGGGTGGAACTGGGTCGTGTCCGGCCTCGGCTGGGACGGGTACCTGCCCACACCGGTGGTGGACCACCAGTTCCTGCCCGTGTACCTCGGCCTGCTCGTCGTCGTCTGCTTCCGGTTCGCGCTCACCGCCTCGCAGCGGATGGTGCGGGACCAGGCCGGGCTGGTCTGATGCCCCCGGAACAGGAGGACGGCCACGCGGTCGTCTGTCACCTCGACGACCTGCTGGCCGCGCGGGGGATGACACTGACCGAGCTCGCCGACCGCGTCGGTGTGACCGTTGTCAACCTCTCGGTGCTCAAGAACAACCGGGCTCGCGCGATCCGGTTCTCCACCCTCACCCGACTGTGCGAGGTGCTCGGCTGCCAACCGGGCGACGTCTTCTCGGTGCGCACGGACTGACGACGGGAGGCCCGTCCTGCGTGAGCGGATCTGCTCACGTGGGACGGGCCTCCTGGCCGGGTCTGCCGTGCCTGCCGCGCCGGCGGCGTCAGCCGCGCAGTGCCTCGGACAGCTTCACGCGACTTCCGGTGCGGAGCAGGGCGTTCTCGTAGACGCGGGCGCCGATGACGACGACCGCGACGACCGAAGCGGCGACGATGAGGAGCGAGAGGATCGGCTCCCACCACTCGGCCGTCCCCAGGAAGATCCGCATGGGCATGCCGATCGGGGCGCTGAACGGCACGTACGACATGATGCCGAGGATCGTCGGGTTGTCGTACGCGACGATGATCAGGAAGTACGGGATCATCACCAGCATCATCACCGGGGTGGTGACGCTGCCGACGTCCTCTTGCCGGGAGACGAGCACGGCCGCCGCGGCGAACAGCGACGCCAGGAGCACGAACCCGATCGCGAAGAAGCCGATGAACCACAGGATGCTCGGGCCGAGCATCGCGAACATGTTGTCCTGCCCGGTCACCGCCAACGTGACGATGGCGGCGACGGCCACCGCGACGATCTGGGCGAAGGCCATGATGCTGTTGCCGAGCACCTTTCCGGCGAGCAGCGCCCGGGCCGGGATCGCGGACATCAGGATCTCGACCACCCGCGTCGACTTCTCCTCGACGACGCTCTGCGCGATGGACTGGCCGAACGTCACCGCCGACGCGAAGTACACGACGCCGAACGCGATGGCGATGAGGTAGACCAGCCCACCCGGGAGTGCGTCCGGGTCGAGCAGCTCGATGCGCGGGGTGACGCTCAACGCCGAGACGACCTCGGACGGGGCCTCGTCGAGTCCGACGACCTTGTAGCCGAGCGGGTCGTCCGACGGCACGATCGCGGCGTCGACGTCGCCCTTCGTCACGAGCCGTTCGGCGTCGTCGACCGATGCCGACTTCGTGACGTCGAGCCCACTCGTGGTCGGCAGCGAGACGCCGTCGACGACGGCGACCGGGGTGGTGTCGTCGGCGGTGGCCTTGCTCACGATCCCGCCGACGACGATCGACGCGACGACCATGCCGATCAGGATGAGCGCCGAGACCACGAAGGCCTTGCTGCGGATGCGTGCCTGGATCTCACGTGCGGAGACGAGCCGCACGGCCTGCACGAAGGAGTTGTTCATCGGACGACCTCCCGGAAGACCTCGCTGAGCCGCGGCACCCGCGGTGAGAACGACCCGACGGTGCCGTGCTGGACGGCCCGCTGCAGGACACGCTGGGCGGTGGCGGCGTCGGCCTCGAAGACCGCGTACCCGCCGTCGAACTCGCGCACGGCCACACCCGGCTCGTCGCGGAGCCAGGCGACGTCCCCGTCGACCAGCAGCTCCCAGGCGGCCGGACCGGCCTGCCTGCGGAGTTCCTCCTGCGGGCCGGCGGCGCGGATCGTGCCACCGGCGATGACGACGACGTCGTCGCAGAGCCGCTCGACCACGTCGAGCTGGTGGCTCGAGAACAGCACCGGGACGCCCCGGGCAGCGGTCTCGCGCAGCACGCCGAGCACGGTGTCGACGGCCATCGGGTCGAGGCCCGAGAAGGGCTCGTCGAGCACGAGCACCTCGGGGTCGTGGGCGAGCGCCGCCGCGATCTGGACGCGCTGCTGGTTGCCGAGCGACAGCTTCTCGACGGGGTCGCCGGCGTGTGCGGTGAGTTCGAGGCGTTCGAGCAGCTCGCCGGTGCGGCTCGTCGCGGCGCGCTTGTCGACGCCGTGCAGCCGGGCCAGGTAGGTGATCTGCTCGGCCACCGGCATCTTCGGGTACAGGCCGCGTTCCTCGGGCATGTAGCCGAAGCGGCGGCGGTCGGCGGGCCGGACCGTGGTGCCGTCGATCGAGACCGTGCCGGCGTCGGCCTGCAGGACACCGAGCATGATGCGCATGGTGGTGGTCTTGCCGGCGCCGTTGCCGCCGACGAACCCGGTGAGGCGTCCGCTGCCGACCGTGAACCCCACGTCGTCGAGCACCCGGCGGTCACCGAAGTGCTTGGTCACCCCTTCGATGGTGAGCATGTCGTTCCCCTTCGTCGCGACGCTGGTCGTCGCTGCGTCCGACGCTATTGGCCGGGAGGCACGCCCCGCCTCCGCCGTCAGGCGGGACTCGGGTGGGTGCCCGGCTCCACCGCGTGGGGGAGGAGGGCGGGCGGGTCGCGCCGTGCCGTGCCTCCAGGACGGATGCGTGTGCATGTTCCGACGTTCCACGCGTCGATCGACTCACGTTCTGTCGGAACTTGCACCCACATGCGATGCGTGTGCATCTTCCGACGTTGCACGCGTCGATCGAGTCGTGGAAAGTCGGACTTCGCGGCGGCAGCCGGTCGACGAGTTGCGCTCGGTCAGCCGGCGACGCCGTGCTCGAACGCCCAGACGACGGCCTGGATCCGGTCGCGCAGTGCGAGTTTCTGGAGCACGTTCGACACGTGGGTCTTCACGGTGGCGTCCCCGACGTAGAGCTCGGCGGCGATCTCCGCGTTGCTCAGACCTCGGGCGAGCAGCCGCAGCACCTCGGTCTCCCGCTCGGTGAGCCCGGCGGCGGCGAGTGCGTCCTCGCCCGTCGTGGCGGGTGTCGTGGTCGTGGTGGTCGCCGGGGGCTGCGCCGCAGCCGACGCCGTCGCCCGGCTGATCACCCGGCGCGTGACGTCCGGCGCGAGCAGGGCGTCCCCGGCGGCGACGGTCCGGACCGCGTCGATCAGCCGCTCGGGGGAGGCGTTCTTCAACAGGAACCCGCTCGCCCCCGCCTCGAGCGCCTGGAACAGCGCGTCGTCGCTGTCGAACGTGGTGAGGATGAGCACCGCCGGCGGATCCGGCAGCGCCGCGATCCGCCGTGCCGCCTCGAGCCCGTCGACGCCGGGCATCTGCACGTCGAGGCAGACCACGTCCGGGCGGAGCTCCTGCACGGCCTCGACCGCACGCGCGCCGTCCGAGGCTTCGCCGACCACGCGGAACCCCGGCTCGGACTCCAGGATCACGCGGAACCCGGCGCGGACGAGCTCCTGATCGTCGGCCAGCACGATCGTCAGGTCGGTCGTTCCGTTCACGTCGTCGGCAGCCATGCGCGCACCAGGTAGCCTCCTCGGGCTCGTGGCCCGATCTCGATCCGTCCGTCCACGGCGGCGACGCGTTCCCGCATCCCGACGTGTCCGAGGCCGCTGCCGGAGGTGCTCCGGGCGGCACGGGCACCGAGCCCGTCGTCCGTGACCTCCACCTCGACGCCGTCGTCCAGGTACCGCAGCCGGACGTCGGCGCGGGCGGTCGGGCCGGCGTGCTTGAGGATGTTCGTCACCGCTTCCTGCACGATCCGGTACGCCACCGCGGCCACCGTCGGCGGCACCGGGCGCTCGTCGCCCACGACGACGTACTCGGCGGGGTGGCCGGCCACCCGGGCGGACTCGGCCAGTTCGGCGATCCGCGTGATGCCCTCGGTGCTCGGGCCGTCGCCACCGGCCGCCCCCAGGCCGCCCGCGTCGTCGTCGGAGCGCAGGGTCCCGAGCATCCGCCGGAGTTCCTCCACCGCGGTGCGGGCGCTCTCCTCGACCACCCCGAGCGACGCCGTCGCCTGCGCCGGGTCGCGGTCGATCACGCGCCGTGCCGCACCCGCCTGCACGCCCATCAGCGAGACGTGGTGGGCGACCACGTCGTGCAGCTCGCGGGCGATCCGTACCCGCTCGATCGTGACGGCCTGGGCCGCTGAGCGCTCCCGCTCGGCGGCGAGTTCGGCGGTGCGTTCGGCGAGCTCGTGTCGTGCGACCGCGGAGGCCCAGGCCCGGTTGCCGGCGTACCAGGCGGCGCCGAAGTAGATCACGTTGATGACGATGTTCAGCAGCGAGATGGCGACGTAGGGCGCCACCGGCGAGTCCGTGTCGTTCGGGAGCGCGTTCGGTGACGCCCACCCGAACGAGATCGCGACGAACAGCCACGCGAACATGCCGCCGATGACGACCCAGCGCACCGCTTCGGCCCGCACCCGATCCGAGCACCACGCGCCCACCGTGTAGAGCGCGATGAAGAGCGTGAAGTTGACGAGGAAGACCTCGGGCACCTGGAGCAACTGCGTCGCGGCGAACGCCACCGCCGACACCAGGGCCACCGACATCGGGAACCGCCGGCGGAACGCGATCGGGGCCGCGTTCGCGACGATCATCAGCGCGGAGACCCACCAGGAGGCCTGGTCGTCGCCGTAGGTGCCAGCCGACCCGTACAGGAACGTCGTGACGGCGAGCCCACCGGCCAGCACCACCGCGAGCACCGTGTCCTGCCGGTACTCGTGCTGCCCCACCGGCAGTCGCGACCACTCCGCCGTCGTCCCCATGCAGGAAACGCTACTGGGTGCCCCCGGTCAGGAGTAGCCTCCCGCCAACGAGCAGGGGAGACGCGATGCAGTTCCTCGTCAACGTCATCGACGACGGCCAGGCCGCCGCCGTCGGCGACACGTACTCCGCTACCGACGCCGAAGCCGCCGCGGTCGACGCCTTCAACGAGCGGATGGCCGACGCGATCGTGTTCGCCGCCGGGGTCTCCGCACCGGCCGACGCCACCGTGGTCGACGCCCGCGGGGGCGCGGCCGACACGAGGACCGGGCCAGCGACGACCGGGCCAGCGACGACCGGGTCCGCCACGGCGGGGTTCGCCAGCAACTCCGACGAGTACGTCGCCGGGTTCTGGGTCATGGACCTCCCGGACGCCGAGACGGCTGCCCGGGTGGCGCACCAGGCGTCGCAGGCGTGCAGCCGGAAGATCGAGCTCCGCCCGCTGCTCTGACGGCACGGACCCCACCCGGCCGACGGACCACCGCGGGGACGGCGCTCGCCGCGGTCACGACCGCCCCGACCACGAACGTCGCGACGAACCCGATCGCACCGACGAGCGCTCCGGCAGCCGCCGCACCGACGGCCTGCCCGAGCACGAGTGCGACGAACAGCATCGAGGTGCCCGCCGACGACCGCTCGTTGTCGATCTCGGTCGTCCACGCGATCAGGGCGCCGGTCGCCGCCGTGTAGCCCCAGCCGAACACGGCACACGCCAGCAGTGTCGCGACCGTCGACTGCGGCGCTGCCCCCAGGACCACGACGGCGACGGCGACCGAACCCGCCGTGAGCGCCCAGAGCGTCCGGGCGCGCAGCGCGTTCGTCCAACGCGCGGTGACCACGACGGCGGCTCCACCGATCCCGAGCGCGATCCAGGCCGACACCGAGACGACGACCGACGCGCCGGCCTCCACCAGCGCCGAACGTCCGTAGGTCCAGACGACGGCGGACCCGGCCCCGAACAGCAGCGCCAGCACGAGGACCCCTCGGTGCGCGACGAACCACGGAGCGCCGGGCAGCGGTGACCGGGACGCAGCAGCCCCGCCGCGTGACACCACGAGCAACAGGGCTCCGACGGCCAGGGCGAACACCCCGGACACCGCCCAGGCCGTCCGCCAGTCGGGCAGCAGCACGAGTGCGAGCACGCCGGCGCCCACGAGTCCGGGGCCGGTGCCGGCGTTCACGATCGCCTGCGCGCGGCCCTGCAGCCCCTGGGGCACCTGCGCCGCGACGATCCGCACGAGGGCAGGGGACGCGAGTCCGGCACCCGCCGACGCGAGCACGGCGCTGATGCCGAACGCCAGCGACCCACCGGCCGTCGCCATGGCGATCGCACCGGCCCCCGCCACCAGGGTCGCGACCGCGACGAGCACCCGGGGCATCCGTGCGGCGAGCAGGAACCCGGCCACCGCACCGACGCAGTACAGCGCCGAGGCGCCCGACGAGACCCACCCGGCGGCGTCGGACCGGAGCCCCAGGTCGCGCTGCACGTCGGGCAGGAACAGCCCGTACGCCAGGCGCACCAGGCCGTAGGTGGCGGCGATCAGGCCGAGTCCGCTCACGAGGAGCAGTCGATGTCGTAACGAAAACGAGCGTTTCACTTTTCAGAGCCTAGGGTGCTCTCATGGTGATGCGCCCAGGGACCGAGCAACGGCTGCTCGACGCCGCCGAGGAGCTCTTCTTCTCGCAGGGCATCGCCGCCACCCCGATCGACGCCGTCCTCGAACGGGCCGGGGTCTCGACGGCCACGCTGTATCGCGGCTACGCGAGCAAGGAAGCGCTCGTGGCGGCTGCCCTCACCCGTCGCCACGAGGACTGGATCGCCACCTGGGACCGCGCGGTCGCCGCCGAGCGTGACGACCTGGGCCGACTGCTGGCGGTGTTCGACGCCCTCGACGACTACCGCTCGACGCCCACGGGCTCCCGCTGGTGCGCCTTCCTCGGCACCGCCGCCGAGTACGCCGACGCCCCCGCCGAGGTCCGACAGGTCCTGGACCTCGAGACCAACACCCTGCGCCGGCGGCTCGTGGCGCAGGCGGTGCCGGTGGTCGGTCCCCGTGCCGACGCGCTCGCCGATCAGCTGCTCCTCATCGTCTCCGGTTACCTTGCGATGCGGTTGCGCGACCCCGCGCTCGACACGACGACGGCACGGTCCGTCGCCGCGTCCCTCATCCGGGAACACACCACCCCGGACGGAACGATGCCCCGGGCCTGACGCGACCCGCGCCCGGGACGCCACCCGCGCCCGGGACGCGCGTCGAGGCGGACAGGAGGCCCGTGGCGGCCCCGCGCCGCGCCTCCAGGCCGTTGACCGTCACCCCACGGCCCGTGCCGCTCGGCCGAGCGCTCAGGCGCGACCGCGGTTGCGGCGCCGGATCTCCTTCGGAGCCCGCCCGGCCATGAAGGACCGTGCAGGATCGACGAGGAAGCCCTGCCGGAGCGCCTCGCGACCGACGAGCATCCGGAACCCCATCTGGTCCCGGTTGCTCAAGGTGACCTCGGACTCGACGACCTGCCCGGCCAACGCGACCCGCGTGCGGACGACGATGCGCTCCTGGGTGTGCCCGGTCGAGCTGCGGACGATGCGGCGGTCGTGCACGTCGCACTCGATGGTGGAGGCGTCCGCATCGGTGTCCTGCCAGGGGTGCAGCGAGAACCGGACCCGCTCGCCGGGCAGTTCCTCGAGGTCGAAGGCGTGCAACGCGGAGCTCCGGGCGCCGGTGTCGAGCTTCACCTTGATCCACGGCACGCCGAGGTCCGGCAGCCCCGCCCACTCCCGCCACCCGGCGACGACGAGCCCGCTGTCGGAGGACTTCGGAGCTCGGGCCATGTGCCCATCCTGTCGCATGCTCCGCGGCCACGTCCGCATGCTTTGATGGAGCGTCGCCGTCGATCCGACCCAGCGGAGAACCCCTCGATGAAACTCGCCATCCTGTCGCGCGCGCCCCAGGCGTACTCGACCCAGCGCCTCCGCGCAGCGGCACTCGACCGCGGTCACGAGGTCAAGGTGCTCAACACCCTGCGCTTCGCGATCGACCTGTCCGGCGACGACCCGGACCTGCTCTACCGCGGCAAGCTGCTGAGCGACTACGACGCCGTGCTGCCGCGCATCGGCAACTCGATCACCTACTACGGCACCGCGGTGGTGCGGCAGTTCGAGCAGATGGACGTCTACACGCCGAACACGGCGAACGGCATCACGAACTCGCGCGACAAGCTGCGGGCGAACCAGATCCTGTCGCGGCACGACATCGGCATGCCGGCGACGACCTTCGTGGCCGGCCGCAACGACGTGCGCGGGGCGATCGAACGGGTCGGCGGCGCGCCCGTCGTCATCAAGCTCCTCGAGGGCACGCAGGGCATCGGCGTGATCCTGGCACCCGAGGCGAAGGTCGCCGAGTCGATCGTCGAGACCCTGCACTCCACCAAGCAGAACGTCCTGATCCAGCGGTTCATCGCCGAGAGCCGCGGTCGGGACATCCGGGCCCTCGTCGTCGGCGACCGGGTCGTGGCCGCCATGCGCCGCACCGCCTCGGGCGACGAGTTCCGATCGAACGTGCACCGCGGCGGCACCGTCGAGAAGGTCACGCTCTCGCCCGAGTACGAGGCCGTGGCGGTGCGCTCGGCGCAGATCATGGGCCTCAAGGTCGCCGGCGTCGACATGCTCGAGGGCAACGACGGGCCGCTCGTGATGGAGGTCAACTCGTCGCCAGGGCTCGAGGGCGTCGAGCGCGCCACCGGCCTCGACATCGCCGGTGCGATCGTCGACTTCATCGCGAACCAGGTCGCGTTCCCCGAGATCGACGTCCGCCAGCGGCTGTCCGTCTCGACCGGCTACGGCGTCGCCGAGCTCCTCGTGCACACCAACGCCGACCTGGTCGGCAAGACGATCAAGGAGTCCGGGCTCTGGGACCGTGACATCACGGTCCTCACGCTGCACCGCGGCTCGAACGTCATCCCGAACCCTCGCAGTGGCGTCGCCCTCGAGCCTGGGGACCGCCTGCTCTGCTTCGGCAAGCTCGAGGAGATGCGGTCGATGATCCCGGAGCGCCGCAAGCGGCGCGCGAAGGTGCGGAAGCTGCCGAAGGACGTCTGAAACGGGCCGTCCAGCGCATCCGGATCGCGCACACAGGCCAGATGCGGAAGTATGTGTCGGTGACGATCATGACGGAACGGCCGGTCGACCAGGCATCGAGCAGTGAACCGGAGCAGCCCGGCAACGCCACGGCGAAGCACCGGAACGTCTCGCTGCTCTCAGTGGCGACCACCACTGCGGAGCGTGTGACGACCTCGGCCGACATCGAGGCCAAGCTCCGAGGGGTCCTCCGTCGGCTCCGTCTGCCGATGGGACTGCTCGAGCGCGTCGCCGGGGTCATCGAGCGTCGCAACTGGGGCGAGGGGCAGACCTTCCAGGACGCCGCGATCGACGCCGGCCGTCGTGCCATGGCCGAAGCCGGTGTCCGTCCGGACGAGATCGGGCTGCTCATCAACACCTCGGTGACGCGCCCGCACCTCGAGCCGTCGGTGGCCGTCCGCCTGCACCACGGCCTCGGGCTGCCGTCGTCCGCCATCAACTTCGACATCGCGAACGCCTGCCTGGGCTTCGTGAACGCCATGAGCGTCGCCGCGGGCATGATCGACTCCGGGCAGATCAAGTACGCCCTCGTCGTCGACGGCGAGGACGCCGACCAGGTGCAGCTCAACACCATCGACCGCCTGAACCAGGGCGGCCGGAACCGCAAGGACTTCATGAGCGAGTTCGCCAGCCTGACCCTCGGGTCCGGTGCCGCGGCGGCCGTGCTCGGCCCGGCGGACCTGCACCCCGAAGGCCACCGGATCGTCGGCGGCGTCACCCGCGCGGCGACCCAGTGGTATGACCTGTGCGTCGGCAGCGTCGACGGCATGTTCACGGACGCGAAGATGCTGCTCAAGGGCGGCATGGAGCTCGTCGTCGCCGCCTGGACCGAGGCCCGAGCCCACTTCGACTGGGCAGACATGGACCGCTACGTGCTGCACCAGGTCTCCGACGTGCACACCAACGCCTTCGTCGAGGCGATCGGCATCCCGCGCGCCAAGGTCCCCACCACGTACCAGCGGTTCGGCAACGTCGGCCCCGCGTCGATCCCGATCACCCTCGCCGACGAGGTCGCCTCCGGTGGGATCCGTCGCGGTGACCGCGTGTTCCTGGGCGGCGTCGGCTCCGGCATCAACACGGCGATGATGGAACTCCACTGGTGAGGTCCCGGCTGCCCCGCGTCGCCGCGAGCACGGCTCCGGCGACGCAGCCGCCCTCCCTGCCCGGCCTCGACCCGGCCTGGTCGCGTCTGGTCACGGTTCCCGCGTGGTCCGCAGAGCGGACTGGGCCCACGCCGCCGGTTCCGGAGCGACGCGCCAGCGGCGGGCCGGCCGTGCCGGTGGGGAGAGGCACAGATCGCGCCGTGCGCACCTGGCACCTCCTGGACACGGCCGGTTCCCTGGCCGCGCTCGGCGTGGAACCGGTCGGCACGATCCTCTGCGTGCACGGCAACCCGACCTGGTCGTACCTGTGGCGGTCGGTGCTCCGCACCTCGCTCGAGGTCGCCCGGGCCGGCGGACCGGCCTGGCGCGTGGTCGCCGTCGACCAGCTCGACATGGGCTTCTCGGAGCGCACCGGCGTCGAGCGGGGACTGGCGCAGCGCGTCGCGGACCTCGGAGCCCTGACCGACGAACTCGGGCTGACCGGACCGGTCGTCACCCTCGGCCACGACTGGGGTGGTGTGGTGTCGCTCGGTTGGGCGGTCGACCACCCGGACGTCCTGGCCGCCGCGATGACGTGCAACACCGCCGTGCACCAGCCCGACGACGCCCCGATCCCGGCACCGCTGCGGCTCGCCCTCGGCCCGGGGATGCTCGGCCGCGCGACGGTCGTGACCCCGGCGTTCCTGGAGACCACCCTGGCCATCGCGCACCCGAAGCTCGAGCGGGCCACAGCCGACGGCTACCGGGCGCCCTACCGCGGTGCCGCCCGACGCGGTGGCATCGGCGGCTTCGTCGCGGACATCCCCGTCGACGCCCGGCACCGGAGTGCCGCCGAACTCGACCGCATCGCCGCCGGGGTCGCCGCGCTCGACGTGCCGGTGCTCCTGCTCTGGGGTCCGCGCGACCCGGTGTTCCTCGAGCGCTACCTGGACGACCTGACCGAACGCGTGCCGCACGCCGACGTCCACCGGTTCGAGGGCGCCGGGCACCTGCTGCCTGATGACGCCGACGTCGCGGGTGCGGTGTTCGACTGGCTCGGTGACCGCCTGCCGGACGGTGGCCGTCCTGCTCAGGCCCCCACGGGCCTCCAGTCCGAGGTCGTGGACCCGGGCCAGCCCGCACAGGCGACCCCGCCGCTCTGGGCGCGGCTCGACGAGCTGCGTGACAGCGACGAACCCGCGCTGGTGGAGATGGCCGCCGCCGGTGGCCCCCGCACGATCACGTGGCGGCTGCTCGCCCGACGGGTCGACGAGATCGCCGCCGGACTCGACGACCTGGGCGTCCGGAGCGGCGACCGTGTCTCGCTCCTCGTGACCCCCGGCGCCGACCTGACCGCCGTCCTGTACGCCTGCGTGCGGATCGGGGCGGTCGTCGTCGTCGCGGACGCCGGACTCGGACTCGGCGGCCTGACCCGGGCCGTCCGCGGAGCCCGACCGGACTGGATCATCGGCGCGCTGCCCGGGCTCGGTGCCGCGCGCGCCCTCGGCTGGCCGGGGCGACGCATCGCGACGGTCTCGTTGCCCGCGCCGGCACGGAAGGCGCTGCGTGTGGAGCACACGCTCGTCGACGTCGCCCGCCGCGGTGCCCGCCGTCTCGCCCACGGCACCGCGCTGCCGGCGGCACCGTCGTCGGACGCACCCGCGGCCGTGCTCTTCACCTCGGGATCGACCGGGCCGGCGAAGGGCGTCGTGTACACGCACGGGCAGCTCAGCGCCGTCCGGGACGCCCTGGCCACCCAGTACGACGTCGGTGTCGGCACCGGCCTCGTCGCCGGGTTCGCACCGTTCGCGCTGCTCGGCCCGGCCCTCGGGGCACGGTCGGTCGCGCCCGACATGGACGTCACTGCCCCGCGCACCCTGACGGCGAAGGCGGTCGCGGCCTCGGTCGCCGCGGCTGACGCCACCGTGGTGTTCCTGTCGCCGGCGGCACTGGCGAACGTCGTCGCGACCGCGTCGGAGCTCACCGACGCCGACCGCCAGGCACTGAAGGGCGTGCGGCTGTTCCTGTCGGCCGGGGCTCCGGTCTCGGCTGCGCTGCTCACCGCGGCGACCGAGCTGATGCCGAACGCCAGCGCGCACACCCCCTACGGCATGACCGAGGGGCTGCTCATGACGGACGTCGACCTGGACGGGGTCCGTGCCGCCGGCCGGTCCGATGACGAGGGGATCTGCGTTGGGGTGCCGGCAGCGAACGTCCGCGTCCGCATCGCGCCGCTCGACGGTTCCGGGCGCTCGACCGGAGCCCTGACGGACGAGCCCGGGGTCACCGGCGAGATCGTCGTCGCGGCGCCCCACGTGCGCGACCACTACGACCGGCTCTGGCGCACCGACCGGGTCTCGCGCCTCGGCGTCGACGACCCGCGCGGGCACCGCACCGGGGACGTCGGGCACCTGGACGCCGCGGGACGGATCTGGGTCGAGGGCCGGCTGCAGCACGTGCTCACCACCCCGAGCGGGGTCGTCACGCCGGTGGGGCCGGAGCAGCGGATCGAGGGCGTCGACGGTGTCGGACGTGCCGGGGTCGCGGGCATCGGGCCGATCGGCACCCAGCAGGTGGTGGCCGTCGTCGAGACCGACCCGGCCGTGCGCCGGCCCGGGTTGGCGTCGCCGTCGCTCGCGGCAGCGGTCCGTGCCGCCGCCGGAGTGCCGCTCGCCGCGGTGCTCGTCGTGCCCGTGCTGCCGACCGACATCCGGCACAACTCCAAGGTCGACCGCACCCGGCTCTCACGCTGGGCCGGCTCGGTGCTGTCCGGTGGACGGATGGTGCGCCCGTGAAGGGCGCGTCCGGCATGACCTCACGCGCTCACCGACACTTCGCGGGCCGTCAGACGCGTGACCTGTCGCTCAGCACGAATCTCCGACCCGCCGCGGTTCGAGACGGCGGACGGATGGTGCGCCCGTGAAGGTCCTGGTCACCGGGGCCAGCGGGTTCCTCGGGCAGGCCACCGCCGCTGCGGTGCGGGACGCCGGGCACGAGGTCCGGACCTTCCAACGCCGTCCCTCCGGAGTGTCGGGCGTGCAGGACGTCGCCGGGACGATGACGGACGACGCTGCGATCGCCCGCGCGGTCGACGGGGTCGAGGCGGTCGTGCACCTGGCCGCGAAGGTGTCGCTCGCCGGGGACCCGGCCGACTTCGCCCGGGTCAACGTCGAGGGAACCCGGTCACTGCTGGGGGCCGCCCGTGCCGCCGGCGTCGGGCGCTTCGTCTTCGTGTCGTCGCCGTCGGTCGCGCACACCGGTTCGTCGCTCGTCGGGGCCGATGCCGGTCCGGCCGAGCCGTCCCGTGCGCGTGGTGACTACGCCCGCACCAAGGCCGCGGCGGAGCTGTTGGCACTCGATGCCGACGCCCCGGACTTCGCCGTCGTGGCGGTCCGGCCGCACCTGGTGTGGGGTCCGGGCGACACACAGCTCGTCGGACGGATCGTCGAGCGTGCCCGAGCCGGACGGCTCCCGCTGCTCGACTCCGGCGCTGCGCTCATCGACACGCTCTACGTCGACAACGCCGCGACGGCCATGGTCGCGGCACTCGAACACGTCACGGACGACGGCGTGCACGGCAACGCCTACGTGGTCACGAACGGTGAGCCCCGACCCGTCGCCGACCTGCTCGCCGGCATCTGCACGGCGTCGGGCGTCCGGCCCCCGCAGTGGCACGTGCCGGCCGTTGTCGCCCGGGCAGCGGGGTCCGTGGTCGAGGCCGTCTGGCGCGTCCGACCAGGCGAGGACGAACCGCCGATGACCCGGTTCCTGGCCGAACAGCTCTCGACGGCGCACTGGTTCGACCAGCGGCGGACCCGGCGGGATCTGCGGTGGACCGCGTCGGTGTCGATCGACGAGGGGCTCGAGCGACTGGCGGCGGCGGCGACAGCGGCAGGGGCAGCGGCGGCGGCGGCTCAGGCGTCGTCGGCGGCGACGTAGACCCAGGCCGTCCAACCCGAGGCGAGTGTGACCCGCACGCGCTGGTAGTCGGCGACCTCGTACGCGTCGACCGCGCGGAGCTGCCACTCGTACCCGAGGGACAGGGCCACTCCCTCGACGACGTCGTCAGCAGTACCGCGGCGCAGGATCGGGTGCTGGTCCGAGCCGCTCGTCCGGATGACGTCCGGGTCGGTGATCGTCACCCGGTCGACCCGCCAGCCGGGCAGGGAGTCCGGGGTGGTCGGGACGTGCTCGCCGAACAGTGACTCCTGCACGAGGGGCTGCTGGAGCGTGCCGTAGGAGAACACCCGCTGGGTCTGGCCGGGCAGGTGCTCGGGTCGCCGGACCGGCTTCGGACCGATCGTCGGCGTCGAGGTCCAGACGAGTGCCCCCGCGAGCCCGGTGAGTCCGAGGTGGAGCAGTCCGACGACGGCGAGGACGCTGCCCCACAGGATGCTGCTGGTGTCACCGGGGCACGCGTACTGCAACCCGTCGTCCTCGACGTCGACGCAGGTGGCGGCGCCGTTGCCGATCCCGACGGCGATGGCGATGATGCCGACGACGAGGCAGACGAGCGCGAACGCGCCGAGACCGATGACCCAGCGCTGGCCGGGGGAGAGACGCTTCACGTCGCGAGGGTAGCGGACCGGAGGCGCGGATCACGCGAGCCGATCGGCTCACGTGATCCGCGCCTCCGGTCCGGCGACGTCACCCGCAGAACTCGTACGGGACTTCCGCCTGCGAGCTCACCCAGACGCCGCCGACGGTCGAAGCCTGCCCACCGAGCTCGAACGTGATGTGACGACCGTCGCGCTCGATCGTCCACAACCCCGACCCTTCTTCCTCCGAGTAGTAGACGGAATCGACCGACGTCAAGTCCGGGTACGCCGCGCGGAGCTCGTCCAACGTGCTGCCGACACCGAGTCCCTCCGCGGTCGTCGGTGCGTCGACGTCCTCCCCCGAGAAGCCCGAGATGTAGACGCCCCACACGAGCCCGTCCACCGCGACGACGGTCAACGCAGCAGACCCGTCCCGGCGGAAGTTCGACACGTTCGGGTTCGGGCAAACGCCTTCCACTGTGCCCGGGTAGGCGTCCGCCACCTCGTCGAGTTCACCCGAGACCGGACTGCCGAAGGCGATGGGCCCCACCTCGCTGCCGGAGATCGTCCAGGTGTCCGGATCCGACAGCGAGTACGGCGGCCGGGTCGACGTCGGCGTCGGCGTCGGCGTCGGGTTCGTCGTGGGCGTCGGGCCGCCCACGACCGGGGCCCCGGACGAGGTCTCGGTCGGCGACGGCTCGGGTGTCGTCGTCGCGGTGGGGGCGGGCGCGGTGGTGATCGACGTCGGGATGAGGCCGAGCGCGACCCCGCCGCCGGCAGCACCGAGCAGCAGCACCCCGACGACACCGATCGCGATGCCTGCCCGGCGGCCTCGTCGCTTCGGGCGAGGGGTGGCCCGCTCGAGGACGTTCTGCTTCATCGAGACGAGCATGCGCTGCAGGTCGTCTCCCTGGGGAGGTTCAGTGTTCATCGTGCGTCACCGCCTTCCTGAGTCGTCGGCGGGACCGGGAGACCCGCTGGGTGACCGCCCCGACGCTGAGTCCGAGCAGTTGTGCGGCTTCGGCGTAGGAGTACCCCTGCAGCAGGCAGAGTTCGCAGATCCGGCGATCAGTCTCCGGCAGTGCGGCGATCTCGGCGCGGACCCAGCGGAGCTGCTCGGATGCCTCGGTGGTGTCAGCGGGGGCGGCGAGGTCGAAGGGGAGCTCGTCGCCGGCGTGCTTCTGGTTGCGCCGTCCCAGGTTCTTGGCGTGGTTGCGGCACACCACCAGCAGCCACGGCAGGAGTGTGCCGGTCGGGAGCTGCAGACCGTCGGCTCGCTGCCAGAGCGTCAGGAATGTGTCCTGGACCAGCTCTTCGACGTCCTGCTTGCTCCCCGCGATCGCCCATGCGTACCGGGTCAGCGTCGGCGCGAACCGGTCGAACGCCGTCGCGAGTGCTGCTCTGTCCCCCGAGGCGAGGCGCCGTGCGAGGCCGGCGTCGTCTTCTGCGGTGTTGTCCACGGTGCTCCCTTCACTACGACAATGTCGTGAAGAGGCCGAACCTGACACGGATCACGACACGAGTCGTCCGTGTCGTGATCCGATGGTGATGTGGGAGCGCCATCCGCGCGCTCGGCGGACTCGGCGATCTCCTCGCGGAGCTCCGTGCGGGCCCTGCGGGCGGGCGGCGGTGCAGGTGCCGGCGTGTCAAGCGGTGAAGCGTTGCCAGAGGTCGGCGACGATCGGCCAGACGTCACCGGCGCGGTCTGCTGACCCGATGGCGACGAGGACGATCGGGACGATCGTGACGGCGACGGCCACGAGGACGGCGAGCACGACGGCCGAGGCTGCGGTCGCGGTGTGTCGTCGCGTGAAGGCGAGGACGAGCAGCGCGAGGACGACCAACGACCCCGCGACCGTGGCGAGTGCCACCCGCACGAACGGGAACGGCACGAGTCCCGAGGTGGTCGCGGTGACGCCGCCGAGGAAGCCGACGAGGGGCAGGAACGCCCCGAGTGCGGTGCCGAGGACCAGCACCACGCCGATGCCCGAGGCGATCCAGACGCCGCGCGGGCGGGGGCGACGGAGCTTCGCCCGGCGGTTCCCGGACCAGGCGGTGGTCACGGCTGCTCTCGGCGGTGCCGTGCTGCGTCGGTCTCGGCCGCGTCGGCGGAGTCGGCAGCAGCGGATGCGGCGTCCTCAGCAGCGGCGGCCGCATCGGCTGCGGCGTCCGCGGCCTGCTCCGACGCCCGGGCGAGCGACTCGGCGGCGGCGTCACGCACGTCCTCGGTGGTGTCGGCGGCGGTCTCGACGACGCCCTTCGTGGTCTCGGCGGTGGCGTCGGCTGCGCGCTTCGACGCGTCAGCCGTGGCATCCGCTGCGCGCTCCGCCGCGTCGGCGGTCGCGTCCGCGGTGCGCTTGGTCACGTCGGCGGTCGCTGCGGCAGCGCGCTTCGTCGCGTCCGCCGTGGTCTCGGCGGCCTGCTTGACGGCGTCGCCGGTGGTCTCGCCGGCCTGCTTGACGGCGTCGGTCGCGGCCTCGGTCGCGCGGCCCAGGCGTGACTGCTCGTCGTCGAAGGGGCCGTGCACGTCGAGGACTCGGACGTCCACGCTCGTCGGGAGCTCGGACAGCTGCCGCGTCGCGGCGGTCACCTGCTTCCGCACCTCGTCGGCGACGTGCAGCACCGGCGCCGGGTAGCTGACGACGATGGAGACCTGCACGCCGAGCGCGCCGTCGTCCTCGTCGACCTGCACACCGGCGGTGCCGGCGCTCCGGCCGAGCTGCTTGCGGAGCTGGTCGGCTGCACGGGCGGCGATCCCGCCGAGGCGGTGCACACCGGGCACGCCGAGTGCGGTCTCCGCTGCGATCCGGGCGACGATCGTGACAGTGCTCGCGTCGTCGGGCAACGGCTCCGTCAGTTCTGCGGGCAGGGCTACCTCGGTGACCTGCGTGTGCGCGTTCGGGTCGTGCTGCATGGTTCCTCCTCGTTCGGGATCTGCGCGGGGACGCATCGGGGCACCCGTTCGACGGGGGCCCCGATGCGGTCGGGCGACCTACTTCTTGAAGACGTCCTTGACGTCCTCGCCGGTCTGCTTCGCGCTCGCAGCTGCCTGGTCCTTCTTGCCCTCGGCGACCTTGGAGTCGTCGTTGGTCAGGTTGCCGACGGCTTCCTTCGCCTTGCCGGCGAGGTCCTGAGCGGCGTTCTTGATCTTGTCGTCGAGTCCCATGACGGGTCCTTTCGTGGGTGGGCGGTGCGCCCGGTGTGGTGTGGTGGTGGGCCGGGAGGCCCGGGGTGCGTCCGGCTGACGGGTGTCAGTGGACGCGGGTCGACTTCGCGAGCGCGGAGCGGGTACCGCCGGTCAGGTGCACGAGCACCGGGACCGGACGGCCGAGGGTGCGGTCGAGGACCGCGACGGCTCGGTCGACGGCGTCGAGCACGGTGACGGCGTCCCCGCCGCGGCGGACCGCGACACGGATCCGTGCGGCGCGCTGCCGGCGGACGAGGTAGGTGTCGACACGGGAGCCGACCACGTCGCGGACACCCGCGAGTTCGTGTTCGACGACGTCCCGCACGAGTGCAACGTTGATCGTGACGGCGTCGTCGCCCGAGTGCTCCCGGACGGCGACGGACGTGCCACCACCACCGCGGGTGAACACCCACACGAGCGACAGCACGATCACGAGGGCCGCGGCCCCGGCGACGACCCACAGCGCCGACGCGGGAACGTCGAGGCTGCGGGGGAGGTCGACGTACGGCTTGACGGCGTCCTGGACGGCGGGCAGCACGCCCGCCCCCATCGCGATCCCGACGACGACGGCGACGAGGCCGAGGACGAACAGGATGATCCGGTTGAGGGTCCGGTTGCTCTTGGTCATGCGAGGGTTCCCTTCTCCTCGACCCGGACGCGGACGCGTCGGCCGAAGCGCTCGTCGAGACCGCTCAGGCGCTCCACGACTGCGGCGCGGACGTTCGCCTCGTCGACCGGTACGCCGGTGACGGGGACGATGCGGACCTCGGTGGAACGGCCACGGGCGGTGGCGGATGCGTTCCCCTCGGGGACACCGGCCGCCATGCCGGCGGCGTTCGCCGCGGTGGAGGCGACGATGCGGGAGTCGATGACGACCGCACCGCGGTCGTGCTCGACGACCGATCGGTGCTGGCGACCGGGCTTGAGTGCCAGGACGACCAACACGACGCCGAGGACGACGAGTGCACCCGCGATGACCTCGACGATGGTGACGAACGCGGCGTCCGGGCGGAGCGCCGTGTCGACGACCGTCTGCGGGTCAGCGAGGAGCGGTGGGCGTCCGATGGCGCTGAGCACTGACTCGGTGCCGATCCAGGCGGCCACCAGGGCGAACACCACGAGGGCCACCGCCACTGCTGTGGAGCGGGAGCGGTGGACGCTCCGACGACGGATGCGTCGTTCGACGGAACCGTTGCTCATGATGGCCTCCTAGCGGGCACGGGACTCGTGCGCGCGCACGATCCCGGTGAGTTCGATGTGGGCACTGCCGACACGGCGCCCGGTCAGGTCGCTCACGCGGCCCTTGACCTGGTCCGCGATCCGGATCGACCCGGAGACGATGTCGTCGCTCGCGGCGATCGGCCCGGTGATGTCGAGGGACAGTGCTCCCGAAGCGTCGCCGAGTCCGACGCGCACCCGCTTGGCGGGGGCGCCGAGCCCTTCGGCTGCGACGGCCCGCGCCAGCGAGGTGAGCGCGCGTGCGGTGATCTCGACGCGGCCCGGGACGTCCGGGCCGGCGTTCACCGGGAGCTCCGGCGTCCGGTCAGCACGTCGGTCAGGGCACCGCGGTCGATGCGCCCGGTGGCGAGGGCGGCCACGAGGGCCCCGATCGCACCGAACACGATCACGAGCACGAAGCCCCAGAACCCGAACTGCAGTGCCACGACGGCGAGGACTGCGCCGATGAGGGCGCCGATCAGCGTGTTGCTCATGCGACTCGGGCTTCCTTCTTCTCGTCCTCGTTGTCGTCGTCGTCACCCGGGATGTAGACGTCCTGGATGGTCACGTTGACCTCGGCGACCTCCATGCCGACGATCTGCTCGAGGGCTCGGGCGACACCGGAACGGACGCCGTCGGCGACCTGCTGGAGCGACACCGGGTACTCGGCGACGATCACGATGTCCGCGGCGACCTGCTTCTCGCCGACCTCGACCTTGACGCCCTGACCGAAGTCACGCTGGCCGATGGCGTCGCGGAGGGCACCGATGGCACGGGCTGCGCCGTTGCCGAGGGAGTGCACACCGTTGACCTCGCGGGCGGCGATGCCGGCGACTTTCGACACGACGGTGTCGTCGATGACGGTCTTGCCGGTGACGCCGCTGGTGCCGGCGTGCGAGGTGGCACGGGTCGCCGTGGCGGCCGGGGTGGGGGTGATGGTGTCAGCCATGTTCGTTCCTTCCGTTGACCCGCCGGGCGTTCCCAGCGGTTGCTGTTCACGGATGAGACGGGCTGTGGAAGAGGTTCGTCACACACGACTTCTCGCATTCGGCGGAGATCCAGGGAACCCCGGAAACACGGGGATCCACGTGTACCCCCGGGGTGTTGCGTCAGGCGGTTCCGCTGTTTCCGGCCGCGTCGTTGCGTTCTGCAGCGGCCCGCATGGCGCGCACGCAGGCCATCGGGGACTCGCCGCGCTCCTCGCGGAAGAGCTGCTGCAGGCGTCGGGGGAGCACCCCGGCCGCGGCAGCGATGTCGTCCAGCGTGAGGGCGTCGTCGAGGTGCTGCTCGATGAACGCGACCGCTCGCCGGACCCGCCACGAGGCCCTGCCGGCCTCCGGTCGCGCGGCCAGCGACGCACGCTTCGTCGTGGCCGGGTCCTCGCTGAAGCGGTCGCGGTAGGTCTCGGCGAAGCGCCCGGGGTTGGTGAATCCCCAACGTCGGGCGATCGCGGCGATGCCCGTCGATCCGTTCGTGCCCCCGGCGCGGTCCGCGCGCAGCAGTTCCTCGCGCACGCGGTCGAGCCGGTGGTCGCGGAGGAACCGGTGCGGGGTGGTGTCGAGGGTGCGGGCGAAGACGTCCTGCAGCCCGCGCTGGCTCAGCCCGCACGCGGCGGCGATCGTGGGGACCGACGGGCGTTCGGCGGCCTGCAGCTCGATGAACCGGATCGCGTCGCGGAGCCGGTTCGCCACGGGCACGTCGTCACCGCGGTTGCGGATGGGGAACGTGTCGAGGATGACGACGGCCAGCCGGCGGTTCAGGGCGGTCCGCATCGGTCCGAGCACGCGGTCGTCGACCAGGGCCGGCCCGAGCTCACGGACCAGGTGCCGCAGCGGCTCCCGCCGGGCGATGACCGCGTCCTGCTGGTCGAACAGCAGGGGACCGTCGGGCAGGCGGTAGCCGAGGTCGCGTCCGACGGACCGCAGGAATCGATCCGCGACGTGGATGCCGTTGTAGACGGTCCCGCTCGACTCGAACCGGTAGGCCTCGGATGCCGACGCGATGTACGGGCTGCCCGGTTCGACGACGCGGGTGCGGTCGGCGAAGTGCATCTCGAGCCGACCCTTGGTCAGCCAGAACACCACGTGGTCGTCCCGCACGCCGATGACCCCGCCGCGTCGACCGCCCTCGGCGCGCATGGTGCGGAGCGTCAGGTCGTCGTCGCCCACGACCGTGTACTCGTACCTGGCGTCGTCGGTGGCGAAGGTCTCGGAGGCGAAGTCCGAGCCGCCGTACTCGGCCTCGAAGATGTCCGAGTAGTCGGAGCCCGCGCCGTCGGAGAACCGCAGCCGGCGGAATCCGTTCGTCGTCGAGGGGTCCATCCGCCGATCATGCCACCGGTTGCGCGCGGACGAGATCGGAATACCCTAGGGGGGTACCGTATTGAGAACGGTGGAGGCGGACATGCACGAACACGTCGGGTACATCGGCGACAAGGACGACCTGCTCAAGCGACTCCGTCGCGCCGAGGGGCAGGTGCGCGGCATCGCGCGGATGGTCGAGGACGAGACGTACTGCATCGACGTCCTGACCCAGATCTCGGCGGCGAACCGGGCGCTCGAACGCGTCGCGCTGTCGCTGCTCGAGGACCACCTGGCGCACTGCGTCGCCGAGGCCGTCGCCGAGGGCGGGGACGGCGCCGACGAGAAGGTGCGCGAGGCCAGCCAGGCGATCGCCCGGCTCGTCCGCTCCTGACCCTGACGACCCACCACCGAGAAGGAGACACCATGACCACCGAAACGCTGCTCGTCGAGGGCATGACCTGCGAACACTGCGTGATGAGCGTCACCGAGGAGCTCACCGAGGTCGACGGGGTGTCGGGCGTCGACGTCCGACTCGTCCCCGGCGGGTCGTCCGAGGTCACCGTCAGCTCCGCGGCACCCGTCGACGCGGACGCCCTCCGCGCCGCCGTCGCCGAGGCGGGGTACGAGGTCGTGCGCTCGTGACCGACCGCACCGTCGAACTCGACATCACCGGGATGACCTGCGCCTCGTGCGCGAACCGCATCGAGCGGAAGCTCGGCAAGCTGCCCGGGGTTACCGCCACGGTCAACTACGCCACCGAGAAGGCGCAGGTGCAGGTCGCCGCGGACGGCACCGCCGACCCCGAGGCGCTCATCGCCGCGGTGGAGTCGGCCGGGTACGGCGCCACGGTGCCGGCGCCGCCCGCCGCTGCTGACGCCGACCCCGCGCTGGACGAGGACCCGACCGGCCCGCTGCGCCGACGCCTGGTCGTGTCCGCCGTGCTCGCGGTGCCCGTCGTGGTGCTCTCGATGGTGCCGGTCCTGCAGTTCCCGAACTGGCAGTGGCTCGCCCTGACGCTCGCCGCGCCCGTCGCGGTCTGGGGCGCGCTCCCGTTCCACCGGGCCGCGTGGGTCAATGCCCGCCATGGTGCCGCCACCATGGACACCCTGGTGAGCGTCGGGGTCCTCGCTGCCTTCGGGTGGTCGCTGTACGCCCTGTTCTTCGGTGACGCCGGCACGACCGGCATGCACATGACGTTCTCGTGGTTGGCCACGGACCCCGAGGCCACCGACCTGTACCTCGAGGTCGCGACGGCCGTGACGGTGTTCATCCTCGCCGGCCGGTACATGGAGGCCCGTGCGAAGACGCAGTCCGGCGCCGCACTCCGGGCACTGCTCGAACTCGGCGCGAAGGACGCCACCGTCCTGCGCGACGGTGCCGAACACCGCGTGCCCGCGTCGTCCCTCGTCGTCGGCGACGTCGTCGTGGTGCGACCCGGCGAGCGGATCCCGAGCGACGGCCTGGTGCAGGACGGCTCCTCGGCCGTCGACCTCAGCATGCTCACCGGTGAGTCCGTGCCGGTCGAGGTCGGCCCGGGCGACCTGGTCACCGGCGCGACGATCAACGTCGGCGGCCGGCTCGTCGTCGCGATCACCCGCGTCGGCGCCGACACCGAGCTCGCCCGGATGGGTCGCCTGGTCGAGGACGCCCAGACCGGCAAGGCCGAGGTGCAGCGCCTGGCCGACCGCGTGTCCGGGGTCTTCGTGCCGATCGTCATCGCGCTCGCCGTGCTGGCGTTCGTCGGCTGGCTCGTGTTCGGCGGCTCGGTCACCGCGGCCTTCACCGCGGCCGTCGCCACCCTGATCATCGCCTGCCCGTGCGCCCTCGGACTCGCCACGCCCACCGCCCTGCTGGTCGGGACCGGCCGAGGCTCGCAGCTCGGCATCCTGATCGGCGGTCCGCAGGTGCTCGAGCGCACCCGCGGGGTCGACACCGTCGTGCTGGACAAGACCGGCACCGTCACCACGGGGTCGATGACCCTGCGGTCGGTGACCGCCGTCGACGAGACCGAGGACTTCGTCCTGCGCCTCGCCGCCGCGGTCGAGGACGGCTCGGAACACCCCGTGGCCCGTGCCGTCACCACCGCGGCGCGTGCCCGAGGCGCCGACCTGGCCGAGGCCGAGCAGTTCACCGCGACCGCGGGTGCCGGGGTGCAGGCCGTCGTGGACGGCGACGTCGTGCTCGTCGGCACGGCCCGCTGGCTCGCAGACTCGTGGTCGATCGCCCTGCCGACGGTGCTGTCCGACGCCGTCGAGCGCGCCGAGGCCGCCGGGGCGACCGCGGTCGTCGTCGCCCGGAACGGCAGCGCCCTGGGCGTGGTCGTCGTCGGGGACACCGTCAAGCCCGAGGCCGCCGACGCGATCGCCCGGTTCCGGGCGCTCGGCCTGCACCCGGTCTTGCTCACCGGCGACAACGAGGGTGCCGCACATGCGGTCGCCGCCCGTGTCGGCATCGACGAGGTGCATGCTCGCGCGACCCCGGCGTCGAAGCTCGAGACCGTCCGCCGGCTGCAGTCCGAGGGCCGGAGCGTCGCGATGGTCGGCGACGGGGTGAACGACGCCGCCGCGCTCGCCGCGGCCGACCTCGGCATCGCCATGGGGGCCGGCACTGATGCGGCCATCGCGGCGAGCGACATCACGGTGGTGCGCGGTCGGCTCACCGTGGTGGCCGACGCCATCCGGCTGTCGCGCGCCACGCTCGGCGTCATCAAGGGCAACCTGTTCTGGGCGTTCGCGTACAACGTCGCGGCGATCCCGCTCGCGATGGCGGGGCTGCTCAACCCGGTGCTCGCGGGTGCGGCGATGGCGTTCTCGTCGGTCTTCGTCGTGACGAACAGCATGCGCCTGCGTCGCTTCGCACCGCAGCCGTGAACCCGGCGAGCCGACCGCGGCCCTGAACACGGCGAGCCGACCGCGGCCCTGAACACGGCGAGCCGACCGCGGCCCTGCACGCGACCGGCCCGGGGGCGTGACGCGCGCAGCGAACGCGAGCCGCGCCTCCCGGCCGACTGTGCGCACCACCTGCCGGAGCGCACTACGCTCGAAGACGGTCCGCGACGCAGCGCTGCGTGACCCGCGGGCTGTACGTCCAGAAGGTGATCCAGGAGGACCCCGTGACCGAATCCGCTCCCGTCGACCCCACATCGACCGAAGGCTGGAAGAAGCTCGACAGCATCGCTGCCGACTTCACCCCGGACCTGCGAGGGTGGTTCGACAGCGACCCCGGTCGTGCCGAGCAGTACACCTTCCAGGCGGCCGACCTGACCGTCGACCTGTCCAAGGGCCTGGTGACCGACGAGATCCTCGCCGCGCTGCTGCAGGTCGCGAAGGACACCGGCGTCGCCGAGCGCTTCCAGGCGATGCTCGCCGGCGAGCACATCAACGTCACCGAGGACCGCGCCGTGCTGCACACCGCGCTCCGCCGCCCGAAGGCGACCGAAGGCCTCGTGCCGGCGGCGCCCCTGACCGTCGACGGCCAGGACGTCGACGCCGACGTGCACGCCACGCTCGACAAGGTCTACGGCTTCGCCGAGCAGGTCCGCAGCGGCGCCTGGACCGGTGTCACCGGCAAGCGCATCGAGACCGTCGTCAACATCGGCATCGGTGGCTCCGACCTCGGCCCGGTCATGGTCTACGAGGCACTCAAGCCCTACGTCCAGCCCGGACTCGAGGCCCGCTTCGTCTCGAACATCGACCCGGCGGACATCTACGAGAAGACCGCCGACCTCGACCCCGAGACCACGCTCTTCATCGTCGCGTCGAAGACCTTCGGCACGCTCGAGACCCTGACGAACGCACGCCTCGCCCGCCAGTGGCTGTGGGAGGAGCTCGGCCTGACCGACGCCGCCGACGACGAGAAGAAGAACGCCGTCGCCAAGCACTTCGTCGCCGTCTCCACCGCGCTCGACAAGGTCGAGGCGTTCGGCATCGACCCCGAGAACGCCTTCGGCTTCTGGGACTGGGTGGGCGGCCGCTACTCGGTCGACTCGGCCATCGGCACGAGCGTCGTCATCGCCATCGGCAAGGAGAACTGGGAGCAGTTCCTCGCCGGCTTCCACGCCATCGACGAGCACGTCCGCACCACGCCGCTCGAGCAGAACGTCCCCGTCCTGATGGGCCTGCTCAACGTCTGGTACACGAACTTCCTCGGTGCGCAGAGCCACGCGGTCCTGCCGTACACGCAGTACCTGCACCGCTTCGCCGCGTACCTGCAGCAGCTCACGATGGAGTCGAACGGCAAGCGCGTCCGCTGGGATGGCTCGCCCGTCACCACCGAGACCGGCGAGGTCTTCTGGGGTGAGCCCGGCACGAACGGCCAGCACGCGTTCTACCAGCTCATCCACCAGGGCACCCGCCTCATCCCGGCCGACTTCATCACGGTCGCCAACCCGGCCCGTCCGCTCAAGGACGAGACCGGCGACGGCAAGGGCGTCGCGCCCGGCACCGACGTGCACACGCTGTTCCTGGCGAACTTCTTCGCGCAGACCAAGGCGCTCGCGTTCGGCAAGAGCGCCGACGAGGTCCGCGCCGAGGGCACCACCGACGAAGGCATCGTCGCGGCGCGCACGTTCCCCGGCAACAAGCCGACTACGTCGATCATCGCGCCGGAGCTCACCCCGAGCGTCCTCGGCCAGCTCATCGCTCTGTACGAGCACATCGTGTTCACCGAGGGCACGATCTGGGGCATCGACTCGTTCGACCAGTGGGGTGTGGAACTCGGCAAGCAGCTGGCGCTGCAGGTCACGCCGGCCGTCGAGGGCGACCAGGCTGCGCTCGACGCGCAGGACCCGTCGACCAAGGCGCTCATCGCGAAGTACCTGGAGCTGCGGAAGTAGCGGACGCCCCCACACGACGGACGGGAGGCCCGTGGCGGATCCGCCACGGGCCTCCCGTCCGTCGTGTGCGTGCGCTGGCCGCGGGGGTGGACGCCGGGCCGGTTTCGCGGTCAGCGACACCTCACGCGCCCCGCGGCCCGTGAGGTGTCGCCCAGCGCGAAACGCGCCTGCCGCCGCGCCCCGTCACCGCGCCGGACGGTCCGCCGGTGTCGGTCGGAGCGGCTACGGTCGAGGGCATGGAGCGTTCGGAGATCCTCGCCGCGGCTGCCGCCGCGCACGCCGCCCGCATCGCAGCGGCCGGTGGTGACGACGTCGCAGCGCGTGAACGGGCCGACAGCGTCCGGCGCCGGGCCGACGGGCTCACCGACCGGTACGACACGGTCGAGGGCGCGGACGGCGAGTCCGACGCCCGCGACGCCGCACGCCGACGCGCGGGCGAGGCAGACCGAGCGGCCTCGCGCACCGAGGGCGTGCTGTCGGACTGGCACCGGATGGGCACCCGTCGCGGCGTCACCCCGGACGCGCAGGTCCGCGAGGCCTGGACCGTGACCGGGGTCCCCGAGCGCGGCGACGCCCGGGCACTGGCCAACGTGCTGCTCTCCACCGCGGGGCACGCCGGACGCGTCGCCGACGCCGCCCGACGCAACCCCGCCCTGTCCGGTGCCGCGAGTGCCGCCGCCCGACGGACCGTGCGCCGCTACACCGACCACGGTGCCGACATGGCCTCGTTGGGGGACGTGCTGGGCGACGGCCCCGTCGACGACGAGCGCTGAGCCCGATCCGCGGGTTGGACCGCTCCCGTCCTCATCAGGCCTTCTGTGGACCGATCCAACCGACCCCACGACAGAATGTCCAATTGACAGGACATGGAATCGGGTTACGATCGGTCCACGCGATGAAGCGCGATCACCGACGAAGGAGTCACCGAATGGTCGACATCAAACCGACAGCCCCGACTGTCGCACTGCCCCCGTTGGGGACCGGGCCGCACCGCCGACGACTCGGCGTGCTGGCCCTCGTCGCCACGTTCGGCGGGTTGCTCTTCGGGTACGACACCGGTGTCATCAACGGTGCCCTGAACCCGATGAAGGCGGAGCTCGGCCTCACGAACTTCACCGAGGGCGTGGTCACCAGCTCGCTGCTGTTCGGTGCCGCGATCGGCGCCATGCTCGGCGGCCGCATCGCCGACGGCTGGGGTCGTCGCAAGACCATCATCCTGCTCGCCGTCACGTTCTTCGTCGGCACGCTGATCTGCGTGTTCGCGCCGACGTTCGAGGTCATCGTCGTCGGTCGTGTGCTCCTCGGCCTCGCGGTGGGTGGCGCGTCCACGGTGGTGCCGGTGTTCCTCGCCGAACTCGCCCCGTACGAGATCCGCGGGTCGCTGTCCGGCCGCAACGAGCTCATGATCGTGATCGGTCAGCTCGCCGCGTTCGTGGTCAACGCGATCATCGGCAACCTGTGGGGTGAGGGCAACGGCGTGTGGCGCGTCATGCTGGCCGTCTGCGCGCTCCCCGCGATCGCGCTGTTCGTCGGGATGCTGCGGGTGCCGGAGTCGCCGCGCTGGCTCGCGTCGAAGGACCGCTACGACGAGGCGCTCTCGGTCCTCGAGCAGGTCCGGACCACCGATCGGGCCCGTGCCGAGCTCGACGACATCAAGCGGAGCAACGACCTCGAAGCGAAGGTCGAGCGCGTCAGCGGCTGGCACACGCTGCGCGGGAACAAGTGGCTCATCCGCATCGTGCTCATCGGTGCCGGGCTCGGCGTCGCGCAGCAGCTCACCGGCATCAACTCGATCATGTACTACGGCCAGACCGTGCTCATCGAGTCCGGGTTCCAGGCGTCGGCCGCTCTCATCGCGAACATCGCCCCCGGCGTGATCGCCGTGGTCGGTGGCGTCATCGCGCTGTACAACATGGAGAAGATCAACCGCCGCACGACGCTGATCCTCGGGTTCACGCTGACGACGATCTGCCACTTCCTCATCGGCATCGCGTCGGTGGCGCTGCCCGAGGGCAACCCGGCTCGCCCGTGGGTCATCCTGTTCCTGGTCGTCGCGTTCGTCGGCTCGATGCAGACCTTCCTCAACATCGCCGTCTGGGTCGTGCTGTCCGAGATCTTCCCGACCCAGATCCGTGCGCTCGGCATGGGGATCTCGGTGTTCTGCCTCTGGATCGCGAACGCCTTCCTCGGGCTGTACTTCCCGACGATCGTCGCCGCGACCGGCATCACCGGGACCTTCTTCGGCTTCGGGGTCGTCGGGCTGCTGGCGTTGCTCTTCATCTGGAAGTTCGTGCCGGAGAGCCGCGGCCGCACCCTCGAAGAGGTCGAGGAGGGTGTCACCACCGGCAACATCTTCACCGTCCCGGAGAAGGCGTCGCGCCGCTAGTCCGCACCACGCAGGAGACGTCGGGGCGCCCCAGGGCCCCCGACGTCTCCTGTTCTGCGTGACGGGCGACCTTGGTGCCCACGGATCGGCGGGTTCCTACACTCGACCCGTGCATCCCCTCCTCCTGGCGACCGGCGCCGGTCTGGCCTCCGGTCTCGCCCTCGTCGTCGGTGCCGCGATCGCCTGGTTCGTCCGGGTGCCGCGGACGGTCGTGGCGACGATCACCGCCTTCGGCGCCGGCGTCCTCATCTCGGCGCTCTCCTTCGACCTGGTCGCCGAGGCCACCCGGTCCGGCACGTTCTGGACGGCGATGGCCGGGTTCCTCGGCGGGGCGGTCGTCTACGTCGGTCTCGACGTCCTGCTGGAACGACGCGGTGCACGGAAGAAGCGCAGCGGGGCCGGCTCGACGGGATCCGGGACCGGCCTCGGCATCGCCCTCGGCGCGTTGCTCGACGGCATCCCGGAGACGGCGGTGCAGGGAGTCGGGCTCGCCGCGGGCGGCTCGCTGTCGATCGCGGTCGTGGCCGCGGTCATCATCTCGAACCTGCCGGAGGGGCTGTCCAGCACGTCCGACATGAAGGAGAACGGTCGGGGAGCGCGGTACGTGTTCTCCGTCTGGGGCGCCATCGCCCTCGCGTGCGCCCTCTCGGCGCTCGGCGGGTACGCGATCCTCGGGCAGGCACCGGCCGGGGTGCAGAGCGCCGTGACCGCCGTCGCCGCCGGAGCCATCCTGGCGATGCTCGCGGACACCATGCTGCCCGAGGCCTTCCGGAAGACCGGCCCCTGGACGGGCCTCATCGCTGTCCTCGGGTTCTTCGCGGCGTACGGCATCCACGTGATCGGCGGCTGACCTGGAAGCACTCAGCGCCGGTGCGTTCCCGGTGCCGGTCACCCTGGTCTGCGCCGCGCTGCTCGTGATCGCCGTGGGCTGCGCGGCGTTCGTGGCGGTCGACGTCGCGCCGCCCGCCGCAGATGCGCGTCATGGCGTTCGTGTGGCCGCTCACGATGCTGTTCGGCAGCGTCGTGTGGCTCGTCTTCTACCTGCGCCGGGGTCGGGCCACCGCGCCTGTCCACGGACGGTGGGCGGGCAACGCGATCGACACGAGTCACTGCGGTGCCGGCTGCGCACTCGGTGACCTGATCGGGGAGTTCGGGCTCGCGGCGTTCCCGGCGGTCGGGGTGGCGGTCGGCCTGGGCACGCTCTACCAGGACCGGATGATCGCCGGGTGGATCGTCGACTTCGTCATCGCGTTCGTGCTCGGCATCGCGTTCCAGTACTTCGCCATCGCGCCGATGCGGGGCCTCGGCGTCCGGGCCGGGCTCGTCGCAGCGCTCAAGGCCGACACGTTGTCGATCATCGCGTGGCAGGTCGGCATGTACGGACTGATGGCGGTGTGGCAGCTGGTCGTGTTCCCGGCACTCGTCGGCGGACGCGCGAGCGTCTTCTCGCCGGAGTTCTGGGTGGCGATGCAGCTGGCGATGGTGGCCGGCTTCGTCTGCTCGTACCCCGTGAACGTGTGGCTGGTGCGTCGGGGGATCAAGGAGGCCATGTGACGGACCAGCGAACGGACGGGAGGCCCGGTGCCAGCTGGCACCGGGCCTCCCGTCCGTTCTGTGGTCGCGCTACGGGCGCAGGAGCACCTTGCCGACGCGGCCGGCGGTGTCGCTGGCGCGCACGGCGTCGCGGACCTGCTCGAAGGCGAAGGTCTCGGCGACGGGGAGCGTCAGCGAGCCGTCGAGCACGCGGGTGATGAGCTCACCGAAGAGCTGCCCCTTCGTCTCGTCCGGCATCGTCTTGCTGACGACGGAGCCCCAGAAGCCCTTCACGGTGAGCTGGCCGAAGATGACCTTGCCCGACGGGATCTCGAGCGTCGGCGACGCCATCGCGCCGAAGACGACGAGGGTGGCGTTCTCGCCCAGCACCGAGGCGATGTCGCCGGCGGCCTTGCCACCGACCGACTCGACGCCCGCGATGATCGGGGCGCCACCGGTGATCGCGGCGACCTGGTCCTGCCAGTCGTCGGCGTCGGTGGCGACGATGCGCTCGATGCCCTGCTCGCGGAGCTCGTCGACACCGGCGGCGCGACGGACGAGTCCGATCACGTTGATGCCGCGGGCGGCACCGAGCTGGGCGACCATGCGACCGACCGCACCGTTGGCGGCGTTCTGGATGATCCAGTCGCCCTCGTGCAGGTCGAGCGAGTGCAGCAGGCTGATGGCGCTGAACGGCATCGAGACGAGCTGGGCTGCGGCCTCGTCGGTCATCGCGTCCGGCACCGGCACGAGTCCGGCGGCGTTCGCGGTGTAGTACTCGGCCCAGACGCCGAAGGCACCGCCGGCGACGCGCTGGCCGACCTGCAGGTTCGTGACGCCCTCGCCGAGTGCCTCGACGACGCCGAGTGCCTCGGTGCCCGAGGCGGCGGGGAGCTCCGGCTTGAAGCCGTAGGTGCCGCGGACGGTCCACAGGTCGTGGTTGTGGATGGGGGAGAGGACGGTGCGGACGAGGACCTCGCCGGCGCCGGGCGTCGGGACGGGGCGCTCCTGCACCTCGAGGACGTCGGCGGGCTCGGCGAACGTCTCGTGGACGACGGCGCGCATGGTGGTGGGGGTGGTGGTGCTCATGGGTCAGTCCTCCGAGACGACGATGGTGACGTCGATGTTGCCGCGGGTCGCGTTCGAGTACGGGCAGACCTGGTGGGCAGCGTCGGCGAGGGCCTGGGCCTGGTCGTGCTCCAGGCCGGGGATGACGACCTCGAGCATGACGGCGAGCTGGTAGCCACCGTTGCCGTTCGGGCCGATCGACACGCGGCCGCCGACGGAGGAGTCGGTGATCTTCACCTTCTGGCTGCGGGCGACGCCCTGCAGGGCGGAGTGGAAGCAGGCGGCGTAGCCGGCGGCGAAGAGCTGCTCGGGGTTGGCGCCGTTGCCGGAGCCACCCATCTCCTTCGGGATGGCGAGGTCGAACTCGACCGTGCCGTCGCTCGTGGCGACGTGGCCGTTGCGGCCTTCGCCGGTGGCCAGGGCCTCGGCGGTGTAGAGGGCTTCCATGGGGTTCCTTCCTTGTGGGCGGATCGTGCAGGACGTGGGCGCTGCGTTGGGGTGCTGCGTGCTCTCGCGCTCAGCGACAGTTCACGGGCGCACGTGGGCGTGAGCTGTCGCTCAGCGCGAAACGGCGCCAGCGGGATCGGCCGCCGCGTGCATCGTCTCGGTCAGCCGGTGCAGCGTCGCGATCAGCTCGGCGGCGGCGCGTTCGTCGGCCAGGCCCATCCCGGCGGCGATGCGCGCGGGGATGCCGCTCAGCTCGGACCGCAGTTCGCGGCCGCGCTCGCCGACGGTCACCGTGACGACGCGCTCGTCGGTGCTGCGGCGCTCGCGGCGGACCAGGTCGCTCTGCTCCATGCGGCGGAGCAGCGGCGAGAGGGTGCCGGAGTCGAGCTGCAGGTGTTCTCCGAGGCTCGAGACGGTCTGGTCGCCCTCGACCCACAGGGTGACGAGCACCAGGTACTGCGGGTACGTCAGGCCCCAGGGTTCGAGCATCGTGCGGTACGCCTGCGTGGTGGCGCGGGACGCCGCGTAGAGGGAGAAGCACACCATCTCGTCGGTCACGGGCATGCGTCCACACTGTCACGCAACTGAGTTGTGTGCAACCTACATCGACGGTTCGCAGGCGAGCTCACAGCGAGCGCCGGGCAGGTGCCCCGCCTCGGCGAGTGCGGCCTGGGCGTCCCGGAACGACGAGTAGGGCACGTGCACCCCGCGGACGTCCCGGTAGTCGGTCAGGCCCGGACCGGCCCAGTACACGACCCCGTCGTCACCGACCTCGGCGATCGCCCGGCGGATCGCCCGCGCCGGGTCCGGCTCCTCGACGACCAGCGCGTCGTGCCCGCTCGCCCGCGCACCGTCGACGATCGCCGCCCGGATCGGGGCGGGGGCCTCGAAGCGGGGATGGTGGTCGGCCACGACGACCACGTCAGCGGCCTCGGCCGCCACCGCTCCCATCGCCGCCCGCTTGCTCGGGTCACGGTCGCCGTCCGCCCCGAGGACGATCCCGACCCGGCCCGGCGCGAACGCACGCACCGCCGCCAGGCTCTTCGCGAAGGCGTCGGGGGTGTGCGCGAAGTCCACGAAGACACGGGGCCCGGTCGCCGCCGACGCATCCGCCATCCGCCCGGGCACGACGACGTCGAGGCGGCCTCGTGTCGCCTCGAGCAGGGCGGGCACCGGCACGCCCGCGGTCGCGAGCATCGCCACCGCCAGGCCCGCGTCCGCCGCCATGTGCACGCCGAGCAGCGGGAGGTCGAGGTCGATCGTCGTGCCGTCCGGTGCGGTCAGGGTCGACCGGGTGCCGTCGGGCCGCTGCTCCCGCACCAGCACGGTCCAGTCGGCCCCGGCCGCGGGGGCGGTCGAGATCGTCGTCACCGGGACCGTCGCCCGCCCGACGATCCGTCGGCCGGCAGGGGAGTCGAGTGACACCACGCCGGCGCGCGACCGAGCGGGCGTGAACAGCAGGGCCTTCGCCGCCAGGTACTCGTCCATGTCGGCGTAGTCGTCGAGGTGGTCGTGTGACAGGTTCGTGAAGCCCGCCACGTCGAACCGGACGCCGTCGGTGCGGTGACGGGAGAGGCCCTGCGCACTCACCTCGAGGGCGGCTCCGTCGACCCCGCGTTCGGCTGCGCGTGCCAGGAACGCGTGCAGTTCGGGGGCTTCCGGTGTCGTCAGCGCACTCGGCAGCGACTCGTCGTCGACACGGCGCTCGACCGTGCTGCTGATCGCCGACCGCCACCCGAGCCGGCGCATCAGGGCGTCGAGCAGGTGCACCGTCGACGTCTTGCCGTTCGTGCCGGTCACCCCGAACAGCGGGAACGGCAGCGACTCCGTGCCGGCGAGGAGCCGTGCGACGGCGCCCAGGTGGGCGCGGACGTCCGGGACGACGAGGACCGGCAGCCCGCTCCGTCGCGCCGCGGCCTGCCCGTCCGGGTCCGTCAGCACCGCGGCAGCACCGGCGTTGCGCGCCGCCTCGGCGAACTGCGCGCCGTGTGCGAGGCGGCCGGGGAGCGCGGCGAACAGCATCCCCGGCCGGAGTTCGTCGGTGGCGAGCGCCAGGCCGGCCACCGGGACGGCGCCGGGGCCCACACCGCCGCCGGCACCCGCGAAGGGCCCGGCACCCCCGCCGGGACCGTCGACACCGAGTGCTCGGGCGAGCTCGTCGAGCCGGACCGGGCGCGGTCGGGCCGGTCGTAGGGCGTGCGGCATCGCGGCTCCTCGTCGTGGGCGGACCCCGATGGTGCGCCACGCTCCCGGAACGGCGTCCCAGGTCCGCCCGCAGCGCACGACGAACACGCCGACGGCCGAGGCGGTTAGGCTGACGTGACCCACGATGACCAGCAGCGACCTCGACACCACCACGACCCCCGGCAACGGATCGGCGTCCTCCCACGGCAAGACGATCCTGATCGGTGAGCACGCCGTGGTCTACGGCGCACCCGCTCTCGTCCTGCCGGTGCTCGACGCACGGGTCGTGGCGACGGTCACCCCGGTCGCCGCCGACGCCGAGCAGCCCGGTCACAGCCTGCAGTCGACCGTGCACACCGGCCCCCTCGACCTCGCACCAGCGGCCGTGATGCCGACCGTCACCGCCGTCACCGCGACCCTGCGCCACTTCGGGGTCACCGACCGCCACTTCCACGTCCGGGTCGACAGCGAGGTCCCGACCGCCCGCGGCATGGGCTCGAGTGCCGCGGTCGCCGCCGCCGTGACCGCCGCCGTCGCCGATGCCCTGGGCGAGACCCTCGACGTCGAGACCCACCACGAGCTCATCCAGGAGTGCGAGCGCGTCGCCCACGGCCGACCGTCCGGCCTGGACGCCCGGGGCGTCGTCGCGTCCGCGCCGGTCTGGTTCGAGGCCGGCCGGATCGAACCCGTGACGCTCGGCGCCCGGTTCACCTTCGTCGTCGCGGACACCGGCGTCCCCGGGCACACCCGCGAGGCCGTCTCAGCCGTCCGCGCCCGCCACGACCAGGACCCGGTCGGTGTCGGCGCCGTGATCGACCGGATCGGCGCGCTCGCCCGGCGGGCACGGGGGACACTCGAGGACGGCGATGCCCAGGCTCTGGGTGCCACCATGGACGCCGCGCACGACCTGCTCAGCACACTCGACGTGTCGAGTGGCGACCTGGACCGGCTCGTCGACGCCGCACGCGATGCGGACGCCCTCGGCGCGAAGCTCACCGGCGGCGGGCGGGGCGGGTGCGTCCTCGCGCTCGCCGCGGACGACGACCACGCGGACCGCATCGCGGCCGCACTCCGCGGCGCAGGGGCCGCAGCCACCTGGACCACCACGATCGGAGCCCGCGCTTGCTGACAGCCACCGCCGTCGCGCACCCCAACATCGCCCTCGTCAAGTACTGGGGGAAGGCGGACGCGCAGCTCGCGCTGCCCGCCACGGGCAGCGTCTCGATGGGGCTCGACGTGTTCCCGACGACGACCACCGTCACGGTGGACGGCGGACGGGAGGCCCGTGACGCGTTCACGCTGAACGGTCACGTCGTCGACGACGGTGCGCTGGTGCGCGTGCAGCGGTTCCTCGACCTGGTGCGCGAGCTCGCGGGGTCGTCCGAGCGGGCATCGGTGGTGTCCGAGAACACGGTCCCGACCGGTGCCGGGCTGGCATCGAGCGCGTCCGGCTTCGCCGCCCTGGCGACCGCGGCCGCCGCGGCCTACGGCCTCGACCTGTCGCCACGGGACCTGTCCCGTCTGGCCCGTCGCGGTTCCGGCTCGGCCACGCGCTCGATCCCCGGCGGTGTCGCCGTCTGGCACGCCGGCGACGACCAGGGCTCCTTCGCCGAGCCGATCCCGGCCCCGCCGATGGCGATGGTCGTGGTCACGATCGACGCCGGCCCGAAGCCGATCGGGTCGCGCGAGGCCATGCGCCGCACCATCGCGACGTCGCCCTTCTACCCGGCCTGGGTGACCTCGACGACCGAGACCGTCGGCGACATGCTCACGGCCTGCGCGGCCGGTGACTTCACCCGCATCGGCGAGATCACCGAGAGCAACGCGCTCCGCATGCACGCGACGATCGAGGGCGCGTTCCCGCCGATCCGCTACCTCAACGCCCGCAGCGTCGCCGTGTTCGACGCCGTCGCCGAGCTGCGTGCCGGCGGCACCGAGGCCTACGCCACGGCCGACGCGGGCCCGAACGTCGTCGTGCTCACGAAGCCGCAGGACCGGTCGGCGGTCGCCGGCGCGCTCGCGTCGCTGGGGGACGTCATCGAGTCCGGCACCGGACCTGCCGCGCGGGTGCTCCGCTCCGAAGAGATCGGGAGCAATCCCGACCAGAAGGAGTCCGCGCAGTGATCGAGTTCCGTGCACACGGCAAGCTGTTCGTCGCCGGCGAGTACGCCGTCGTCGAGCCGGGCCAGCCGTCCGTCCTGATCGCCCTCGACCGCGCCATCACGGCGAAGGTGCGCGAGGGCCACGGCGCGGGCAGCGTGCACTCCGAGGAGTACGGGCACCTGCCGCTCACGTGGACCCGTGCCGAGGACGGCCTCGCGCTCGACCGTGAGCGCCACCCGTACGACTACGTGATGGCCACGATCGACCTGGTCGAGAAGCTCCGCGCCGAGCACGGCATCGCCCCGCGGTTCCACGACCTGCGCATCGAGAGCCAACTGGACGACGCCAGCGGCCGGAAGTTCGGGCTCGGGTCCTCGGCCGCGGTCACCGTCGCCACCGTCGGCGCTCTCGACCGGTTCTACGGCATCGGCCTGACGCAGCGCCAGCGCTTCCAGGTCGCGCTGCTCGCCACCATCCGGGTGAACCCCCGGGCCTCCGGCGGCGACCTCGCCGCGAGCACGTTCGGCGGCTGGCTGCGCTACAGCGCCCCCGACCGCGAGCGCCTCGCCGCGATGCTCGGCGACCACGCCGTGTCCGCGATCCTGACCGACGCCGACGCCTGGGACGGCTTCGACGTCCAGCGGCTGCCCGCCCCCGAGAACCTGCAGCTCCTCGTCGGCTGGACCGGCTCGCCCGCGTCCACCACGAAGCTCGTCGACGTGGTGCGTCGGCACCGCGACGGCGGGTACCAGGCGTTCCTCGACGAGAGCCGCAGCTGCGTCGACGACCTGACCACGGGCCTCCAGACCGGCGACGCAGCGCGCACGCTCGGGGCCCTCCGACGCGCCCGCGGGCTGCTGCAGCGCCTCGGTGCGTCCGTCGGGTCGCAGATCGAGACCGAGCGTCTCGCGACCCTGTGCGACGTCGTCGAGGCCGCGGGCGGGGCGGCGAAGCCGTCCGGGGCCGGCGGCGGCGACTGCGGCATCGCGCTCGTCCCGGCGGACACCGACCCCGCTGGCATCCACCGCGCCTGGGAGGCGCACGACATCAGACACCTCAGCGTCGCGGTGCGAGCACCAGAAGGAGCCCTCGATGAGTGACCTGCTCACACCGATCCCCACCAAGTGGGTCGGCCCGATCCGCGTCAGCGGCAACGCCGTGCAGGGGGAGCACGAGGTCCCCCTCGCCACCTACGAGTCGCCGCTCTGGCCGTCCGTCGGCCGCGGCGCACGCATCTCGCGCATGGTCGAGGACGGCATCGTCGCGACCGTCGTCGACGAGCGCATGACCCGCTCCGTCGTCGTCCGTGCCGACAGCGCCGCAGCAGCCCACGTCGCCGCGGGCCAGATCCTCGCGCGCCAGGACGAGCTCGCCGCGATCGTGTCCGGGCAGAGCCGGTTCGCCAAGCTCATCGAAGTGCACCCGGAGATCGTCGGGGACCTGCTGTTCCTGCGCTTCGCGTTCACCACCGGCGACGCCTCCGGCCACAACATGGTCACGCAGGCGGCGGACAAGCTGCTGCCGGCGATCCTGGACTGGCAGCCGGGCCTGCGGTACGTCTCGGTGTCGGGCAACTTCTGCACCGACAAGAAGGCCACCGCCGTGAACGGCATCCGTGGCCGTGGCCGCAACACCATCGCCGAGATCGTGATCCCCGGCGAGGTCGTCGAGAAGCGCCTGCGGTCGAGCACCGCGCGCATCGTCGAGCTCAACATCGCGAAGAACCTGATCGGGTCGACGATCGCCGGGGCCATCCGCTCGGCGAACGCGCACTACGCGAACATGCTGCTGGGCTTCTACCTGGCCACCGGGCAGGACGCCGCCAACATCGTCGAGGGCTCGCAGGGCATCACGAGCGCCGAGGACCGCGACGGCGACCTGTACTTCGCGACCTCGCTGCCGCACCTGATCGTCGGCACGGTCGGCAACGGCAAGGGCGGTGACCTGCCCGTCGTCGAGGACGCCCTGGTGCGCCTCGGCTGTCGCGAGGACCGCGAGCCGGGCGGCAACGCCCGCCGCCTCGCTGCCCTGTGCGCCGCGACCGTCCTGTGCGGGGAGCTCTCGCTCCTCGCCGCACAGACCAACCCGGGCGAGCTGATGGCCGCCCACGTCGCCATGGAACGTCGCGGCGCGAAGCCCGCAGGGGGTGCGGCATGACCGGCGTCGGCATCCACGACATCGCGATCGCGACCGGCCACCACGTGCTCGAGCTCGACGACCTGGCCGAGCGGCTCGGCGTCGACCCGGCGAAGTACCACGTCGGCATCGGGCAGGACGCCTTCAGCGTGCCCGCGCCCGACGAGGACATCGTCACGATGGGCGCCGCCGCCGCGAAGGAGCTCATCGACCGGCACGGCGTCGACGGCATCCGAACGGTGCTGTTCGCCACCGAGTCCGGCGTCGACCAGTCGAAGGCCGCCGGTGTGTACGTGCACGGCCTGCTCGGGCTGCCGAAGGCCGTCCGCGTGGTCGAGCTGAAGCAGGCCTGCTACGGCGGGATGGCCGCCGTGCAGCTCGCACTCGGCATCGTCGCCCGCGCCCCGCACGAGCGGGTGCTCGTCATCGCCGCCGACGTCGCCCGGTACGACGTCGACACCCCGGCCGAGCCGACCCAGGGTGCCGGTGCCGCCGCGATCCTGGTGTCCGCCGACCCCGACCTGATCGAGGTCGAGCCGGCGGCGGGTGTCTACACCGCGGACGTCGACGACTTCTGGCGGCCGAACGACCGCTCCACCGCACTGGTCGACGGGCGGCTCTCGGTGAGTGCGTACGTCAACGCGTTCGTCGGCGCCTGGGACGACCTGGCGGAACAGGGCGGCCCGGCGTACGACGACATCGCCCGGTTCGTGCACCACCAGCCCTTCACCAAGATGGCGATCAAGGCGCACCGCAAGCTCACGCAGCACGTCGGGGCAACCTTCGACGAGGCCGACCTGGCGATCGGGTTCACCTACAACCGGCAGACCGGCAACACCTACACGGCGTCGCTCTGGATCGGCCTCGCGGCACTGCTCGACCTCGACGACGACCTGGCTGGGGAGCGACTCGGCCTGTTCAGCTACGGCTCGGGCAGCGTCGGCGAGCTCATCACCGGCATCGTCCGGCCCGACTACCGCGAGCACCGTCGTACGGGTCGCGTGCGGTCGCTGCTCGAGGCACGGGTCCCGCTGACGGTCGACGCGTACCGCGCGCTCCACGCCGCGGGTGCCGCCACCAGCGAGGACGTCGAGCGTCCGCGCGTCACGACCGCGCCGTTCCGGTTCGCGGGCGTTCGCGGCGGCGCGCGCCACTATGAGGCGTCCTAGACCGGACACCGGGACGGACGGGAGGCCCGTGGCGGCGCCGCCACGGGCCTCCCGTCCGTCTGTCGGTCACGCTGCGGACAGGACCTCGCGTTCCAGCCGCTGGTAGCTGGCCTCCATGCCCTCCGTCATGCCGGTCGCGAGGATCGCGTCCCGCTGCTCCCGGTCCGGGTAGGTGACGAGCAGGGTCATGAGCGTGACGCCGTCGTTCTCGTCGAACTGCAGGTCGTTCGTGTTCGGCGGGAAGGGCGCCCCGGTCATGCGTTCGGTCGACACCATCCGGCGTTCCGGTTCGACGACGAGGTTCTCGCCCTCGAACCCGAAGGGCTCACCCTCGGTGTCACCCGTCGGCGCCCAGGCCTGCCGGAACGCGCCGCCCGGGGTCAGGTCGTTCTCGTACACCGTCATCTCCCACCCGTCGGGGCCGAGCAGCCACCGGCGCACCAGGTCGGGCTCGGTGTGCGCCCGCCAGAGCAGGTGTCGCGGCGCCGCGAACGCCCGGGTGATCCGGACGTGGGTGTCGTCGAGGACCTCGGTCCCGGTGCCGGCACGGAGGGCCCACTCGCGCAGGTCGGCGAGCACCCGGTCGAGCTGGCCGAAGGCCTGCTGGTAGCCCTCGAGCATGCCCATCTGGAGCATCGCGTCGAGGTCGGCGGCCGAGGCGAACGAGGACACCACGGAGACCCGGGCGCCGCCCTCGGCCGGCTCGAACGACAACACGGTCTCGCCTGCGGGCAGTGACTCGTCGACGGTGCCCTGGGGGTCGGTGAACAGGTCGCGGAAGACGATGCGACGGGGCTCGTCGACCTCGGTGACCTGCCAGACGGCGTGGAACCGCTCGCCCTGCGGTGACGTCATCCGGTAGTCGGCACGGCCACCGGGGCGCAGGTCGAACGTCGTGAACGTCGCGGGGAACCCGGGCGGTCCCCAGAACCGCTCGAGCTGGCGCGGGTCGGCGAAGGCGGCCCAGAGGCGTTCGACGGGGACGGGGAACTCGGCGACGAGGGTCATCGAGAGGGTGTCGGGATCGGTGTGGACGGACGTGGTGGGCATCATCGCTCCTGGTGTCGTCGGGTGTCGTCTGGTGCTGGGTGTCCGGAGGCGTCGCCGTCGAGGAGGTCGCCCAGACGGTCCATCCGGCTGTGCCAGAGGCGGCCGTAGGCGTCGAGGAGGGCACGGACCCGTTCGAGCTGCTCCGGCTCGGCGCGCACGATGCGGGTGCGGCCGCGGGCTTCCTTGCTCACGAGTCCGGCTCCTTCGAGGACGGCGACGTGCTTCTGGACGGCGGCGAACGACATCGAGTAGGCGTCCGCGAGCTCGCTCACGGACGACGACCCGACGAGCGTGCGCCGGACGATGTCACGACGGGTCGCGTCGGCGAGTGCGTGGAACACCCGGTCGACCTCGGCGTCGGACAGTTCGATTCGTACAACCATTTGGTTGTAGGTTACGTCCGGACGGTCTCGTCCACAAGGGGGACCTGCCGGTAGTCTTGCCGCGGAGATCGGAGGGGCGATGGCGGAGCAGCTGGGTGCGTCCGATGCCGTCCGTGCCCTCGTCGCCACCCTGCCCCGTGCGCCGCAGCTGTCCGATGTGGTGACCGGCGTCGGTCGGATGGTCGGCAAGCCCACGCGCGTCGTCGACGTCGACGGGCCGAGCTGGGGTCCGCTCACCGCGCTCGTGTCGCAGTTCGAGCACGAGAACCTGGTGCTCGTGCCGGCCGACGCACCGCCGCTCTACCGCATGCACTGCGTGCTGCACGAGCTCGGGCACCTGGTGCACGGCGACGTCGGCACACCCACCCCGTCATCCGTCGCCGAGTTCGCCGCCGGGGGTCACGTCTGCCGTCGTGCGCTCGACGCCGACTCCGGGCTCGTGAGCATCTCCGACGACGACGAGCACTTCGCCGAACGGTTCGCCTACGAGCTCGCGACGGTCCTGCTCGCCGGGGCCACGGGCGCGGACGAGCGGGCCTACGGCTGATGGCCGTCCTGCACGCCGCGGCCTTCTGGTTCGCGGCGCTGATCTTCCTCGCCCGCACGCCGTACGTGCTGCGGAACCCCCGTGGTCGGGCGGCCTGGGGTGCCACCGGCGTCGGGGCGCTCGGGCTCCTGACGCTCGGCAGCGTCGTGCCGCAGCCGGCGCTCGACGGCGCCCTGGGCGGCTCGAACCTCATCAACCTGGTGCAGAACGTCTGCGCGACCGTCGCGTTCTGGCTGATGCTGCGCGCGAGCACGGACGACCTGCCGGAGCGCCCGGTGCTCGCCAGGCCGATGGCGCTGCTCGTCGTGGTCGTGGCCTTCACGGTGCCGTTCCTGCTGGTCGAGGAGCGCGGCGGGACCGACTTCCACTTCATCGTGCGCGAGATCGAGCAGACGCCGATGTGGCTCTACGCGAGCGTGTACATGGTGGGCGTGGGACTGATCGCCGCGACGACACTGCGTCGCGGCGTGCTGCAGGACCCGGTGGCACTCGTGGTGTTCCGCGTCGGGCTCGCCCTGGTCGTCGTGGCGAGCGTCGACGAGGTCGCGTCGCTCACCGCCGACCACTTCGGACTCTTCCCGGCCGGGGTGCGGGACGGCCTGCGCCTGGCCTTCGATCCGCCGTTCTACCTCGGCATCGTGCTCATCGTCGTGGCGATGGCCTCGCTGACGTTCCGACGGTGGGGTCGTGACCTGCGCCACCGCGGGCACCACCGACGCCTGCGCCGCATCGCCCGTCGGCACGCGGTGCGGGCGGTCGAGCGGCCGGGGGACCCGCAGGCCCGGACCTACGACCTGGTCATCGCGATCCGCGACGCCGAGGTGCAGGGACGGACCCTCGACGACGCCGAACTCGCGCAGGTGCGGTCGGCGGAACGGACCCTGACCCGGAGCCTCGGAGGATGACGGCGTGACGATCGTGTGGTGGGTGCTCGGAGCGCTCGTGGTGCTGGTGGCGGTGTCCCTGGTGGTCCTGGTCGTCCTGCGGAAGGTCGTCGGCAGGATCGTGCTGCCCGGCGGCGATCGGTGGACGCCCGTGATCGAGTCCGACGCTGACTCCGTCCGGCTGCCGATCACCGACGACACCGTGCGGCCGGGGGAGTACGGGCTGTGGCACGACGGCCCCGGGCACACCACCGTCGGGCCGGTGCTCGAAGTCGACGAAGCCGCCGGGTTCGTGCGCCGGGCCGTTGTGCGGACGACCGGCGCGGTGTCGTCGCGGGTGCGGTGGAGCGGACACGTGCACCCCGACCCGGCGGCGATGGACGTCGACTGGTCCGAGGTGTCGCTGCCGACCCCGGTGGGGTCGGCACCCGCGTGGGTGGTGCGGCCGGGTCCGGGCGGCGCTGCCGACCGCGCTCCGTCTCCCGACCGCGCGGCTGCCCAGGGTGCGGACCCCGAGGCTGTCCGCACGTGGGCCGTCCACGTGCACGGGATCCGGACGACCCGGGTCACCGCGCTCCGGACCGTCCCCGCGGCGCTCGAGCTCGGCTGGACCTCGATCGTCCCGTCGTTCCGCGGCGATGGCGAAGCACCGTGGGAAGGACGGGCCTCGCACCTCGGCGCCCGTGAGTGGGCGGACGTCGAGGCGGCGCTCGACCACGCCGTCGCGAACGGCGCCCAACGGCTCGTCATCGTGGGGTGGTCGATGGGCGCGACGATCACGCACGAGCTCCTCGCCCGCTCCGCGCACCGCGACCGCCTGGCCGGGATCGTGCTCGTCGCCCCGGCCCTGGACTGGTCCGTCACCGTGCGGTCCCAGGCCCGCCGCGCAGGACTGCCGGGCCCCGTGGTGGGCGCTGCCCTCGGGGCGATGGCGGCACCGGTCCTCTGCCGGCTGGTGGGGCTGCGCTCGCCGGTCGACGTGCGCGCGCTGTCCTGGTTGCGCGCACCCCGGTCGCTGCCCCCGACCCTGCTCATCCACTCCACGGGCGACACCACGGTGCCGTTCTCGGCCAGTCAGGAGTTCGCCGATGCGCACCCGGGCACGGTGACCCTGGCGGTCAGCGAGCCCGCCGAGCACGCGTGGGAGCGCAACGTCGACGCCGTCTGGTTCGACCGCACCATCACGAACTGGGCATCGCACCTCGAACACACCGGAGCGCAGGAGTAGAAGGAGCCATGGGGCAGCTCATCTACGACGGCCAACCGCTCGACCTGCGGATCGACGACCGCGCGCTCACGCACCTGCAGATCGTCATCGTCAACATGCTCCGACGCGACCACCGCTTCGCGTTCTCGTGGAAGGACGACGTCGTCCACGGCAACGGTCGCAGCACGATCTGGCTGAACCCCAACGTGAGCCTGCACTTCAAGTTCACGGGCAGCCGGGTGCCGTCGATCAACCGCAGCTGGCTCGAGGACCTCTACGCCTCGGCCACCTCGGGGTCGGGGCTCGTGCTGACGCCGGAGCCGCCGGACACCAGCACGGCGGCCGACTCCGCGTGGTCGCGGGCGGTGGCGCCCGGCGACGCGGACGACGCCTCGGGGACACCGAGCGGGAGCACGGCGCGCTGATCCCGGGAGCAGTAGCACAGCGGGCTGATCCGGGTCAACGGGTTCCACTCGAACTCCACACCTCGTACGGTTTCCGTACCGCGGTTCGCTGTCGTCCCCCCGCACCGGCCCGCCAGGGCGCCGGTGCTGGCAGTGTCCGCGGCAGGAGGGGAACCCGAACAGCCCGTGACGCACAGCGAGTCCGGTGCCGACCAACCACCGGTGGCCGAGACGAGCGAGGGACGTGAGTCCCGGATCAGGGGACTCCCTGCTCGGGTCACCGGCGCCACGCGTCGGTGATGCGTGCGTCACGCTGCAGGGCTCGCCGGTCCGCCCCCATCGACCGGCGCTCCTCCGGGACCGCCCCGGCCATCGGATTCGGGTTCCGTGGCCGGGGCGGACTCATCCCGTCTGCATGCGGCTCAGTAGACGTCGCGCACGTACCGCTTCGCGCGACGCATGTCGGCCAGGTACGCCTGCGCGTCGTCCTCGCCGCGCCCGCGTCCGGTCCGGATGACCTGGAGCAGCGCGGCCTCGACGTCCTTCGCCATGCGTGAGGCGTCGCCGCACACGTACACGTGGCCGCCGTCCTCGAGCCAGGCGAAGAGCTCCGCCGAGCGCTCGAGCATCCGGGTCTGCACGTAGACCTTCTCGGCCTGGTCTCGCGAGAACGCAAGGTCGAGGCGGTCGAGCACGCCCTGTTCCTGCAGCTCGGTGAGCTCGTCCTGGTACACGAAGTCGGTGTCCCGGTGCTGGTCGCCGAAGAACAGCCAGTTGCGTCCCGTCGCCCCGGACACGGCCCGCTCGTGCAGGAACCCGCGGAACGGCGCGACACCCGTGCCCGGTCCGATCATGATCATCGGGGCCGACTCGTCCGCCGGCACCCCGAACGACGCGTTCGGCTGCAGGTAGACGTCGACGGTGCCGTCCGGGTCGACCCGGTCGGCCAGGAACGTCGACGCGACACCGGCGTACATCCGGTGCGGGTCGCCGTAGCGCACGGACGCGATGGTCAGGTGGATGCGGTCCGGGTGGGCCAGCGGACTCGACGAGATCGAGTACTGCCGCGCCTGCAGCGGCCGCAGGTTCGGCAGCAGCTCGTCGAGTCCCGGGGCGGCCGGTCCGGCGTCGCGGAGCAGGTCGAGGACGTCGCGTCCCCAGAGCCAGCGGTCTAGCTCGTGCTTGTCGCCGTGCGCCACGACGGCCGCGAGCTCGCTCGACGGCGCGCGCTGCACCAGGTCGGCGATGAGGTCCTTCGAGGGCGTCCGGATCTCACGGTCGGTCCGCAGGACCTCGGTGATCGGCCGGCCGTCGAACGCCTCGCCGCCGTTCGCGCCGACCTGCTCGAGCAGGTCCGCCACGAAGACCTCGTCGTTCACCGGCACGACCGCCAGGGCGTCGCCGGCCGCGTACTCGATGCCCGAGTCGCCGAGGTCGAACTCGTAGTGCCGGATCTCCTTCGCGCTGCGCGGCGAGGAGAGCAGCCGGTTCTCGACCAGGCGCGACGGGTACGGGTTGCGCTTGTTCCACTGCGACCCCGGACGGGAGGCACGGCTCGCGCCCGCCCCGCCGGTCGCGCCGGCACCGTCGCCGGCACCACCGCCCGCGGTCGCGCCGGGTGCAGCCGTCGCGCCGGCCTCGGCGGCGAGGCGGTCGAGGACCGCCGCGGTCCACAGAGCGGCCGGGTCCTCGAAGTCGACGTCGCAGTCGACGCGGTCGTGGACCCGGGTCGCGCCGAGCTGCTCGAACCGGGTGTCGAGGAGCTTGCCGGCCTGGCAGAACTCGTCGTAGCTCGTGTCGCCGAGGCCCAGGACGGCGTACTGCAGCCCCTCGAGCCGCGGCACGGTGCTCGCCTGGATCGCGTCCCAGAACAGCCCGGCGTTGTCGGGCATCTCGCCCTCGCCGTAGGTCGAGGTGACGACGAGCACGTGCGACATCTCGGCGAGCTGCTCGGGGGTGACGGCGTCGAGCGCGCTGGCACGACCGCCGAGTCCGCGGGCCTTCGCGCCGGCGACGAGCTCGTCGGCCAGGAACTCGGCGTTGCCGGTCTGGGTGCCGAAGAGCACGTCGATCGTCGTCGTGGGCGCGCTGGCTGCGACCTTCTTGCCGGCGGCGGCGATGCCCGCGATGAACCCGGCGAGCCAGGACTCCTGGGCGGCCGAGAACGGTGCGTCGACGGGGATCAGCGACCCGGTCGGGGGGAGCAGGCTCACGCGGTCACCGCCTCGGTCGGCGCCTGCGGTGCACGGCGGGCGATGTCCTCGAGCGCCGCGGTGGCGAGCAGCTCGTCGAAGCGGGCCTCGCGGACGCGGCCGTCGTTCTTGGCGTTCTGGTGCATGATCCACCCCGTGGTGCCCGGCGCGTCCATGCTGCGGTTGTTCCGCTGCGTGAGCGCGCGCTTGTAGTCGTCGAGCCGCTTGATCGCGATGAGGGTCGCGAGCTGGTCGTCGGCGAACCGGTCGAGCGTCCCGCGCAGGTACTTCACGACGCGCTGCTTGACGGAGAAGTCCTCGGTGAGCACGAGGTTCTTGACGGCCTCGGCGACCCGCGGGTCGGCGGCACCGAACGCACCCGGGACGCGCTCCAGGGCGACGTCCTGGGCGACCCCGAGCACGGTGTACGACGACAGCAGCGAGAACATGTCCTCGCCCTGGTCGCCGAGCGCCGGGGCACGACCGTCGAGCACCGTGCGCTGGTCGCGGTAGTCGAGCTTGAACGCGCGGAGCTTGTCGGTGGCGATCGAGGTCGCGAGCTCGTCGAGGAGCTCGGGCCGGGTCGCCGCCGCGAGGATCTCGCCGGCGTCCTGCGTGAGCAGCAGGGCACGGGGCATGCCGACGTAGACGTGCGCGCGGGCGGTGTCCCACTCGGCGAGCAGCCGCTCGGCCAGGGCCGAACCCGTCGCCTCGAGGTGCCACTCGAGCAGCAGGCGAGCGGCGGCCTCGTGGAACGCACCGCGCTCGGTGTCGGTGACCGGGAACACCAGGAGCGAGTCCGTGCTGGCACGCTCGGCGACCTGGCCGGAGGGGTCGTACTGGTACAGGAACCCGCCGGACATGCCGTTGCCGAGGCCCTTGCCGAACGCGCCGAGGTTGAACACGGCGCCGCCGGTCATGTACTCGCACCCGAAGTCGCCGAGGCCCTCGACGACGGCGGTCGCACCGGAGTTGCGGACGGCGAACCGGTCACCGGCCTCGCCCTCGACGAAGGTGCGACCACCGGTGGCCCCGAACAGCGCGAAGTTGCCGACCAGCACGTTGCCGCCCTGCTCGGCGCTGCCGCCACCGGGGGCGCGGACGATGATCCGTCCGCCGCTCTGGCTCTTGCCGACGCCGTCGTTCGCGGTGCCGGTGTGCTCGAGCACGACGCCGTCGTTGTTGAAGACGCCGTAGGACTGCCCGGCCGAGCCCTGCGTGCGGATCGTGACCGCGCCGTCCACCAGCCGGCGGCGTCCGCGGTCGTCCGTCGTCACGGCGGGCAGGCCCTGCACGTCCTCGGCCCCGAGCTCGTGGTTGAGCAGACGCTCGAGGTCGATGCCGAGCTGACCGCCGACCGACTTGTCGGCGTTGCCGAGCAGCACGCCGTGCACGAGCACGTGCTCCTGCGCGTGGTCGACGAGGGCGGTGCGGACGCGCTCGAGCAGGGCGTCGTCGGTGTGGAAGTCCTTCTCCAGGTACTCCGGGTCCGCGACGACCTTCTCGGGCACCTGGGCGAGCAGGGCGCGGGCGTCGAGCCGGCCCACGCTCGCCGGGTGGTCCAGGAGCTGCAGCAGGTCGGTCCGGCCGCGGGCCTCCCGCAGGGAACGCAGGCCGAGACGGGCCAGGATCTGCCGCACGTCGTGGGCGATGTTGAGCAGGTACTGCGCGAGCGCGCGGGGGTCGCCCTCGAACGCCTCGGCGTTCGTGGTCAGGCCCGCCGGGCACTTCACGTTGCAGTTCTTGGCCATCACGCAGCCGAGCATCATGAGCGCGGTCGTGCCGAACTCGAAGCTGTCGCCGCCGAGCAGGGCGCTCGTGACGACGTCGCTGCCGGTCTGGTGCGCACCCGAGCAGCGGAGCGTGACCTTCTGGCGCAGGCCGTTCGCGACCAGGGCCTGGTGCACCTCGGCGACGCCGATCTCGGCGGAGCGGCCGGCGTACTTCAGGCTGGTGACGGCCGCGGCACCGGTGCCGCCGGTGTTGCCCGCGACGTTGATCACGTCGGCGCCCGCCTTCGCGACGCCGACCGCGATGGTGCCGATGCCCTCGGACGAGACGAGCTTCACGATCACCCGGACGCGGGCGGCCTTGCAGTCGTGGATGAGCTGCGCGAGGTCCTCGATCGAGTACGTGTCGTGGTGCGGCGGCGGCGAGATCAGCTCGACGCCGGGCGTACCACCACGGGCCGCGGCGATGTCCACCGTGACCTTGGGTGCGGGCAGCTGACCACCCTCGCCGGGCTTCGCGCCCTGGCCGATCTTGATCTCGAGCTCCTCGAGCATGGGGTCGGCGAGGTAGCCGGCCCAGATGCCGAACCGGCCCGAGGCGAACTGCTTGATGCGCGAGCCGCGGATGGTGCCGTAGCGGGAGTGGTGCTCGCCGCCCTCACCGCTGTTCGACATGCCGCCGACCATGTTCGTGCCGTGCGCGACGGCCTCGTGGGCGGTGGCGACGAGTGCGCCGTGGCTCATCGCACCGGACGCCAGGGTCCGGGTGATCTCGTGGGCCGGCTGCACCTCGTCGAGCTCGACGCTCGCCGGGGCGCTCTGCAGCAGCGCGAGCAGGGCGACGGCCGCACCGGTGGCGCGGAGCGTCACCCCGGTGTCGTCGACGGCGTCGACGTCGATCTGCCCCGGGTGGAGCAGCGCGAGGCCGTCCGCCAGGGCCGCGTGGCGCAGTGCACCCGTGGTCCCCGTCGACGTGAGCTCCAGGCGGAACCGCTCCGTGCCTCCCGGCAGGTCCTGGTCGTCCGACGGACGCGAGCCGGAGAGCCCGCGCACGGTGACGCTGGCGTTGCCGCTCGTCGAGAAGCGGCCGAGCTCGCGGGCGAAGTCCTCGGCCGTGTCGATGCCGGTGACGTCCGCGGGCAGCGCGAGCACGTCGCGGAGCGCGGCGGGGCGGCGGGACCGCTCGTCGTGGGTCGTCTGCAGGAACGTGACGTAGCCCGGCGTGATGCGGTGTGCGTCGATCTCGGCATCGCTCAGCCGGTCGTACCCGGTGTTCCGGTACGCGGCGTCGGTGATGCCGAACGAGTCGTCGAGCTGGCCGAGCGTGAGCAGGCGCAGCGCGTCCGAGTCGCCGGAGCGTTCGAAGGCCGGGCGCTCCTCGGTCATGCCGCCGAACCCGCGGACGCTCGCGACACCGAACGAGTGGCCGGCGCCGTCGGAGCGTTCCTTGAACAGGCCGAGCAGCGGGACCTGGCCCTCGGACGCCACCGAACGGGCACGCTCGTGCCAGTCCGTCGCCGCCTGGGCGATGCGCGCGAAGCCGACGCCGCCGACCGGTGCCTGCATGTGCGGGAAGATCCGCGCGAGCACGTCGTCGCCGGTGTCGAGGTAGTTCGGCTCGAAGAACTCGCCACCGATGTAGCTCTCGGCGGTGCACAGGCCGACGCGGCCCATGGTCTTCGCCAGGGCCTTCTCGGCGGCCTTGCGGAACTGCTTGAGTGCCAGGTCGGTCGCGGTCAGCTCGCCGGCGGGTGCGGGTGCGGCGGGGTACTTCTCCTCCGCACGCAGCCGAGCGCTCAAGCTGTACACAGCGGCGGCACCGAAGCCCAGCGCGGTCGCGACGTGGTGTGACGATGGCAGCTGACCGCTCTCCGCGACGACGGACACCCGCAGGCGCAGACCGGTCTCGATGAGCCGCTGGTTCACGGCGGCCACGGCCAGGATCACGGGGAGGGGCGCATGGGTCGACGACACCTCGCGGTCGGTCACGACCGCGATCCCGCCACCGCGCGCCGCGAAGGCCTCGATCGCGTCGCACAGCACGTCCAACGCGCCGCGCATCGCGTCGGCGTTGGCCTGCTCGTCGGCGGGCACCGGCACGTAGAGCATGTCGAAGCGCTCGAGCGGGACGATGTCCTGCTCGCGCAGCCGCACCATGTCGAGGTGCCCGAGGATCGGCGACTGCACGACGAGCTGACGCCCCGTGGTGCCCGTGCCGTCCGGCTTCGCGCCGAGTGCCACGCGCATCGACATCCCGTCCGCCTCGCGGATCGAGTCGAGCGGCGGGTTCGTCACCTGGGCGAAGCGCTGCGAGAAGTACTTCGCCATGCCGCCCTCGGTGTCGCTCAGGGCGTTGATCGCGTTGCCGTAACCCATCGCCGAGATGCGCTCCGACCCGTTCTGCAGCATCGGGTCGAGCATGAACCGGAAGCTCTCCTGGTTCAGCGAGTACGCCACGTACCGGCCGGCGAGCGACAGATCGCCGTCGTAGCCCAGGGTGGACGTCGTGCGCTCGTAGTCCGGAGCGGGCACGTCGTCCAGGTTCACGCGAGCGGCGTCGAGCAGGGTGCCGTAGTCACGGCGGGCCGCGAGCATGTGCAGCACCTCGCCCGTGCGCATGCGGGTGCCGGTGCGGTGGTCGACGACGAGCATGCCGCCGGCCTCGATGCGGCCCCGGTGCACGACCTCGTCGGCGTCGAACTCGACCTGGCCGGCCTCGGACGACACCATCAGGTACTCGGCCGTCTCGACGGTGCGCAGCGGGCGCAGGCCCAGGCGGTCCAGGCGGGCGCCGACGACGTCGCCGTCGCTGAAGATCACGGCGGCGGGACCGTCGTTCTTCTCCTCGTACAGCGAGAAGTACTCGAGCATGTCCCGGACGTCCGGGGTCAGGGTGCGGTCGTTCTCCCACGCCGGCGGCATGAGCGAGACCACGGCCTCGATGATCTCGAGCCCGTCGTCGAACACGCGGCTCTGCAGGGTCTGGTCGAGCCGGCTCGAGTCCGACTGCCCGGGCGGGCGGACGATGCTCCGGGTGCGGGCCCGCGCGAGCGCCTCGTCCGACAGCCGGTTCTTGCGGTCGGTGTTCAGTTCGCCGTTGTGCGCCATCAGGCGGAACGGCTGCGCCATCGTCGGGTGCGGCTCGGTGTTCGTCGAGAACCGGGTGTGGAAGTACAGCGTCCGCACCGAGTGCCGGGGGTCGCGCAGGTCGGTGAAGTACCCGATCACCTCGCCGGAGTTCAGCCGGCCCTTCAGGATCTGGGTCCGGGCGCTGAGCGACAGCGGGTACAGGGCGGCGTGCTCGGCGCGCTCGGCGGCGGCCTGGGCGTAGGAGACGGCCTCGATGGCGAGCAGGGCGCGGTTCGCGGCGGCGTCGACCTCGGTGCGGTCCCAGTCGGACGGTGCCCGGAAGACCCACTGCACGATCGGCAGCTGGTACTGCTCGGCCTCGGGGCGCGCGACGGAGTGGTCCACCGGGACGTCACGGACCAGCAACAGCTCGAAGCCCTCGGCCGTGATGGCGTCCGTGACGGTCTGCTCGGCACGGGCGCGCTCGTCGGTGCCGTCGGCTCCGTCGCTGCTCGGCACGAAGCAGTTCGCGACGCCGAAGTGCCCGGCGCGCAGCTGCTCACCGGTGATGGCGCTGAAGAACTCCACCGACAGGTCGATGCTGACACCCGCGCCGTCGCCGACACCCTCGGCGGACTTGCCGCCGCGGTGCGGGATGGAGCAGAGCGCTTCGTCGCCCTTGCGGATGACGTCGTGGCTCGGCGTCCCGTCGAGACGGGTGATGAAACCGACGCCGCAATCGCTCGATTCGCGGGCAGGGTCGTAGAGACCGAAAGAGGTGGGGTTCACGTGCGGGTCCAGTGGGGCGTTGCCGACAGCGGACGGCGCGGGCTGCATCGATGGAGCGCTCGCCGCGGGCAGACCGATGGTGGCAGTCGGGCCCTGTGGGGTGGTGGTGCGGTAGGGCGATGCTACGGCTTGGTATACCGACCGTGCAACACGGGTGGTGTGGGGCGCGGCGCGGGGTTCTCCGGCTGGTGCGAGGTCGATCACCCGGTGCGAGGTCGCAGCGCCGCACCGAGTGGACGACCTCGCACCGGGAGGAGCGACGCGGCGGCAGGTGCCGTGCTGCTCGCACCCGCCACGCCAGCCCGTGGGACGGACCCGGTGACCGCCGTGCTGGCGTCGGCCGCCAGGGTGGTTCCGGGGCGGATGAGCTCGCCGATCCCGCGCGGCACCGCGCGCTCCTCGCACCGTTCGAGGGGTCAGGCGTACCGCTGTGCTGCCCGGAGTGCGGCGCCGGTGTACGAGCCGCCGAACAGGAACACGTGCAGCAGCAGCGGTGCGAGCTGGTGGAGCTCGACGCGCTCCTTCCAGCCGTCGGCCAGCCGTGACTCCCGGTCGTAGGCGGCGAGCACCGTCTCGAGCCGGGGGAGCCCGAACAGCCCGAGCAGTGCCAGGTCGGTCTCCGCGTGGCCGCCGTGGGCGATCGGGTCGATGAGCACGGCGCCGGTCGGTTCGGACGGGTCCGTCGGCCAGAGGACGTTACCGGCCCACAGGTCGCCGTGCAGGCGCGCGGGGCGGTCCCCGACGAGCACGGGCTGCGGCGACCCGAGGGTTCCGTCCTGCACGCGCTGCGCGACCCGCTCGAGCACGGCGGCCTCATCGCGGTCGAACCCGCCGGCGTCGACGATGCGCCGGACGAAGTCGCGGATGCGGTACTCGGCGAAGAACTCGCCCCAGGTCGCCGGCGCCTGCTCGGCCGCGGCGAACGGCGTGCGAGAGCGGCCCATCCGCAGTGCCGCACCGCGGGTCCATCCGGCGGGCGGCGCACCCCAGTGATCGGCGCCGGCGGCGTGCATGTGGGCGAGGGAGCGGCCGAACCGCTCGGCCTGGGCGGCGGTGGGCGAGCCGTCGGAGATCAACTCGAGGTCGAGCACGGTCGGGCCCGGACGCCCCAGCACACGGGCGATGCGGGTCCCTCCGGTGTCCTCGGCCTGGGCGAGCCAGGCGAGCCCGGCGGCTTCGGCTGCCGCCTCGTCCGCGGTGGTGAACGTCTTCACGTGCGTCTCGGCCATCGGCCCATCCTGCCGAGGGAGCACCGTCGACCGTTCAGCCGACGGTCACCCGGTCACGCGCTCGGCTCTCCCCGCCGGGCCGCGTGCACCACGAGTGCCAGCTGCACCCGGTTCTCGACGCCGAACTTCTCGTACACGTGCCCGACGTGCGTCTTCACGGTGGCGAGTCCCACGTACAGGTCGGCGGCGATCTGCGCGTTGGACGCCCCGTTCGCCACGGCGAGTGCGACCTCCCGTTCCCGCTCGGTCAGCAGGGCGAGCAGCCGGCGCGCTTCGGTGTCGTCCGCAGCGGCGCCGGCCGTTCCGCCGCCCCGGCCACCGGCCGCCTGGCCCGAGCGTGGCCCGGCCGCGAACGCGATGACCCGGTCGAGCACGGACGGGGACAGGATCGAGCGCCCGGCCGCCACGGTCCGCACGGCCTGCACGAGTTCGTGCGGCGCGGTGTCCTTGAGCAGGAACCCACGGGCACCGGCCTGCAGTGCTCCGAGCACGAGGTCGTCGCCCTCGAAGGTCGTCAGCACCAGGACGGCCAGGTCGGGTCGTCGGCGCAGTTCGCGTTCGGTGGCGACGAGTCCGTCGCACCGGGGCATCCGGATGTCCATGAGCACGACGTCGGGCGCGGTCGACGCGATGACACCCTCGGCTTCGAGCCCGTCGCCCGCTTCGCCCACGACCACCAGGCCGTCGTCGCCGCTGAGCAGCATGCGGAGCCCGACGCGCACGAGCTGGTCGTCGTCGACCAGGACGACGCGGACGGGAGCGGTCACGGGGTCCACGGCAGCACCGCCTCGACCACGTGCACGCGTCCGTCGTCGCTGCCGGCGCGGAAGCTCCCGCCGACGAGACGGGCGCGTTCGGCGAGCCCGCGCAGGCCGTGCCCGGCCGAGTGCCCGGAGGCGTCCGCGGGCGCAGGTCCGTCGGCCAGCGTGTTCGACACCACCACCCGGATCGCCGACCCGCGGACGGTCTCGACCACGACGTCGACGGGCTCTCCTGGGGCGTGCCTTCGGGCGTTCGTCAGTGACTCCTGCACGATCCGGTAGGCGTGTCGCCCCACGGCGGTCGGTACCGCCGCACTGTCGGCGTCGACGCGCGCCCGGACGGTCGCACCGCCGGCACGCGCCTGGTCGAGCAGGGTGGGCAGGTCGACGAGGGTCGGCTGCGGAGGCGCGGTGCCGGTCACCTCGTCGCCGCCGTTCGCCGCGGGGTCGCGCAACACCCCGAGGACGTCGCGCAGGTCGGTGAGCGCGGAGTGCGCCTCGGCCCGCACGACCCCGGCCGCCGCGGCGGTCTCGTCGGGGGTGAGCCCCGGGCCGCGGTACTCGAGTGCACCGGCGTGCAGCGCGACCAGGGACAGCCGGTGGCCCAGGACGTCGTGCATCTCGCGGGCGATGTGGGCGCGCTCCTGCTCGCGGGCACGGTCCTCGCGCAGCTGCTGGTCGCGTTCGAGCAGGGCCGCGCGCTCGCGCAGGGACAGCAGGAGCGCCCGGCGCTGTCCGATCCCGATGCCGATCGCGACGAGCAGGGCGATGCCGACGGCACCGGCGACGAGGATCTGCCAGAGCGGCATGGCGTCGTCCTGGGGCGCCAGGACGACGTCGTAGAGCACCGTGGCACCGAGCAGCACCGCACCGGCGACGGCGAGCTCGACGGCCCGGCGCCGGGTGGCGAGCGACACCGTGGCGATCGCGGCCGCCCCGACCGCCAACGTCGACACCGAGCTGAGGGCAGCGATGACGACCGTGATCGACAGCGGTGCCCGGTGCCGGAACGGCAGGAGGACGAGGGCAGCCAGACCGGCACCCACATCGCCGAGGATCAGCGCGCCGACGTGCAGGTCGCTCCAGCCGCGGGTGTCCATCGACGGCCACACGAGCCCCGCCGTGAGCAGTCCGGTCAGGGCCGCGACGGCGACACGCCAGCTCTGTGACCACACACGCTGCCCGAGTGGCACAGCGGGGAGCGCGGTCGAGGTCATGCCCCGAGCCTAGGGAGCCGTCGGGACGAGCGGATCCGCCGAAGGTCGGAGGTCGGGGGTGCCCCGTGTCTCAGACCGCGTCGACCAGGGCCCGCGCCAACGGGTGCCACGCACGGGACGACGGCCCGCTCAGCACCAGGGTCCGTTCGAGCCGCCGGGCCATCGGGATCATCACGAGGTCGGGCGGCAGCATCCCGCGGCCCAGGGTCGGCACGATCGACACGCCCTCGCCTCGCTGGATCATCCCGAACATCGTGCTCATCTCCCGCACCCGGTGGGCGTAGCGGAAGGGGCGGCCGTCGAGCTCGTGGAGCTTCTGGACCTGGTACTCGCAGCCGCCGCCGCCCGCCACCAGGCCGTCCTCGTGCAGGTCGTCGAGCGTGAGCGCGGGCAGTTCGGCGAGGGGGTGGTCGCGGCGGATCACGGCGGCCATCTCGTCCCGCGCCACGACCACGCCACCTGCGGGTGCCGGCGACGGGTCGACGAGCACTGCGGCGTCGACGGTGCCCGCCTCGAGCCACTCCGGCATCTCGTCGTCGTCCCCCTCGTAGACCTGCACGTCGACGTCCGGCAGGGTCACCGCCCACAGCTCGCGGAGCCGCGGCAGCAGGCCCTGGCAGACGGTGGGGACGGCGGCGAGGCGCACGGTGCCGCGCGCCGAGGCGGGCCGGACCACCGCCTCCAGGGCTTCGACCGAGGCGAGCACGCTGCGGGCGTGGGCCAGCAGGCGGTCGCCCAGCGGTGTGGCGGCGGCGACCGTGCCACGGCGCACCACGGGGCCGCCGACCTCGCGTTCGAGCCCGGCGACGGCGTGGGACACCGCGGACTGGCCGACGCCCAGGGCGGTCGCCGCCGCGGTGAAGGACCCGGCGTCGAGCGTGGCGACGAACGCGCGCAGTTGCTGGACCGAGACGGTCATGCGTCCTCCTCATGTCGGCATGAGCCCCATGCGTTTGCCGCATGTCACTCGCTGGTCCGACACTAGGCCACGTGAACGCCCTCCTCTACGCCCTCGTCGCACTGACCTGGGGCTCGAGCTTCCTCTTCGCGAAGATCGGGCTCGACGGTCTCGCCCCGCAGCAGGTCGCCACCGTGCGGACCGTGCTCGGTGGGGTGACGCTCGTGGTCGTGTTGCTCGCCACCCGGCGCCGGTGGCCCCGGGAGCCGCGGACGTGGGCACACCTGGCGGTCGTCGCGGTGTTCCTCAACGCGGTGCCGTCGTCTCTGATGGCGTGGGCCGAGCAGACGGTGCCGTCCGGGCTCGCGAGCATCTACAACGCGACCACGCCGATCATGACGCTGGCCGCGCTCGCGGTGCTCGTGCCGTCCGAACGGCTGCGCGGACGGCAGGTGCTCGGGATCGTGCTCGGCATCGTCGGGGTGCTCGTGCTGGTCGGCCCGTGGGACGTCCTGACCGACCCGGAGGTCCTGGCGAGCGTGCCGGGGCAGGTCGCACTGCTCGGCATGACCACGTCCTACGGCATCGGGCTCGCCTACCTGCGCCGGGTGGCCGTGGCGAGCGCGTACGACCCGGTCACGCTGGCGACGGTCCAGCTGACGCTGGCCTCCGGGATGCTCCTGCTGGTCGCGCCCGTCATCGCGACCGGTCCGGTGCAGCTGGACGGGAGGATCGTGGCCGCGATGATCGCGCTCGGTTGCGTCGGCACGGGGCTGGCCTACGCCTGGAACACCCGGCTCGTGCAGGCGTGGGGCGCCGGTCGCGCCTCCACCGTCACGTACCTGACGCCGGTGGTCGGGGTGGCCCTCGGTGTGCTCGTGCTGGGGGAGCGGGTGCGGTGGAACGAGCCCGTCGGCGGACTCGTCGTCCTGCTCGGGATCGCCCTGGCGTCCGGGGTGCTCCTCCGGCGGCGGGAACCTGCGGCGTCCGCCGCCTGACCGGTCCGCCGGGTCGAGCCGTAGGATCGGCGGTGACGACGACGAGGTCGTCGACGAAGACGGAGACGGGCATGCACGACACCCACACCACCCGCGCGACCGCGTCGGTCGCAGCCATCCTCGCCGAGTCGGCGGCGCGCTACCCGGACGACATCGCCGTCATCGTGGGCGACGTCCGCACGACCTACGCCGAGCTGTGGGCGCAGACCCTGGCCTACGCCGGGGCGCTCCGCGCGCGGGGTGTGACCGAGGGGGCGAAGGTGGCGATGCTCGTGCCGAACGTCGCGGACTTCCCCCGCGTCTACTACGCCACACTGGCCCTCGGCGCGGTGGCCGTGCCCGTGCACGCGCTGCTGAAGCGCCGCGAGATCGAGTACGTCCTGCGCGACAGCGGAGCGACCCTGCTCGTCTGTGCTGCCCCGCTGCTCGGTGAGGGCGCTGCCGGTGCCGAGCTCGCCGGTGTCGACGTCGTGACCGTGCTCGCGCCGGCGACGACCGACGACGGGTCCGCGGTCGGCCCCGACCGGCTCGAGGCGCTGGCGCAGCAGAGCGTGCCGCTCGACACCTACGTGCCACGGCACCCGTTCGACACCGCGACGATCCTGTACACGAGCGGCACCACCGGCCAGCCCAAGGGTGCCGAGGGTTCGCACTTCTCGCTGCTCGAACAGGTCAACACGAACCTGATGACCACGTTCGACATGCACCGCGGGGACGTCCTGCTCGGCGCCCTGCCGCTGTTCCACACGTTCGGGCAGACCTGCACGATGAACACCGGGTTCCGGACCGGCGCGACGCTCGTCATGCTGCCGAGGTTCGACGGCGACTCGGCGCTCGCCGCGATGGTCGAGCACGGCTGCGGCATCTTCATGGGCGTCCCGACGATGTACATGGCGCTGCTCGACGCCGCGACCCGCTCCGAGGCCCGTCCGACACTCCGGTACGCGATCTCCGGCGGTGCCTCGCTGCCGCTCGCGGTGCTCGAGCGGTTCCAGCAGGTCTTCGACGCGCCGATCCACGAGGGGTACGGGCTGACCGAGACCTCGCCGGTCGCCACCTTCAACCACGTCGGACGGCCCCCGCGGCCCGGCACGATCGGTACCCCCGTGTGGGGCGTCGACGTCGAGATCGCCGACCCCGAGGTCCGCGACGCCATCGTCATGCTGCCGCACGGCGAGATCGGCGAGCTCGTGATCCGCGGCCACAACCTGATGAACGGGTACCTCGACCGGCCCGAGGACACCGCAGAGGCCATCGTCGACGGGTGGTTCCGCACCGGTGACCTCGGTACGAAGGACGACGACGGGTACCTGACGATCGTCGACCGCACCAAGGACATGATCATCCGCAACGGCTACAACGTGTATCCGCGGCAGGTCGAGGAGGTCCTCGCCACCCACCCCGACGTCGCGATGGCCGCGGTGTTCGGCGTGCCGCACGCGGTGCACGGACAGGAGATCGAGGCCGCGGTGGTCCTGCACGCGGGCGCGTCCGTCGAGCCGCAGGTCCTGGTCGACTTCGTCGCCGCCGAGATCGCCGCGTACAAGTACCCCCGGGTGGTGCACGTCCTCGACGCGCTGCCGCTCGGTCCGAGCGGCAAGGTGCTCAAGCGCGAGCTCGTCGACCGGTTCGGCGTCGCGGTGACGGCCGTTCCGTGATCCCTGCCCCGACCGCGCAGGGGCGATCCGTACGCTGACCGGGTGACCGCCAGCAGCGCCCCTTCGATCGTCCGACTGCTCTTCGCGTCGTCGCATCCCGGGCCCACCGTCACCGTGACCGTCCTCGCCGCGGTGATCGCCGCGGCCGTCGGACACCCGGTGTGGCTCGTGGTCCTGGTGGCGCTGACGGTCGTCGCCGGGCAGCTGTCGATCGGCCTGGCGAACGACTGGATCGACGCGGACCGCGACCGGGCCGTCGGGCGGAGCGACAAGCCGGTGGCCCGCGGGCTCATCGCCGTCGGCACCGTCCGCACGGCCGCGTACGCCACGGCCGGGGCCGCCGTGGTGCTCTCGCTGTTCCTGGGTCCCGTCGCCGCGGTCGCGCACCTGGTGCTCGTCGCAGCGGGGTGGGCCTACGACGCCGGGCTGAAGCGTTCGGTGTGGTCGGTGGCGCCGTTCGTCGTCGCGTTCGGGCTGCTGCCCGTCGTGTCCGTCGCGGCCGGGCCGGAGGGGCAGTGGCCGGCGTGGTGGGCGATCGCCACGGGTGCCGTCTTCGGGATCGCCATCCACTGCACGAACGTGCTCCCCGACCTGGTCGACGACGCCGCCACCGGTGTCCGGGGGTTCCCGCACCGGCTCGGGCTCCGTGGCGCGGGGATCGTCGCGTTCGCCTCGCTCGTCGTCGCGGCCGCCCTGGTGCTCGGCGGACAGGTGCTCGGCGACGACCCGGTGCGGGGCCTCGGGGTCGTGCTCGCGGTCCTCGGTGCCGTCGTGGTGGCCGGGCTCGCGGTCGTCGGCGTCCGGTTGGTGCTCGCGGGACGGGCATCACGCATCCTGTTCCGGCTGGTCATCGCGTCGTCCCTCGTGCTCGTCGTCGAGCTCGGCTTCGCGGGCGCGCGACTCGTCGCCTGACGACGCGGAACACGCTGCGCGTCTGCGCGCCCGACGCGAGCCGTCAGGCCCAGCGCATCGCGTAGAGCCGGGCCAGGCCGTGCGCGGTCGGCAGTGCCAGGGCGGTCCGGAGCAGCGCCTCCCGGCCGGTCGCCGTGACGGAGCCGAGCGGACGGCCGAGGGCCATGTTCACCTCGGCCTGCCGGGCCGCACGACGGGCGGCTGCTTGACGGCGGGCGGCGTACCTCGGCCAAGGACCGGCGACTCCGGTGCGGACCGCACGCGCGAGCAGCGGCGCCAGCTCGGCGGCGTCGAGCCAACCGAGGTTCATGCCCTGCCCGCCGATCGGGCTGATCTCGTGGGCGGCGTCCCCGATGAGCACGACCCGGCCGACGCCCACGCGGTCGGCGGTGCGACGGCGTACCCGGAAGCCGCTGGTCATCGAGCAGCTCACGGGGTCGGGGACGACGCCGGTGCGGTCCGCGACGAGTGTGGCCAGACGTCTGACGACCACGGGGTCCGGAGCAGCCGTCGCGCCGCGTTCCGCCGCCGCGAAGGCGTCGTCGTCCGGCACCAGGGCGACGTACCGGCGCCGTGCACCCGGCAGCGGGAAGGACTCGACGACGCCGTCCGGGCCGACGTCGACCAGCGCGGCGGACCGGGCTGACGGCTCCTCTGGATCGGCGAAGTCGCCCATCACGTAGCGGTCCGGGTACTCGCGTCCGGTCGTGCCGATGCCGAGCAGATCGCGGACGACGCTCCGGGCACCGTCGGCACCGACGACGAAGCCCGCGCGGATCGTCACCGTGTCGCCGTCCGGTCCGGTCCCGGTGGCGTCGACGTGGTCGGTGTGCGGGGACAACGCGGTCAGGGTGGTCCCGGTGCGCAGGGCGTCCGGTGCGCTGGTGCCGAGCCGGGCCCGGAGCAGGGACTCGGTGCGGTGCTGGTCGAGGGTGGCCACGTACGGATGGGCCGGCGAGGCTCGCTCGAAGCGCAGGGTGCCGAGGGTCCGACCGCGGCTCCTGGCCACTCCGGCGTGCACCAGCGAGGCCTCGGCGAGCACCGCGGCGTCCAGCCCGATCTCGGCGAACGCGTCGAGGGACGGCGGGTGGATGCCGATGGCCCGCGAACCGGTCGGGGGTTCGACCCGTCGTTCCCACACACGGACGTCGACACCCCGCCTGGCGAGGAGCGTCGCGAGGAACAGGCCGACGGGCCCACCTCCGACGACCAGGACGTCCGTTCGTTCCGCGCTCACGGGCCGAGCCTACGGAGCGACGGTGCCGCCGGGCCGGATGTACCGAGAGCGCAGTCCGGTGCCGGCGTCTGTCCGGCCTCACACGTGCGCCGGAGTTGCCTTCCGCCGAGGGGACGACCAGCACCTTGGAGGTTGACCATGAGCACACCCGACGACCGCACCCGACCCGACGTCGATGCCGCGCGGCGGGACGCAGGGACCGGGCCGGCGCACGACTCCGACGGCGCGACCCGAGCAGTCCCGGCGGAACGCGGCGCGACCCAGCGCGAGACCGTGCTCGAGCGCGAGAAGGAGGAGTTCTCCGGCTTCAAGTGGGGATCGGCCTTCTTCGGTTGGCTCACCGCGACGGGCACCGCCCTCATCCTGACGGCGATCCTCAGCGCGGTGGGCGCCGGGGTCGGCCTCGGCCAGAACGGCGGCGACGTCGACGACGCGGCGAAGGACGTGACCCGGAACGGTGACGTGGTCGGGATCGTCGGTGCGATCGCCCTGGCCGTGATCCTCTTCGTCGCCTACCTGTGCGGCGGGTACGTCGCCGGACGGATGGCCCGGTTCGCCGGTGCGAAGCAGGGCATCGCCGTGTGGATCTGGGCGGTCGTCATCGCCGTCGTCGTGGCGGTGGTCACCGCCGTCGCGGGGTCGCAGTTCAACGTCCTCGGCAACCTCAACAGCTTCCCGCGGATCCCGATCGACGAGGGCACCCTCACCGTGACGGGCATCGTCACGGCGGTCGTCGTCGCCGTCATCAGCCTGGTGGGGGCCGTCCTCGGCGGGATCCTCGGGATGCGCTACCACCGCCGGGTCGACCGCGTCGGCCTCGGCCGCTGAGCGCCGGCCGCCATGACCGCAGGACGGCACGTCAGCACGTCAGCACGTCAGCACGTCAGCACGTCAGCACGTCAGCACGGAAGGGAACACACCATGATCGACTCCACGAACCTGAACAGCGTCTTCGGCGCGCAGGTCACCGATCCGGACGGTGCCAAGGTCGGCACCGTCAAGCAGGTCTACGTCGACCAGCAGGACGGACACCCGCTCTTCGCGAGCGTCAGCACCGGGCTCTTCGGGCGGTCCGAGTCCTTCGTGCCGCTCGAGGGAGCCGACCTCAGTGGCGACGAACTCCGCGTGGCCTTCGGCAAGGACCAGATCAAGGACGCTCCGCGGGTCGAAGGCGACGGCGAGCTCAGCGACGAGGAGCAGGACCGCGTCTTCGACCACTACGGGATCGGCGGCGGGCACCAAACCGGGCAGCAAACCGGGCAGCAGGCCGGGCACCAAACCGGGCAGCAAACCGGGCAGCAGGCCGGGCAGCAATCCCGGCAGCAGGCACCGCAGGAGACAGGTCAGCAAGCCGACCAGCAGACCGGCGGGACCTCCGACGCGACCGATGCGACGACCGGTACCGACCCCGATCTGACGGCGGGCGCTGCCGGCCGCGACACGTCCGGATCCACCGGGCAGGGTTCGTCCGCGTCGACCGGGCAGGGCACGACCCGCTCGGCCGGACACGACACCTCGGGTCCGGACACCGACGACGCGATGACCCGCTCCGAGGAACGCCTCGAGGTCGGTACCGAGCAGGTCCCCGCCGGCCGCGTCCGACTCCGCAAGCACGTCGTCACCGAGCAGCAGAACGTCACGGTGCCGGTGCAGCACGAGGAGCTCCGCGTCGAGACGGAGCCGATCACCGACGCGAATGCCGGTGCGGCGCTCGATGGCCCGGCCTTGTCGGACGAGCAGCACGAGGTGACGCTGAACGAAGAACGCGTCGTCGTCGACAAGGAGACCGTCCCGGTCGAGCGGGTCCGCGTCGGCAAGGAGACCGTGACCGAGCAGCAGCAGGTCTCCGAGGACGTCTCCCACGAGGAGATCGACCTCGACCAGGACGGCACGACGCGTCGCTGAAGCGTCGCCGACGCGTTCTGGGACCGAGAACGCGAGAGCGGACGGACGGGAGGCGCGGTGCCAGCCGGCACCGCGCCTCCCGTCCGTCCGTGGCCCCGGGCCAGGGCCCCGCTCCCGCTGCGTCAGCCGGTCACGTCAGCCGGTCACGTCGCGGACGTGCGTGCCGCGCTCGGCCCTGGCGCGACCCGCTCGGACCCGTGCGCGGAACCGCTCGACGGGCACCTCGACGGCGTACGCGGCACCGATCGACACGATCACCACGGCGCCGACCAGGCCGACCGTGCCCCAGGGACCGATCGCGAAGGTGCCGAGCAGCGCGATCACCAGCGGGTGCCAGAGGTACGCCGAGTACGACACCCGGCGACCGAACCACGACACCGGTGTCCAGGCCAGGGCGGCCGACACCGGGGAACGCACCGAGACCAGCCCGCCGATCGCCACCGCCGCGATCAACCCGGTCAGCGGCAGCACGATGCCGAACGTCGACGCGTGCCGGGTCCAGTCGTCGTCGATCCAGAGCAGCACCCCGACCAGCAGCGCGAGACCGAGCCAGGTCGCCACGTGCCCGAGGACCCCGGCGGCCCGCACCCGCACCCGTTCGTCGTCGAGCAGCAGCGCCAGCCCGCAGCCGATCGCGAGCGGCACCACCCCGAGCACCGGCGAGAAGTAGACGTCGGGCGTGGCACCGCCGCTCGGGCTGCGGTAGCTCGCCCACGACGCCGCCGACGCCCCGACGACCAGGACCCCGAGCCCCGTCAGCAGCCAGCGGCGGCGGACCCGGAGTGCGGCGAGCAGGACCAGGACCGGCGGCCAGACCAGGTAGAACTGCTCCTCCATCGACAGGCTCCACGTGTGCGCGAAGACGCCCTGCGAGGTGTCCCAGAAGGCGCGGAACAGGTCGCCCGTGTAGGTCAGCGCGATGAACGCCGCTTCGCCGGACGACAGCGACGCGCCCTTGTAGTCACCGACCCAGTTCCAGAGGAGCAGCCCGACGACGACGAACGCGAGCAGCGCCGGGTACAGGCGGAGCAGCCGCTTCACCCAGAACGAGCCGAGGCGCACCCGCCCGGTGCGACGCCGTTCGCCGAGCAGCAGCGTCGTGATGAGGAAGCCGGACAGCACGAAGAACACCGTCACGCCGATGAAGCCGCCCTCGAACTGCGGCACGTGCAGGTGGTACAGGACGACCACCAGGATGGCGAGGGTCCGGAGTCCGTCGAGCGCGGGTGCACGGTGCGTCAGCGGAGGTGGTGGAGCCTGCGACGACCCGGCCCCCGCGTGCGCCGGGGTGGCCGTGCGGTGCTGTGGCTGCGCCTGCGTCGGCGCGTGGGTCAGCGTGGTCGTCGCCATGGTCCCTCCCCGCGCTGCTCGGTTGCGTGTCGCCGACCAGGGTCCTCCTCGCGGGTAAGAGGAGTCTCAACGAGCGGGGTGCACCAGGCTCGTCAGGGCATCGAGTCGCTCGTGCGCGATCGCGGCGAAGGGGCGGTCCTCGTCGGGTGCGATCCACTGGGCGAACGACAGGTGGAACACGGTGACCGCGGCCTCGGCGGCCATCGTCGCGACCGGCTCCGGCACCGCTCGCTCCCGCAGGACCTCGCCGAGGCGGGCCTTCAGGGTGGCGAGCTTGCCGAGTTCCCGCTCGCCGAGGGCCGCGTTCGCGTCGATCACGTGCTGGCGCGCACGGGACCACCCCCGACGGTCCTCGGGGAAGAAGTCGGCGCTGGCGTCCAGCGCGAGGCGGATCAGCTCGAACGGCGCGGTGCCCTGGGGAGCGGCGGTGATCGGGTCGACGAACATGGCGAGGAATCCGTCCTGTCCCGCGAACAGCACCTCGGGCTTGTCGGCGAAGTGCCGGAAGAAGGTGCGCTCGGTGACCTCGGCCGCCGCCGCGATCTCGGCCACCGTCGTGCGGTCGTACCCCTGCTCGGCGAACAGCTGCAGGGCGACCGCCTGGAGTCGCGCGCGGGTGCCGGGTTGCCAACGAACCATCCCCGCAGTCTACTGATGACAGTGGCTGACATCGAGTGCTACGGTGATGTCAGTTCATGACATCAGGTTGTGAACACTGCGGAAGGGAACGCTCATGCACGTGTTCGTCACCGGGGCCTCCGGCTGGATCGGCTCACACACCGTCGACGACCTGCTCACCGCCGGTCACGTCGTCACGGGGCTCGCTCGCTCCGACGCCTCGGCCGCGGCACTCGCGGCGAAGGGCGTCGAGGTGCTCCGCGGCGATCTCGACGACCTGGACGTCATCCACCGTGGTGCGGCCGAGTCCGAGGGCGTCCTGCACCTCGCCAACAAGCACGACTTCGCGAACCCGGCGGTGTCCGACGCCGCTGAACGTGCATCCATCGAGACGATCGGCGCAGCGCTCGCCGGCAGCGATCGTCCGTTCGTGTTCGCCGCCGGGGTCGCCGGGCTCGCCTCAGGGCGTCCGGCGACCGAGGCCGACCCCAACCCCTTCGTCGGTCCGGACGCTCCGCGCGGTGGCGGCGAGAACCGCGGCTTCGACTTCGTGGAGCAGCGCGTCCGCGCTGTCGCAGCACGCTTCAGCCCCACCACACACGGCCCGGGGGACCACGGGTTCGTCGCGTACATCGTCGCCACCGCCCGGCAGCACGGGGTCTCCGCGTACATCGGCGAGGGCACGAACCGCTGGGCCGCCGTGCACGTCGCCGATGCCGCCCGGCTCGTGCGGCTCGGCCTCGAGCAGGCGCCGGCGGGCACGCGGATGCACGCCGTGGCGGAGACCGGCATCCCCACCCGGGCGATCGCCGAAGCCATCGGCGAGGGCCTCGGGCTTCCCGTCGCCTCGATCGACCCCGCTGACGCGCCCGCGCACTTCGGGTTCATGGCGTCGTTCTTCGGCATGGACATGTCCGCCACGTCCGAGGCCACGCGCGAGCTGCTCGACTGGCGGCCCACCGGCCCGGGGCTGCTCCAGGACATCGCCGCCGGCGCGTACTTCGACGTCCGGGTGGCGTAGGACGGCTGACGTCGAACGACAGCGACGACGTCGTTCGTTGCACGCGCGCACTGTTGCGAAGCGCGCGCAGCGACAGTGTCGACGTCGCCGGACAGCGACATCGTCGTTCCGCGTCGGCCGGTCCCACGGTCCCGGCCACGCGTCGGCGCCAGCCCCGCGCACCACGCGTCGGCCGGGAGGCCCGTGGCCGGCCCGCACCGCGCCTCCAGGCCGCCGCGCCCCGTGTCCACGGCACGCAGATCGTGAGCAGGAACGGCCGGGTCCGACGTGCGGACCCGACCGTTCCTGCTCACGAAGCGAGCGTGCGAGCGACCTCGGCGGCTACTCGGCCTTCTGCAGCTGCCAGGGGTCCGGCTCGCGGTCGCCGTTCGGGCGCACCGGGCGCACGTCGCCGACGATCGGGATCGAGCGCTTCCGCATGAACCACACGTAGCGGACGAAGAAGTGCGTCAGGGTCGACATCCGGTTGCCGGCACCGAGCAGGCTCGTGATGTGCACGAACACCCAGGCGAGCCAGGCGACCGGGCCGACCATCGTGATCCCGCCGCGCAGCTGGGCGACCGCGGCGTTCGTGCCGATCGTCGCCATGGTGCCCTTGTCGAAGTACTTGAAGCGCTCGGTGGCCTTGCCCTCGAGCAGGCGCACGATCTGCCGCGCCGAGTGCCGTCCGCCCTGCAGCGCGGGCTGGGCGAGCTGGGCGAGGGCGTCGTCCTGCGCGGCGATGTCGCCGGCGGAGAAGATCCGTTCGGCGCCCTTCACGCTCAGGTCGTCGTTCACCTGGATGCGGCCACCGTGGGTCTGCGGCAGGCCCCAGCCCGAGACCTCCTTGTGGGCGGCGACACCGGTCGCCCAGATCACCTGCGACGCGGGGATGAACTCGCCGTCCGCCGTCATCACGCCGTCGCGCTTGACCTCGGAGACGCCGGTGTTCAGCCGCAGCACGACACCGCGCTTGCGCAGCACCTTGGCGGCGTAGCGCCGCAGGCGCGGCGCGAACGGCTTGAGCAGCTCGCCGCTGCGGTGCACGAGCGTGATCGAGATGTTGCCGCGTTCGATCTCCGGGTACGCGCCGACGAGCGCCTGGTCGCGGAGCTCGGCGAGCGCGCCGGCCATCTCGACGCCGGTCGCACCGCCACCGACGATCACGATGCGGATCTCGTCGGGGCCCTGGTTCGCCGCCGCTTCTTCGAGCCGGGTGAACAGCTCGTCGCGGATGCGGAGCGCCTGCGAGCGCGAGTACATCGAGTAGGCGTACTCGTACGCACCGGGGGTGCCGAAGTAGCTCGTGTTCACGCCGTTGGCGAGGATCAGGTAGTCGTAGTGCAGGTGCTCGCCGTCGGACATCTCGGCGATGCGCTCGTCGGTGCGGATGCCGGTGAGCAGGCCGTGACGGAACTCGGCGTTCGACTGGCGGGCCCGGAGCGAGCGCAGGAAGTACGTCACGTCGCCGGCGTTCAGTCCGCCCGTCGCCACCTGGTACATCAGGGGCTGGAACATGTTGTAGACGTGACGGTCGACCAGGGTCACCCGGACCGGTGCGTCGGCGAGCTCGCGCATGGCGGCCACACCGGCGAATCCACCGCCGACGATGACGACGTGCGGGCGGGTGTCCTGGGTCATGCTTGCTCCGGTGTTCCTCGGGTGCGTGTGGTCACCCACGAGGGTACGCGCGGTTTGCCGGGGCGCATGACGGGTGGGGCCGGGAGGCCCGTGGTGCGTCCGTCAGGCGTCGAACCGCCCGTAGGTGTTCAGCACGTTCCCCTTGCTCGTCACGGTGCTGTCGACCAGACGCAGACGTGTGGGCGGGTCGGTCGGTTCGAACAGTCGCCGGCCGCGGCCGGCGATCGCCGGGTGGATCATGAGCTGCAGTTCGTCGAGGACCCCGGCGAACAGCAGGCTGCGGACGAGCGTGACACTGCCGCAGACGGCGATGTCGGCTCCCTCGCGCTGCTGCAGTCCGCGGACGAACGCGGGGACGTCGCCCGGGATCCGCGTGCTGTTCTGCCAGGTCAGGTCGCCGCCGAGCGTGGTGGAGGCCACGTGCTTCTCGATCGGGTTGATCCACTGCCCGAACGGGTCGTCCGCGTGGGCGGGCCACCACTCGGACCACTCCAGGTAGCTGTTCCGCCCGAGCAGCACGGTGTCGGTCCGGGCCATCCAGGCGCCCATCGCCGCACCGAGCTCGTCGTCGAAGCTGTCGTACTGGAACTCGTAGGGGTCCTGCACGACGCCGTCGACCGACGTGAACAGACCGGCAGTGGTCTTCCGCATGGAACGGATCGTACCCGCCGGTCAGCTCCCGGTGCCGTCGCCCGGGAACCGGTTCGTGCCGGGCACCTGGGTCGTCGACTGCGTCCGGTCCGCACCGATCGCGTGGCCGATGGCGAAGCCGACGCCTCCGCCGACGAGCAGTGCGGCGAGCCCGACGATCGCGGCGAGGAGCGGCCAGAACCACGGGGGCTTCGGGCCGGTGCTGCGGCGGTTGGTCGCGGTTCCGGCTCCGTACCAGGGGGTGGTGCCGTTCGGGGCGGTGGAGTCCCAGGCGCCCGGGGTCCGGGGTCCGGCGTCCGCACGGTACTGCGGCTGCGGCTGCGGCTGTTGTTGTTGTTGCGGCGCGGGGGCGTCGAGCGTGGAGGTCGACGTCGGGGTCGGGGCGACGCCCCAGCCGGTCGGCGTCGTCGCCCGGTCCACCGGGTGGGAGCCGTCCGGCTGGTGGTCGTTGGTGGGAGTGGAGTCGCTCATGTCAGGAGTGCACACGGCCCGGCTGTGTGCGGCCGATGACGAGGCTGACCCGGCGCTGCGAACCGCCGCGTAGCCTCGGTTCGTGCGCGCTGCTGTGGAGACCGTCCGGATCGACGGGTTGCCCGTGCGCCTGCACGCGATGGCGTCGCGGCAACCGGTCCGCGACGACACCGACCCCACCGTCGTGTTCGTCCACGGCATCGGGATGTCCCACCGCTCCTTCGCTCGGTCGCAGCGCGCCGTCGCCGCCGAGCACCGCACGATCAGCGTCGACCTGCCGGGGTTCGGCTGGCTGCCCGCAGCCGGTCGACGGCTGTCGATCGAGGAGCTCGGCGACGTCGTCGTGCGGGCCGTCCGCCACCTGGTCGACGGCGACCTGCTGCTCGTCGGGCAGTCGATGGGTGCCCAGGTCGTGGTCGAGTCCGCCCGGCGCCACCCGGAGACCGTCGCGGCGATCGTGCTCGTCGGTCCGGTGATCGACTCCGAGCGGCGATCGCTCCCGCTGCAGGCGCTCGACCTGGGCCGGGACGGGTTCGTCGAGGGCGTCCGGATGAACGGCGTCCTGGTCACCGACTACGTGCGGAGCATGCGGCAGTACACGCGTGAGCTCGGGCCGATGCTCCGCTACCCGACCGAGCGGACGATCACCGAGGTGACGCAGCCCGTCCTCGTCGTCCGCGGCACCCAGGACCCGATCGCGCGGCACGACTGGTCGGCTCGGGTCGCGGCCGCTGCGCCGAACGGCACCTTCGTGGAACTGGTCGGCCCGCACCACGTGCAGGAACGGCAGCCGGACGCCTTCGCACGCCTCCTCGAGTCGTTCCGCAGCGCCGAGCGCCTGGAGGGGCTGCGATGACCCGGCCGGCCACGTCGGGGACGGAGGCGGCGCGGACGGGGCGATCCGGGCCTCCAGGCCGTGTCCCGCTGGTGCGACGCGCGTGGTGGGCCGCACTCGACTGGGGGTACGCGGCGAGGTGGCAGGTCCGGAGCCTCGGCCCGACCACCGCGGACGACTACCGGACCGGTGCCGGGCAGCCCGTCGTCGTGGTCCCCGGCGTCTACGAGACCTGGCACTTCATGCGGCCGCTGATGGACGCGCTCCACGATCGGGGACACCCGGTGTACGTGCTGCCCGTCCTGCGGCACAACCTGCGGCCCGTGCCCGACTCGGCGCGCGAGGTGATCGCGACCCTGGAGGAGCAGGACCTGCGGAACGTGCTCGTGCTCGCACACAGCAAGGGCGGACTGATCGGCAAGTACGCGATGACGCAGCTCGACCAGCACGATCGGATCGACCGGATGGTCGCGGTGTCGACGCCCTTCGCGGGCTCGGTCTACGCGCGGCTCGCACCGGTTCCGCACCTGCGGGCGTTCCGGGCGGCCGACCCGGTGCTGGCGGGGCTGGCACGGGAACTCGACGCGAACGCGCGGATCACCTCGGTGTACGGGGTGTTCGACACGCTCATCCCCGAGGGCAGCGAGCTCCAGGGGGCGACGAACGTGCGGCTGCCGGTGGGTGGGCACTTCCGGATCCTCGGCGATGCGCGGACGCGGTCAGCGGTGCTGGCGGCGGCGGATCCGGGTGGGGGCTCCGGCGGCGGCGGCGGCTCCGGCGGTCTTTCGCGCTGAGCGACACTCCACGGGCGCGTGGCCGCGTGAGGTGTCGGTCAGCGTGAAACCGCGTCGGCCGCTCACCGGTCGGCGACACTCGCCCGCTCGACGATCCGGTGCGGCACGACGACGGTCCCCGGCGCGGCACCGCGGTCCGCGATCCGACGGGTCAGCAGGTCGAGCGCCGCCGTCGCGAACGCCCGACGGTCGAACGACACCGTGCTGAGCGACGGGATCGCGTACGCGGCGCCGTCGACGTCGTCGAACCCGATGACGCTGACCTGGTCCGGCACCCGGACGCCGCGGGCGGCGAGCACGTGCAGCACTCCGAACGCGATCGAGTCGGTGAAGGCGAAGACGGCGTCGGGCAGGGGGTGCTCGTCGAGCCAGGCCGCGAAGGCCGTCGCCGCGGAACTCGTGGTCCACGCCGGCAGCGGGACACGGAGCGACGGGTCGGGCGCGATGCCGGCGGCCGCGAGCGCGGCGGCGTACCCGCGTTCACGGAGCTCGCTGGTCGCGGTCGCTGCACCCTCGGGTGACGCCCCGACGATCGCGATGCGTCGGTGGCCGTGGGCGATGAGGTGTGCGGTGACCTGCTCGGCCGCCGAGCGGCTGTCGACGTGCACCTGGTCGACGTGCTCGGGCTCGACCTCGCCGATGACGACCGTGGGCGGCAGCCCCTCGGTCGAGGCCAGGACGCTCGCGCTGAGCGACACCGGGTTGAGGATCAGCCCGTCCACCAGGTGTGCGCGGGCACGGGAGACCAGTTCACGTTCGCGGGCCGGGTCGTTGCCGGTCTGCTCGAGCTGCACGACCCAGCCGCGTTCGCGGGCGAGTTCGACGAAGGACTGCGCGAGCTCGGCGGAGTACGCGCTGCCCATCTCCGGCAGTGTCAGCGCGATCGCTCCGGAGCGGCCGTTCCGCAGCCCACGTGCGGACAGGTTCGGCACGTAGTCGAGCTCGGCGACCGCCCGCTCGACGCGTTCACGGGTCTCCGGGCGCACGACCACGCCGCCGTTGACGACGTTGGAGACGGTCTTCGGGGACACCCCGGCGAGGGCGGCCACGTCCCGCACGGTTGCGCGCATCGGGACGAGCGTAGCGCGCGCGCTCCGGTGAGGACGCTCCCGGGCGGTACCCGGCTGGCCGCTGCGGCCGCTGCGACCGTTGCGGCCGTTGCGGCCGTTGCGGCCGTTGCGGCCGTTGCGGCCGTTGCGGCCGTTGCGGCCACCTCAGCCGGCGACGGCGGCCTCGACCGCAGCGGTCACCTTCGGCTCCAGGAACGGCGCCATGGACCGCGCGTAGGTCTGCGTGACGTGCTGCACCTGTCGGTAGACGACGACGCCGCCGATGACCGAGGGGCAGGTGCCGTCAGCGCAGAACATCGCCGTGGAGTCGATCAGCGTGACGCCCGGCGTGGTCCGCGCGGCCTGCGCAACCGGGTCGTCGATCAGCGCGTCGGCCTCGGAGACGTCGCAGGCGGCGCCGTCACCGTGCTGCTCGACGCAGCTCGGCACGTCGGACACGCCGCCGATGCCCGGGTCGGGGTTGTCGCGCAGGGCCACGATGCTCGACCCGGCCTGCTGCAGGCGGACCCAGGTCTTCGCGTACTGGCCCGCCGCATCGTCGCGGACCTGGGGCGTCATCTCGTCGGCGTGCCGGATGATGCCGTGCGGCCACGGCGTGCGGGACATCGCGGCGACGAACACGACGTCGTACCGCTCCTGCTGCAGCCGCTCGAGGGTGTCGGCCTTCCAGGTGTTGCACGACGGGGTCACGAGTGCTCGGGTCATCGGACAGCCGGAGTGCAGGTAGGTGGTGAGGCTCCAGTGCTGCGCCTTCGCGATGAGCTCGAGGGACGGCACGTAGTTGGCGGCGTGGGAGTCGCCGACGATCGCCAGCCGCACGGTGCCGTCGGGGTCGCCGACCTCGCAGCCCCGGACCGTGGTGTCCTCGCCGGCGACCTGGCACCCGGCGCCGGACTGGTCGGCGAACGAGTCGGACGCCGCCTGCACCGGGCTGGGCGTGAGGTCGGCCGCGTCCACCTGCGGGCAGTCCGCCCCGGGCTGCATCGCTGCGGCACCGTGGCAGGCTCGGCTGGTCAGCGTGCCGTCCGCGGTGACGGTGACCCCGGTGGCGGCACCCGCGGACTCCTCTCGCGCCACCGACCAGTACATGCCGGCGGCGGGCACGGCGACGACGAGCATGCCGGCGATCGCGAGCACCAGGACGCCGCGGTGCCGCGGGTGCCGCGCACGCATGCGCTCGCTGGAGAACGCGATCACGGGCTGCTCGATCAACCGGCGCGAGAAGTGCGCGAGGACGAGCGCGACGACGAGCACGATGCCCTTCGCCCAGAGCGGGGTCGCTTCGCCCGTCGGGGTCCCGATCACGAAGGGCATCACGATCAGCAGCGGCCAGTGCCAGAGGTAGAGCGAGTACGACACGTCCCCGAGCCACTGCACGGGTCGCAGCCGGTACAGGAACGCCGGGCTCCACGCGGGCTCGGGCATCCCGCCCGCGATGACGAGCGAGACCCCGATGATGGGGATGAGCGCCGTCCAGCCCGGGAACGGCGTCGACGCGTCGAACCGGAGCGCGGTCGTCGCGACCAGCACGAGGCCGGCCCAGCTCATCGCCGCCGCCAGCGCCGCGGGGATCCGGACGCGCTGCAGGCCGAGCCAGAGCAGGCCGCCCGCGGCGAACTCCCACGCCCTGGTCGTGGTGAGGAAGTAGGACGCGGGGGTGTGCGCCGTCGCCCAGATCGAGTACGCCAGCGACAGCACGAACACGATGCCGAGCGCGACGGCCATCGCCGGAGCGAGGGACACACCGTTCCGGCGTCGGCGCCGGTACCGCACGAAGGCGCAGAACCAGAGGACGAGCGGCCAGACGGCGTAGAACTGCTCCTCGGTCGACAGCGACCAGAAGTGCTGCACGATGCTGGCGTCGGACGCCAGGGCGGAGTAATCGACGGCGTTGCCCGCGAGCGCCCAGTTCTCGACGTAGAGCGCGCTGGCGATGATCTGCTCGGTGAAGTCCTTCCAGAGCGTCCGGGGGACGAACACCGCGGTCAGGATCACGGTCACGAAGAGCGTCGCCATCGACGCCGGCAGGAGTCGCCAGGCGCGTCGAGCGTAGAAGGCCCGGAAGCTGAACCGGCCGGCCGCCAGTGGTTTCGCGATGTGCGCGGTGATGAGGAAGCCCGAGATCACGAAGAAGACGTCGACGCCGACGTAGCCGCCGGGCAGCACCTCGGGGAACAGGTGGTAGAGCACCACCGCCCCGATGGCGACGGCACGGACGGCCTGGATCTCGAGTCGCAGCGTCCTGGTGTCGGCTGCACCGCCCCGACGGCGAGCGTTGTGACGGGCACGGTGGCGCGCGACAGGAACGTGTCGCGCTGCGCGCGCGGGCGCGACCGTCACGAGCTACCCCTTGCCTCACGGTGCGCGGTCCCTACCGCGCGCCCCGAACATACCGCCCGGGCCGCCACGACGCGAATCCGCCTCGCCTCCGACGCCGCGGCTGACGCTGACGCCGATGTGGACGGCCACAGCGGACTCGCGCTGCGGCGCTCCGGCGTCACGCCGGGGTGACCGCCACCGTCCTGCCGGTCCGCACCGACTCCTGCGCCGCCAGCACGATCGACAGCGTCCGCAGCCCGACCCCGACATCGGGCTGCGGCTGCTCGCCGGACCCCACGGCCGCCAGGAACGTGCGGAGCATCGGCAGGTCGTGGTCGGGTCCGTACCGGAGCTCGATCGGCCGGCCCCCGACCGCGTCGAGTCCGCGAGCAGCCGCCCCGAAGAAGTCCACCGACACCGTGCCACCGGTCCCGGCGACGTCGAGCGTCAGCCCACCCCACACCGGCGACGTGTCCGGTCGGCTCCACGAGCAGTCGATCGCCGCGATCGTGCCGTCGTCGTACGTGATGGTCACCAGACCCGCGGTCTCGGCGTTCGCGCGGTCCGCGTGCAACACCCGGTTGGCGACCGCGGTGACGGACACCGGCGCCGCTCCGGTCAGCCCGTCGATCAGGTCGGCGACGTGCACGACGTGGTCGACGAGGGCGCCGCCTCCGCTGGACCGGACGTCGGTGAACCAGTGCCGGGCGAGCGGCAGCATGCCGTTGTTCGCGCCCCGGACCGAGAACACCCTGCCGATTGCGCCGGAGTCCCGCGTCGCGCGCAGCCGGTCGAACGCCGGGGCGAAGCGCACCGGGAACGCCATCATGAGCAGCACCCCGGCGCGGTCCACCGCATCGCGGATGGCGAGGCCGTCCTGCCACGAGGTCGCGAGCGGCTTCTCGCAGAGCACGTGCGCCCCCGCTGCCGCCGCGAGCTCGACGTGCTCACGGTGCCGGGCGTTCTCGCTCGTGACGATCACCGCGTCCGGGCCCCAGGCGAGCAGTTCGTCGACGGAGTCCGCGTACCCGGCGCCGAGCGCGTGTGCCAGCTCGGCGCCGCGCAGGTCGCCGAGTTCCGTCCCCGTCGAGACGCCGTCCGGATCCGTGCCGCGCACCTCGACGTCGGGCATCGCCGCCAGGGCGCCGAGGTAGCTGATGGCGTGCGTGTGGGCGAAGGAGAGCACGCCGACCCGGAGCGTCACCGCGACACCTCCACCGGCTGGCCGGACTCGATCGAGGCGATCGCCGCGTTCGCGATCCGCACCGCAGCGACGCCGTCATCCACGCTGACCCGGGGCGGTGCACCGCCGTCGAACGCGGCGAGGAAGTCGGCGAGCTCCAGCGCGTACGGGTCGTCCGCCGGGTCGACCGTCGGCAGGAAGCCGTCCACGGAAGCCGGTGCCGCGAGGTCGCTCCGGGTGTCCTCCTCTGCCCGGGACGAGTGCGACAGGCTGCCGAGCGTCCCCGTCACCGAGTACTCGGTCGTGAAGGCGAGGTGCTGCGGCCCCCACAGCCCGGCGACGTGGCTGATCGCGCCCGACTCGTGCGTGAGCAGGACGTGTGCCGCCTCGACCGGCTCCGCCTCGGAGCCCGCGCGGACGCTCACCGCCGACACTCGGGTCACCTCGCCCGCCACCCAGCGTGCGATGTCGAGGTCGTGGATCATCTGGTCCATCACGATCCCGCCCGACAGCGCGCGGTCGCCGAACCAGGGGACGTGGGTGGGGAAGGCGCCGGACCGCGAGAACCGCAACACCGCCAGGTCGCCCAGGAGGCCCGTGGTCGCGGCCTCGTGCAGGCGCGCGTACGCGGGGAACCAGCGCACCACCTGGGCCGGGTAGAGCTGGACGCCTGCGTCCGCAGCGCGCGCCGCCAGGTCCGCCGCGTCCGCGTCGGTCCGGGCCAGGGGCTTCTCGGAGACGACGTCCTTGCCGGCCGCGATCGCCGCACGGACGACCTCGGCGTGGGCGTGCGTCGGGACCACCACGTCGACGACGTCGACCCCGGCGAGGAGTTCGTCGAGGCTGTCGGCGACGGTGATCGTGCTGCCCTCGGCCCGGGCGGTGTCGGTGAACGCGGCGACGAGTTCGTGTGCGCCCTCGCGAGCGTGCACCACCACGTCGCCCAGACGGAGCAGCCCGGGCAGGTGGGCGACGGAGATGCCGCCCGCGCCGACGAGCCCGATGCGTTTGCGGGCGAGGGACTCCGACTGCGACGTCATGGGGTCAGCGTAGGAGACGCTGGGAACGACGGGCTGGTCAGCGGGGTCCTGCCACGCCGACCAGGTTGCCCGCCGGGTCGTGGAAGTGCCCGATCGTGACACCGCCGCCCTCGTTGCGCTGCGCCGGCAGGACGACGGTGCCGCCGAGTTCCTCGACCCGCTCGAGCGTCGCAGCGACGTCCTCGACCCCGACGTAGAACAGCGCGTGGGCGGTGAACCCCGGGCCACCGCCGATGCCGCCCGCGACCGGCCCGGCGCCCGGCACCGGGTCGAGGAACGAGTACGAGGACTGGTCGGAGACAGCTGCGGCGACCGGGGCGCCTGCGGGGGAGTCCCAGCCGAAGAGCGCGGCGTAGAAGGCCCGCAACCGGTCCGGGTCGGGGCCGATGAGTTCGACGTGCACCACTGCGTTCGTCATGCGCGCCGTTCTACTCCGACCGAGGCCCTGAGGTCAGGCCAGCCAGCCGGGGTCGGCGAAGAGCTCCTCGAGTTCGCGCAGCAGTCGGGTCGTGTGGAAGCCGTCGGCAGCAGCGTGGTCGACGTGCAACGCCAGCGGCAGCAGCGTCCGGTCACCAGCGGCCCGGTACCCGCCGAGCGTGATGATCGGCAGCAGGTGGTCCCAGCCGTCGCGCACCTGGAGCGAGAAGCCGGTGAACGATGCTCCCGGCAGGGTCGAGACGTCGAAGACGTTGCCGGGCCGGTCGTCCTGCGGGAACATCCGGGTGTCGTCCCGGTACTCCGCCATCGTCGACACCGCAGCGTCGTGGAAGGTGCTGAAGTCGTCGTGGTACGGCACGACGAGGGCGGAGAACGTCTCGGTGTCCGTGTGGAACACGGTGAACATCGGGTGGACACGGTCCCACACGGCGGGGGAGCCGTCGTCCAGCAGCTGCATCCGGAACTCGTCGTGCCGGTTCACCACGGTCGCGATGGCCCAGAGCTGCGACGCGTAGGTCCGACGGCCGGTCGCTCGGACGCGCTCGACGAAGGCGGTGACGTCGAGTTCGACGGTCACCTCGTACGCGCACGGCACGCGGTGCCGGTAGTGTTCGAAGTGCTCCCGGCGGGGCCACTGGTCGACGTCGATCGCCCGGAGTTCCGTCATGGCTCCACCCTCGTGCGGGATCGCTTCCCTACGGTGGAGCCATGCCGACGCTCGAACGTGTTCCCGCCCTGGTCGCCACCGGATTCCTCGCGATCCCCGTCGCTGAAGCCCTCGTCGCGTTGCCGACCGAGGTCGTCATGAAGATCGAGGGTGCCCCGATCGACGCCGACCTGGCGGACACCGCAGCATTCTCGGAGGCGTACGGCTACCCGCTGGCCGGCGGCGCCAACTGCATCGTCGTCGCGGGCAAGCGCGGCGACGAGGTCCGCTACGCCGCCTGCGTCGTCCTGGCATCGACCAAACTCGACGTCAACCGGGTCGTGAAGCAGCTGCTCGACGTCCGCAAGGCGAGTTTCGCCCCGATGGACGAAGCGGTCGAGCTGACCGGCATGGAGTACGGCGGCATCACCCCCATCGGGCTGCCGTCGTCGTGGCCGCTCTACATCGACGCGCGGGTCCTCGACGCCCCCGAGGTCGTCATCGGCGCCGGCCGTCGCGCCGCGAAGCTGTTCCTGCCCGGCGCCGCACTCACCGCGCTGCCGAACGTGACCGTGGTCGAGGGTCTGGCGACCGAACCGGTCAGTCCGACGGCCGGATGAGGCAGAACGGGTGCCCCGCGGGGTCGAGGTAGACGCGGAACGTCTCCGTGCCCGACCCCGTCGCCGTCGCACCGATCGCGAGCACCGCGGCCTCGCCGTCGTCCAGGTCGTCGACCTTCACGTCGAGGTGGCTCTGCTGCGGCACCGCTTGCCCGGGCCACTCCGGCGCCCGGTAGTCGTCGACCTGCTGGAACGCCAGGATCGGACGGTGGTCGGTGAACGGGAGGGCGAGCTCCGCCCAGTCCTCGTCGAAGCCGACGATCTCCCCGCCGAGCAACTCGGCGTAGAAGCGGGCGAGGGCGCGGGTGTCCGGGCAGTCCAGGACGACGACGTCGAGTGTGCCGATCATGGCCGACACGGTAGACCCATCAGCGTGCGGCGGTCAGGGCCTTGGTGATCCGCTGCAACGAGACGGTCTCGGCGGTCCCGAGTTCCTGCGCGAACAGGCTCAGCCGGAACTCCTCGAGCATCCACCGAGCGTGCACGAGCTCCGGGTGCGCCCCGACCGCGGGCGGGAAGGTGCCGCCGGCATCGGTGTAGCGGTCCGTCGCCACGGTCACCTCGCGCATCCAGGTCGCGTCGCGTCCGGGGTTCTGCAGCAGCTTCTGCACGCGCGCCTCGATGCCCTGCAGGTAGACACGGATGCGGCGCAGCCGGTCGAGCCCCGCGACGGCGACGAACCCGGGGAACACCAGGCGCTCCATCTGCTGCCGCATGTCGCTGAGGGCGGCGAGCAGCGACATCGAGTTCGCCTGCTTGAGTGCTCGTTCGGCGGAGCGCTGTGCGGCCAGGACGGCCGCGACCTCGGACACCGCGGTGAACATCGTGTCGACGACGGAGGCCGACACGGCATCGCGGACGGACTCGAACTCGGCCTTCGTGAAGACGAGGCCGTCCGGGTGTGCCCGACGGATACCGGCGTCGACCACGGCGGCCAGCACGTCGTCGAACAGCGCGGCGGTAGACGGGTAGGGGCTGGCGGCGAGCGCGAGCTTCTCCTGCGCGGTCAGGTGCGACTGGATGTACGACACGGGCGACGGCACCGCGTGCATCACCAGACGGCGGACCCCGGCGGGCATCCGGACGACGCGGTCGGAAGGGGTGGCGAGCAGCTGCACGCCGACGGTCGCCTTCGGACCCGTGCCTTCTTCGACCAGGGACGGGTACGCGCGGATGACACCGCCGGCCTGCTTGGTGTCGAGGGTCTGCGGCAGGTCCTGGTCGGGCCAGGTGGTGAGTCCGGACTGTTCCAGCGGGCGACCGGCGCCGGCGGATGCGACGCGAGCCGCGCCTCCTGGCCGTCCTGCGCCCTGCACCGTGGCGGAGGCGACACTCTGCCGGGTGCGGTCCTCGAGCTTGGTCTGCAGGGCCGACAGGTCCTTGCCGGTCTCGACCCGGCGACCACGCTCGTCGACCACGGCCCACGTCGGCAGCAGGTGCGCGGGGACACGGGACAGGTCGAAGTCGGACTCGGAGACCGGCACGTAGGTCATGCGCTGGATCGCCTTGGCGAGGGTGGCGCGGAACGACTCCGTCGGCTCGGTCGGGGCGTCGTCGGGCAGCTCGGCGACGATCTTCTCGGCCCAGTCGGCAGCGGGCACGACGTTCTTGCGGATCTGCTTCGGCAGCGACTTGATGAGCGCGGTGACGAGTTCTCTCCGGAGGCCGCGCACCTGCCAGTCGAAGCCCTCTTCGCGCATCCGGGGCAGGAGCGCGAGGGGGACCTGCACGCTGACGCCGTCGTCCTCGGCACCGGGCTCGAAGCGGTACTTGATGGCGAGACGCTGGTCGCCGCTCCGCCACTGGGTCGGGTACTCCACGTCGTCCTCGGCCGCCTCGGCCGCTGATTCGTCCAGCAGGTCCGAACGGCGCATCGTGAGCAGGTCCGGCTGTTCACGGCGAGTCGTGCGCCACCACCCCTCGAAGTCGCGGGTCGTGGCGACGTCGGCCGGGATGCGGGCGTCGTAGAACTCGTAGACGTTCTCGTCGTCGAGCAGGATGTCCCGGCGGCGGGTGCGTTCCTCGAGTTGCTCGAGTTCCTTGCGGAGCTTCCGGTTGGCGCGGTCGAAGGCCTGCTGCGAGTCCCACTCGCCCTCGACCAGGGCGTGGCGGATGAAGAGCTCACGGGAGTGTTCCGGGTCGATCCGCGAGTACTGCACGCGGCGGCGCTGCACGATCGGGACACCGAACAGGGTCACCCGCTCGTAGGCGACGACCGCGCCCTGCTTCTTCTCCCAGTGCGGCTCGCCGTAGGTGCGCTTGAGCAGGTCCCCGGCGAGCGGCTCCACCCAGGCGGGGTCGATCCGGCCGACGGTCCGGGCGAACAGCCGGCTGGTCTCGACGAGTTCGGCGGCCATCACGGCGTCGGGCTGCTTCTTCGCGAGCACGCTGCCCGGGAAGACCACGAACCGGGTGTTCCGGGAGCCGAGGTAGTCGCGCTTCTCGCGGTCCCGCAGCCCGATCTGACTGAGGAGTCCGGCGAGCAGTGCCCGGTGCACGGCGTCGCCGTCGTCGGAGCGGGACTGCCCGACTCGGACGTCGACCTGCTTCGCGGCACGGGAGAGCTGCCGGTACAGGTCCTGCCACTCGCGGATGCGCAGGTAGTTCAGGAACTCGGCCTTGCACAGCCGGCGGAACGCGCTCGACGAGAGTTCCTCCTGCTGGTCCTCGATGTGGTTCCAGAGGTTCAGCAGGGTCAGGAAGTCGCTCGTCGGGTCGGCGAAGCGGGCGTGCAGCTGATCGGCGTGCGCACGCTTCTCGAGTGGGCGTTCGCGGGGGTCCTGGATGCTCAGGGCGCTGACGATCGCGATGACCTCGCGTCCGACGCCCTGCCGTCCGGCCTCGAGCACCATCCGACCGAGCCGGGGGTCGATCGGCAGCCGGGTCAGCTGTCGCCCGGACTTCGTGATGCGGCCGTCCTTGTCGACGGCACGGAGCTCACGGAGCAGGTCGAGGCCGTCCTTCACGCCCCGGCTGTCCGGCGGCTGCAGGAACGGGAACGACTCGATGTCCCCGAAGCCGAGCGAGATCATCTGCAGGATGACCGCGGCGAGGTTCGTGCGGAGGATCTCGGGGTCGGTGTACTCGGGGCGTCGGCCGAAGTCGTCCTCGGAGTAGAGCCGGATCGCGATGCCGGCACTGGTGCGGCCCGCTCGACCGGAACGCTGGCTGGCGCTGGCCTGCGAGATCGCCTCGATCGGCAGGCGCTGCACCTTGGCCCGCGGGGAGTACCGCGAGATGCGTGCCGTCCCCGTGTCGATCACGTACTTGATGCCGGGCACGGTCAGTGAGGTCTCGGCGACGTTCGTGGCGAGGACGACACGACGGCGGATACCCGGGGTGTGCCGGCGCTCGAAGACCCGGTGCTGGTCGGCGGCGGACAGGCGGCCGTACAGCGGCAGGACCTCGGTGCCCGGGTAGCGCTTGCCCTCGATCGCGTCCTGCGCGTCGCGGATCTCGTTCTCGCCGGACAGGAACACGAGCACGTCGCCCGGGTCCTCCTGCGCCAGCTCGTCGAGGGCGTCGGTGATGCCCTGCAGGGTGTCGCGGTCGTCGGCGGCGTTGCCGCTGTCACCGGTGCGGGAGTCCGACTCGTCGTCGGCGTCGTCGTCCTGGTCTTCGGCGACGAGGGGGCGGTACCGAATCTCGACCGGGTAGGTGCGGCCGGACACCTCGATGATGGGGGCGTCGTCGAAGTGCTTCGAGAACGACTCCGGGTCGATCGTCGCGCTCGTGATGATGAGCTTCAGGTCGGGGCGACGGGGGAGCAACCGCTTCAGGTAGCCCAGCAGGAAGTCGATCGTCAGGGACCGCTCGTGCGCCTCGTCGATGATGATCGTGTCGTACCGCTTCAGGTCGCGGTCGAAGTGGATCTCGTTCAGCAGGATGCCGTCGGTCATCAGCTTCACGCGGGTCTCGGAGCCGACCTTGTCGGTGAACCGGACCTGGTAGCCGACGAGCCCACCGAGCTCCCCGCCGCCCAGTTCTTCCGCCACCCGCTCGGCGATGGTCCGCGCCGCGATCCGGCGGGGCTGGGTGTGCCCGATGTGCTCACGACCGAGCTCGAGGCAGATCTTCGGCAGCTGCGTCGTCTTGCCCGAGCCGGTGGCCCCGGCGACGATGACCACCTGGTTGTCACGGATGGCAGCCGCGATGTCGTCCCGCCGCTGCGAGACCGGCAGTTCGGGCGGGTACGTGATGACGGGCAGCGGAGAAGACATGAGCATTCCAGGATACAGGCGCGCCGGGCGGGAGGGGCGTCAGGCGATCTGCTGGGCCAGGGCGTCCGCCGACCGGGAGGGTAGTTCGCACACCCGGTCGTGGCAGACGTACGCGGCAGGGTCGAGCACGTCGCGTCCCTCGAACAACGAGAACCCCGCCCCGGCCCAGTCGCGTGCCTGCTCCGGCGTGGTGGTGGCGACGACCGTGCCGGGGCGACGAGCACGGTGTGCCACGGCCCGCATCGGGTCGTCGGTGCCGCTCGTGACGACGACGATCTCGCGTGACGGCCGTTGCAGGGCGAGGGCGACACCGAGGGCATCCGCGTGACCGAGGGGTCGCTCGGTCCCGGTGCGGGCGCGGTCGGCGACGAGTCGTGCCGCGGCGACCCGCAGCGCCTCGTCGCCCGTCAGTGCCCCGAGCGTCGCGGCGGCCGATGCCAGCGCCACGGTGCCGGACCGCATCGCGGTCTGCGGCTGTTCGCCCGTGGCGGTCCCCGCGGAGGCCAGCACCGGGTCGACGTCGAAGCGCTCGGCCAGGCCGTCGTCGACCAGCGAGCGTGCGACGGTCGCGTAGGAGACCTCGCCCGTCACCAGGGCCAGTTCGAGCAGCCCTTCGGCGAGCAGTCCGACGTCCTCGACGGTGGCCGGGGCGGAGGACGCCCCGCGCGGTGTGCTGGACCGCACTGTCACGTGGCCGTCCTGCACGTGGGCGGCGAGGACGGCGTCGGCCGCACTCCGCGCGAGCGCGACGAGTTCTGGATCGCCGTGCCGCGCGCCGGCGATCGCGAGCCCCCGGATCGCCAGGCCGTTCCAGCCCGTGAGCACCTGGTCGTCCAGCGGTGGCGGGTCGAGCTGGGCGCGCTCGGCGACCGGTCGGCGGTACCACTCACCCTCGACCCGACGGCCGTCGATGGTCGACTCGCTGTCCTGCGCGGCGACGAACGCCCCGTCGGCACGGCGCAGGGTGTCCCGGAGGAAGTCGGCGATGCCGCGGGCCTGCTCGGCACCCGCGACCGCGAGCAGCCCTGCGTTGTCGTAGAGCATCCGTTCGTAGTGCGGCACGCTCCAGTCGCGCCTGGTCGCGTACCGGAAGACGCCGCCGTCGGCGTCGGTCAGCTCGGACGCGCGGATCGCGTGCAACGACCGGTCGAGCAGCCCGTCGGCCTCGGCGTCGCCGTCGGCCGCCGCGTCGGCGAGGAACTCGAGCAACGGCGTGCTCGGGAACTTCGGCGCGCCGCCGAAACCGCCGTACGTGGTGTCCTCTGCCCGGGACAGCTGGTCCGTGACGGCCCGGATGGCGTCCTCGGACGGGAGGCCCGGGTCGGCTCCGGCACCGCCGTCGCCCGATCGGGTCGCTGCGTCCGCCACGGCGCCCTGCCGGATCGCCGTCGCGATGGCCGAGGCGTTCGCGTCGACCTCGTGCCGACGCTCGGTCCAGGCGTCGAGCACCGCGGCCAGGATCTGCCGGAACGCCGGGACCTGCCCGACGGGAGTGGGCGGGAAGTACGTCCCCGCGAAGAAGACGTGGCCGTCGGGCGTCAGGAACGTCGTCAGCGGCCAGCCGAGCTGTTGCGTGAAGGCACTCGCCGAGGCCATCAGGCTCGCGTCGACGTCCGGGCGTTCTTCGCGGTCGACCTTCACCGACACGAAGTCCCGCCGGAGCAGCTCGCCGATCTCCGGGTCGGCGAAGCTCTCGCGCGCCATGACGTGGCACCAGTGGCACGTGGCGTACCCGACGGACACCAGCACCGGGACCCCGCGCTCGCGCGCTTCGGCGAACGCCTCGGGACCCCACTCGCGCCAGTCGACGGGGTTGTCGGCGTGCAGACGCAGGTACGGGCTGACCGAAGTGCCGAGGCGGTTGTCGTTCATGGCTCCAGCGTGCCCGCCCGCGACTGGGCGGACCACCGCCCGGGGACATCTGTGGACGGGACGGCCGCTCTGCACAGGCCGTGCGGGGAGATCAGCGCTCGAGCCACCCCGTGATCGACGCGAGCCGTGCGGCCACCTGGGCGGGGCTCTGGCCGTCGGTGTCCACCCGGGCGACCGTGCCGGCAGTGGCCGAGTCGAGCCTCCCGGCCGTCCGCGTGCTGTGCGCGAGCTGCGCCTGCGGGACGGCACCACCCGCTCGTCGAGCGAGCCGGTCGGCGGTCGTGTCGTCGGATGCGCGGAGCAGGACGACGCTGACCAGCGGATCGTCGCCCATCGCTACAGCGAGGCGCTCGTGTTCGAGCACGGACACGGTGTTCGTGTAGACGAGTCGGTGGTGACCGATCGCCCGGTAGCCGGCCCAGATCGTGGCCAGGTTCCGCTGGGCCAGGTGCGCCTCGGGGTGTTCGACGTGCGGCGCCGGGTGGGCGAGGTCGAGCAGGTCGCCCTCGATCACCGCGTGCCGGACGTCCGCAGCGACGAGCATGTCGTGCAGTGCCTCGGCCGCGGTGGACTTGCCCACACCGGAACGTCCGCCGACGAACAGGACCTCGGACCGGAGCACCGTGTCAGCCCAGGTTGAGGGACAGGAGTGCGAGTGCGGCGTCCTCGGGGCCGTAGTCGAACATGTGGTCCCAGAACGGGTCGTCGGCCCAGGGGACGTCGCCGTCGGCAGGCGTGGCGTGGGCGGTCTCGACCAGCCATGCCAGTTCCGGGGCGACGGCGGCCTGGAACTCCGGCGGTTCCCACCCCAGGGCACGTGCTGCCGTGGTGTCGAGGACGAACGGCGACGGCGACGACCAGGGCGTGCCGCCCACGAAGGCGGGCGCGTCCTCGTCGAGCAGGACCTCGTCGAACCGGTGGTCCAGGTGTCCGGCGATCGTGCGGACGATCTCGAGCACGGTCGGGGCGGAGGCGTCCGCGACGTTGAGGATCCGGCGGTCCGGTGCGTCCGCCACGAGTCGGACGAGCGAACCGATTCCGCTCGCCGCCGTCGTGTGGTCGATGCCGCGGCCGTGGTCGGCGAGCAGGATGCGTTCCCGGCCGTCGAGCGCGCGGCGGACGACGAACCACTCCCGCGGGCGGCCGATGTCGACGCCGTACACCTTCGACGGGCGGAGCACGGTGACCGGGGCGCCGTGGTCGAGCAGGACCTGTTCGGCCGCCACCTTCGCGGCGCCGTACCCGTCACGACTCGTCGGGTCGCCGTCCCCGGCGGTGACCGTGGGCTGGATCTCGGTGACCGCGCCGCCGAACACCGGCTTGTCGAGCGAGTTCGCGTGCCGGCCCTGCTCGTCGGCGTAGACGGCCTTGGACGAGACGAAGACCGTCGAGCCGACGTCGTCGAGGAACGGCAGGAGCTGCTGGGCGTCGTCGCGCGTCACACCGACGGTGTCGACGAGCAGGTCGGCTCCGGGGCGGAGCAGGTCACGCAGGACGGAACGGTCGCGCCGGTCGCCGGGGACGAACGTGGCCCCGGAGGCCGTCAGACTGTCGGCGACCGGGCCACCGCGTCGGGCGACGAGGTCGACCTGCCAGTCGTCGCCGCCACGGCCCGAGGCGTCGAGGAGCGCACGTGCGACGGCCGAGCCGATCCCGCCGGTGCCGCCGAGGATGACCGCGCGTCTGGTGCTCATGGTGCAACGGTAGTGCGGTGTCGGCCGTTCGCCGTCGGTCCTCGGCTGTCCGTCCTCGGCCGTCGGCCAGGCGCGGCCGCCGTTCCGCGACCGGTTCCGTCAGGAGGCGAGTTGCTCGTGCCGCCACCAGTCGGCCAGCGAACCGTCGTAGACCTTCACCCGGTCGTGCCCGAGCACCGTCAGGGCGAGGGCGTCGACGCACGCGGCGCTGCCCACCCCGCAGTACGTGACGATCTCGTCGGCACCGATCACGTCGGCGAAGGCCCGCTCGAGTTCGGCACCGCGCAGGTACGCGTTCGTCTCGGGGTCCACCAGGGTGTCCGCCGTGATCGGGGTGCTGCCCGGCACGATCGGCGGGTGGTCGTCACCGAGGGCGGCCCAGGGCGCGGCGAACACCAGTGACGCCGGCTCTTCGCCGGAGACGGCACGGGTGACGCGGTCGTGGTCGGCCCAGAGCGCACGTTCTTCGCCGGCCAGGAACGCATCGGCATCGGGATCGGACGGCGCCGCGGGCGTGCGCAGTGCGCCCACGCGCACCGGGCGGCCCTCGTCGCGCCACTTCGTGAAGCCACCGTCGAGGACCGCGACCGAGTCGAAGCCGAACGAACGGAAGATCCACCACAGGCGCGCCGACCACTCGCCGACGCTGTCGTCGTAGACCACGACGGTCGACGTGTTCGTCACGCCGAGCTGTGCCGCGGCCACCTCGAAGCGCTCGGCGCCGGGGCGGGTGAACGGGACGTCGGCGTCGGCGGCGGAGAAGTCGTCGATCAGGTCGGCGAAGCGGGCGCCGGGCACGTGGCCGCGCTGCTCGTGGGCGTCCCGCCCGGGGAGCCAGGTGGTGCCGAACCCGGCCCCGACCGTGTGCACCGAGGCGTCGAGCACGACGAGCTCGTCAGCACCGAGGTGGTCTGCGAGCCACTGCGTCGACACGAGTGGTGAGGTCAGGACGGGGGCCATGCCGCACACCATAATCCGCACCCCTGACGTGGACCAGAGTCGTGGACACACGGCGCAACCGGGGGTGAGGGTGGGGTGCATGCGTGGGCATTGATCGACGATGCACCAGTCGTTCGACGAGTGGTCTGTCGGAACATGCGCGGGCATCGAGCTGTCTCTTATACACATCT